>CAZFIA010000065.1:0-21254 GCA_964519335.1 uncultured Pseudomonadales bacterium
AAGTAATACAAGACCAATTGCCGTAAGCGCAATAAGGCTAACCGCACCTATCAGCATGTTGCGCCGCTCTCGACTGGATTTCTCGAAAATCTGCAACTCCATTTCGCTACGTTGAGTACGTAGCTTCTGCTCATAGAAGTCGATCTTGCGGCTGTCTTCGAATTCGGTAAGTGAACGGCGGGAAATGGCATAATCGTCGAAGGCCATTTCTGCCTTGGCAACGTCACCTGTACGCAAGGCGTATTCTAGACAAAGCTGATGAACTTGCGCGATGTTCGAAGGCTTTGTCACCTCGATCTGTTCGAGCGTATCCAGGTGTATTTTTGCCGCGTCGTAATCTCCCATCTCCATCAGGGTGCGAGTAATCGCAACATGCGTTTCAAATTTTTCGAGCGGGTATTGGTTGAGTATATCGAGCGCTGCCTGTCCCGCTGACAACGCTTCTTTCAGTCGGCCTGCAGCGCGCAACACATTCGCATAGAGTCTCTGACTTTGACCGACAATGATCTCAGCATAATCTTCCGAATTTTCTGAGAAGCGCTCGATTTTCGCCAGCGCACCCTCTACCTCTCCCCGCCGCAACTGCAGCTCCGTTTCGACTAGTTCGAGTGATGCCGTGCCAAACGAGTTGGGTAGCCGAGACATTGCCGGACCGAGCCGGTTGATCCAGTACTGCGCTTCCGCAAACAGCCCTTGATCTTGCAGCAGAGCAACATAGTTGGTACCCGCTGCAAGCGCGAGAACAAAATCTCCAGACCGTTCTGCAGCCACAGCCACCGCTTCATAAGCCTGGCTGGCTTCGAGGGTGCGACCCACGTCAACGAGGGTATTGGCGTAGTTTACACGTGCATACTCGATCCGATTAGCTGGATCCGGCGGTAGATCGAGCGCCAGCAACGCTTCCAGAATTATCAGTCCCTCATCTGTACGTCCAAGGGTTGTTAACAGACCGGCTTTTAAACCCGTAGAGCGGATGTACAAGTCGGGCTCGCTAATCTGATCGATGCGCGCGTGAATGACCTCGAGGCGAGCCAGAGCCGTGTCGATTTCACCAAGCTCGTAGTGTAAATAGCTGAAAGCCAGATCGATACTGGAACGCTCGTGCACCAGCGGCGAGGAAGATTGCTCAAGCAACTCATAGGCCTGTTCGATGACAGCGCGTCGTTCTTCAATCGAGCGATGACCGTAGTCCAGGCTCAGCTCGATCAATGGCGCTAGCTCGGTAGCCAATACGTGATCGTTGTTGGCATTGATATCAGCATTGGCATTCGGGGCGATCACTGACAGAACCAGCAACAGGCGCAGTCGGGTAACGAAACAAAAAGCGCGAAGAATAGTGCAGGATCGAACGGCCAAGGAACTTCTTCTTGTTATGAGCAGCGGCTACCAACTACGGCTGCTCACTTTACCGCCAGCGGCCAAATTCTTGCAAAGAAAATTGGTGCAAAGGATGAAAACTGGAAATAGTTTACAACCAACAAGCCAGTGTGCACCTTCATAGTGCAGCTAGTTCGAGAGGGCAGCTAATTCGAGTCGGGCAAAAGTTGATTGCCCGGCGACAAGAACCGGTAGTGTCCGTGAAGGGCGTACCTAAACAACACATCTTCTTCCTTAGGACCTCTGCCAATGTTGTGAATAACGAAGTGCCTATCGGTGCCTGGCACTTTGTTCGGGCTTACTACGCCAATGTGTGGCAGTGCGTTGCTCAACCTCCAGGAAACAATATCGCCTGGAGCATATTGACCGGCGTTTGTTGATGGTTCAAAAGAACGACCGTTGCGTTCGAAGAACGTTTCGAGGTTGGGAACGCGCCGATGATCGATGTTTGGATCCGGCTTCGTCAGCCCCCAGATTTCTGGATAGGCATCAAAGTTGCTTCGGATATCCTCGTGTACTAGAACCTGCAGATCAACGTTGAGGGTTCGGTATGAGCGAATAACCAGGTCGGTACATACGCCAATGTGATCGGGCACATCGCCACCTGGATAGTCAATCGATCGATACGAGCCGTCGTAGGTAACTTTAGCAAGCGTCCGCTCTACGGCAGCACGGGCGAGTTTGACATTCCCAGCCGCAACGGATGCGACGCTGTAGAGAACCAGTGTCGCTGCGAGGAGCAACTTCGAATAACTAACGGCAGCAAATTCCAAAAAAGGCTGAAACTGGTACATGGCGCGCCTACTCTCGCCGACTGGTGCATCCATTCTAACATCCAGGTGTTAGACCGCGGACTCTCCCCCAGGTCTCGCGCCTTGCTGATCGTCTTGAATGAGCCCAGGTACCGGCTCCGGCCGCCCAATTTCGGTGCCGCGGTAGCTGGAGAAGGCGCATAAAGCTATATTTGTTGCTATCCCGTACGAGATTGTTTAGCTTCAGGATCTGGTGCACATTATCATTTGCGCGGATATTCGGGAGAGAGTTGGCGTCTGTCGTTCATCGGCCGAAACCTGAGCGACGAACAGTTCCTGACTTTCGCAGGACCTGCCCCATTCCGACCAGGGGATGGCGATGACCAGTTGGTTGGCGTAAGCCGAGGCATTCAGGGCTTCGTCGAACTTGCTTTGCGGTTTTAAATTGCAATAACATGCGAACTCGACAGCTCATCTGTCGAGTTTGTTTAGTTTCTCGTGGCGCTAGTCGTAGCTACGATTTCTGGCGCCTTACTGATCCATCACCCAGACAAAAGGAAGCGCGCCGATGCCCATGCAAGATCTAAACCCCATCAACGACCAACTCGCCGACATCATCGTGCGATCGGACGAGCCCTGGATTGAAACCGAGCCGGGTAAAGCATGGATGAAAGTACTGTGGACGGGTGCTGAAACCGGGCGCTGGGTGGCATTGTTCAAGTGGGCAAAGGGCTACGTTGCCGGTCCGCACAAACACCTTTCAGATGCTCACACCTACGTGTTGACGGGCAAACTAAAAGTGCGCGACGGCATCCTCAATGCGGGCGACTACGACTACGAACCCAATGGCGTGTTGCACGGTGCTACAGAGGCGCTTGAAGACACCACCTATCTGTTTATTTGCGAGGGTCCGGTGCTGTTCTTCGATGACAATGGCATTACCAGCTATCTGGGTTGGGAAGAACTCGAACGAATCAAAGCGGCGGCGAACGCAGGCTCCGATACCACCTTGGCCGTGTCTGCCGAAGCAACCACCTAGCCAGGTGTATCCTCGATGAATCAGGAAGCACGCCACGCCCAGGGCTTTGTGATGAATCAGACGATGCTACGCATCAAGGATCCTGAGCAGTCGGTTGCTTTTTATAGAGACGTTTTGGGTATGCAACTCATTGAGAAATTCGATTTTCCAGAGATGCAATTTTCGTTGTACTTCATGGGCTATCCAACCGAACCGGTGCCTGAAGATCCCGCCGTTCGCGCAAAGTGGTTGTTTGAACAGCCCGCGTTGCTTGAGCTCACCCACAACCACGGGACCGAAGAGAGTCCGGAAACGGTTTACCACAACGGCAACGATGAACCGCGCGGGTTTGGTCACATTGGTATTTCTGTACCTGACGTTTACGCAGCCTGTGAGCGCTTTGAATCGCTTGGTGTTGAGTTCGTGAAACGGCCAGACGAAGGCAACATGAAAGGCCTCGCCTTTGTTAAGGATCCAGACGGATACTGGATTGAAGTGCTCTCAAGTCATGGCCTACGAGACTTGATACTGGGCGAATCGGCTTAATCCGGTTTGGGCAGCGACGCCTTGCAACTACTGCGCTTTGATAAAGTCCGCACGCAGCCGATCCACGGAGGGTACGGCACGGTTTAAGTACTGAACAAAAGGATCTCGCTCTGAGTCTTCGTTCCACTCGTACTCCGTAGAACGCGCAATCAAACGTGCCAGATCAGTTCCAAAAAAGCGCCCTGACTCTACCCATCTAGCTTCCTGCTGCCAGTCAGCAGGCCCCTGGCTTACCAGATAGTCAAAGAACACCTTGTTACCCGTGGCTTTGACGTTCTCAAGCAAACCGGCTTTCGCATAAAGTGCAGAGCCGGTACACACCGAAGTCGCGACCGCAACCTTGCCGGCCTGCTCCTTTAGAAAAGCAATCATCCTGGGGTTATCAACTTCTACCAGAGTACCTATTCCACCCGGCACCATAAGTACGTCCAGCTCAGGGACGGTTTCGAAATCGTATTGCGCCTCTACTTTCGGCGCGAGATGTTTCGGATAACTTGTGGTCGTAAGCACAATCGGCCGTTTCTCCTCAGCAATCAGATGCACACGAACGTTGTCGGGGCCGGCATTCATCCACATTTCTATGGGGCCAAAGACATCAAGTGGTTCGGCGCCATCGTAAAGAACCACGCCAATATCGAGGGGTGGCTCCCACACATCAATACAAACCCAACCACTAGCCCACTAGCCAAAATTCTCATAATTACTTCCAATACTAATTCGAAAAACAGACAAGCTGAACGCAGCAGCTAGCACGCAAACGCGCTAGTCGCCGCAACAACCAAACTCAAACTATGTAAATGCAGGAATCAGCGTGCGGTGGAGCCCGCGATTGAAAGGAAAACTCAGGTAAGAGTCAAATAGAGGGCCAGTGCGTCGCACCCTACCGATCAATTCAGACGTCTCGAAGGTAACGGACGACAAGCTAGCAACTGCAGATTCTACTGAGTAGCCCCCGAGTTCACAGAACGATGCTTCTCCGTCAGATTCCGTTTCGCCGTGATGGTGGGAGTGGCCTAAAACGGCCATCATTGTCTCGGTGCTAAATCCATCGGGGCACCACTTCAAGAACCAACCGTCGCTCACAGCGGCCAGCATAAAGCCAGCCGGCACAAGCGTACGCAATACCTATGACAGTAAAGCGGCTGCGAAAAACACGCGGGCATGTGCATTGAGGTTTAACAAAGGAAGAATTCACTCACAACTACTAGAACCGCAACAGAATGGTACCCGGTTTTACTGCTCTGTACATTGTAGGCGCACTATGGCACCAAAACGAAACCAATTGAGCTACAGCCTCTCTAAGAAGGATTACGCGCGCATGAGCACCTGTGGCGGTGTAAACCCGGTAGTACCCCTTGAGTACATGCCTTAGCGCGGCGAGCCTCCATAAACCAGGCCCAGTCCCTTGGTGCGATAACCCAGCAGCGTAAGCAGTGTGTCTGAAGCACCTTCCAGGACGTCATCGTCCAGGGTTAAGAACCAGTTTTCCTGTGTACGGTAGATCGGTTTTGGGTACCAGGCAAACGCCGCTGCACGAGGATGATCTGATCGATTATTTCCCGTTCGATGCCATACCCGGCTCTCGAAGGCGACAACCGTGCCGGCTGGAGCAATTAGAGGCTCCGGGGCTGCCGCCGGCTTTTCGGAAGGGTCGGTTCGCGCGTGACTACCAAGCACAACTTCCGTGGCACCATTATCTGCGGTGAAGTCATCGAGCAACCAGGCAAAGTTTATGCCCTGTGGCTCTGCGGGCCAGGGCATCGGAACAAACAGCTGATCTGCGTGTAAGGCCCCACCCTGGCTTCCGGGTTGCGCAATATTGGCAGAGAAGTTACCCAGTATCGCCGGCCAACCGATCAGTGCCGTAAGAATTTCCATCGCAAATGGGTGTTCAACCATGTCGCAGAAGACAGACCCGCGGCTAAGTAGATTCCACACGCGGACATTGCCTTCGCCGTAATCCAACACAAAACTATCAGCGCTTCGGCCTTCTCTTGCGTCTTCTTCCGGGCCGACATAAACCGCTTCGCGAGCTACCTGCAGTTCGTCACCGGCTAAAAGCTCAGGAAGCAGCGCAATGCCGTAGTGCTGCAGCTGTTCAATCGCCTCTGTCGCTGAACTAGCCATTGGAGGAAACGCAGAGGGCTTATCGGGCTTGTTCATCATCTGTGCATCCCTGCGCGAGATCAGTTCTGTTTGCGACCTGAATCAATGACGGTTCCTCTACGCTCTTCAAGTGCTGCCTTGCTTACATTCTGTGCGTATTCAGTACTGAGTATATTTTCATGAGTGAGCCCATCTTCTAACCCATGATCGAGCGAGTAATCAATAAGATGTTGCACCGCCTCAAGGGTGGCGCGATCAGCCAACTGGATTTCCCGGGCGAGTTCCATGGCGTGAGGCATGAGTTCATCTGCACTTAGTACCCGGTTTACTAACCCCCACCGTTCCGCAGTAACCGCATCAAGGTATTTGCCGGTAAAGCTCAGTTCGCGCGCACGGGATGCGCCTATGAGCCTCGATAAACGCTGACTCAATCCCCAGCCGGGCACCACGCCCATACGAACATGGGTGTCCGCAAACTTGGCGTGTTCTGAGGCAACCAAAATGTCGCACATTAAGGCAATTTCAAAACCGCCCGTAACCGCAAAACCATTAATGGCCCCAATGAGCGGTTTGCCCACATTCTTAATGGCGTCATGGAGATTTGGACCCTTGGCGCCCTCACTCCTCAAGCCAGTTTGGGCCAACTCTTTTAGGTCCAAACCAGCTGTAAATGCTCTGCCCGAACCGGTGAGGATGATCACCTGAGTTGTGTCGTCGGTCGCAAGTCTACAGAACTCCTTCGCTAGCGCGCTTCGCAGCTCCATTGAAAGCGCGTTTAAATGATCGGGCCGGTTAAGCGTAACCGTCGTTACACCATTGTCTGTCTGGCTTAGAATGACACTCATGCGGGTTGTCCTGTGGGAAAGTTAAATTGCTCGGATACATCCCAACGAAAGTCCAAACTAGATACACTGTTAGTCATCTTTTCTAAGCTGTCTCGCCGTCGAAAACCGCTTGCTAGAGCAAGACAGCATGGTCTAATCTCAAGTCACGATCGTCCAATTCTAGTACAGTAGTACATATCAGGAATCATCGCCGCAAATTTTGCCGGCAAAGTCCACAGGCGGAGTACGCATGCAGTTTGAACGCCTAAAGAGAGTACCTGCCTATCTCATGGCAGCGACCACCATCGAAGAGATGATCTTGGACAGAAAATTGGAGCCAGGCGGTCTGCTGCCTGGCGAACATTATCTGGCGGAACAACTGGCTGTTACCCAACCAACCCTACGCGAAGCCATACGCAAACTAGAAAGCAGCGGCCAGGTTAGACACAGGCCGTCTTCTGAAGCGGAACTCGAACTTTGCACTGACATTATCAAGTAGATCGAATCGAATAACCGAAACCAGTACCTAAACAGAAATTAGGGAGAAACAAGATGACCCAACCCAATGGACTTCACCACGTCGCTATTTCAACCGGCGATATGAAAGCACAGATCGAGTACTTTTCTGACGTACTCGGAATGGAACTGGTTGCCATGTATTGGATGCATGGCGTTGAAAACACCTTTCACAGTTTCATGAAAATGGGCGAAGAGTCGGTTGCCTTCGTGTTTAAGGAAGACAACAAAGGCATTGAGACCGTATTAGGGCAGACACACTCCGGCAATGCCGGCGAAGCATCTGCACCAGGCACCATGCAACACATCGCTTTCAACGTCGATAGCCTCGAAGAACTTCTGGCAATGCGCGATCGGATTCGCTCTCGCGGCATCAATGTCATGGGACCCATGAACCACGGCATGTGTCATTCCATCTACTTCGCTGGTCTTGAGCATCTATCGCTGGAAGTATCTACCAGTGGTGCAGCCGACGCGCCGCTCGATTCAAAAGGCACCTGGATTGACCCGGAGGTTGTCGCTTTAGCCGGCATCGATAAAGATGAGCTTGCGCGATACATGTCACCTGCCGAGTACACCAATGACGGCGAGGCCGTGCCAAATCCCGGCGTTAAGCCTGACAAGCCTCAGATGAACTACCCCGATGGCGTATGGGAAACAATTATCGCCGCTCCTGATGAAGCGATTCTTAACAGTGTCGAGAGTGCACCGCCAAGCCCCAATGGACTGTGAACAGAAGTAGAAGCACCATGCCTACTTCTATAGAAAAAGCTGAAACGCTAGCCTCCCTCTTTCGAGAAACTGCAAGAGAAGCAGAGCTCGCCCGCAGACCATTGGAGCGCGTTAGTAAAGCCGTAGAAGACAGCGGTCTGTACGCAATGATGGTGCCGAAGGCTTACGGGGGATCTGAGGAAGACCTGGATACCTTTTTCGAAACGGTTCTTACAATGGCACGCGCTGATGCCTCAATGGCCTGGATCACAGGTTTTCTGATTGAACACAATTTGTGGCTTCTCAACTTCCCCGAAGAAGTCTGCAAAACCGTGTACGCGGAGTCCAACTATGCGCTGGCACCAGCAACGCTAAATGTGGGTGCAGGTAGCGCTAAGGTTGTTGAGGGGGGTTACCGACTCAGCGGACAGTGGCAATGGGGCACAGGCATTCTGCTGAGCGACTGGGTTCTGGCCGGCGGCGTTGTCGTGGCGGACGATGTGCCAACACCGACTTTCTTTCTTATGCCCATCGAAGACGTAGAGCCTATAGATACCTGGTTTACAACAGGCATGTGCGCAACAGGCTCGTGGGACTTTAAGGTTGACGACGTCTTCATACCGGCAGAAAGAGCAGTCCCTTTCATGAGCATTCTCGACAACACAACAGGCATCGCGGAACGCCACACTGGTCCTCTCTACAGCACGCCGCTTATGCCGGTGCTTGGGTTTGCCGCCGGCTTGCCTATTCTTGGCGCTGCGCAGTCGGCTCTCGCGGACTTTTCCCAACAGATGAGCGCGAAGCTAAAAAACAACGTGTTGCGATCCGGTCAACCTCAATCAGATGTCACAAAAATGCTCGGCGAGGTATCCCTGAAGCTGGAAACAGCGGAACTCCTAATGCGAACCGTATTGCACGACGTGATGGACAAGCGAAACAAGGCCACACCGGAAGAACGTGCGCTTTGGCTATCTCGCCAATCTTATGCTGTACACACCTGCAAAGACGCCGCGCTGCAGATCGCAGATGCTTCCGGCGCCAGTGGTGGTTTTCTAGATAATCCCGTTCAACGAGCAGTACGCGATGTGTCGATCGCATCGAACCACGTGGTTTTTTCGAAAGACCGCCACTATGGCGAAATAGGTCGTTCAATGCTCGATCACTCTGAAACGCCTGAAAAATAGACATGAAACTCCTTTACATAGAAGCAAGTCCACGCAAAGAAAACTCTACTTCAAGTCGCGTGGCTAATGCCTTTGTCGAATCCTATAGGAAGGCCAATCCGGCAGACGAGATTGAGCACCTACCGGTTTTTGATGTGGAGCTACCCAACTTTTCAGGCGAAGGTGCGGACCAAAAGATGGCGGCGATCATGGACATGGTTACCGGGGGTAAAGGTATCGAAGCCAAAGGTGAGTGGGCGGGAGTGGTTCAAGAAATAGAGCGCCTTAAGAGCGCCGACAAAGTGTTGGTCTCCTCGCCCATTTGGAACTTCTCGATACCCTATCGGCTAAAGCACTACTTCGACCTCGTCTGCCAGCCAGGGTTGAGCTTCTACGTAAACGCCCAGGCCGAGTACATCGGCATGATCACCGGCAAGCCGATTCACTTCGTTCTTTCAAGTGGCAGCCCGTATGAAGTTCGGTTTCCCTTAGAATCTGATGGTACCAAAACAGACTTCGCCCGCCCGTACTTACAGCACATCGCGCGCTTCATCGGTTTTGAAGACATAAGCTTTAGCAAAGTCGAGCCTACCGGCATGTTAGGTCCTGATCAGCTCGAAGAGCTGCTCGTCACCCGTTGCAAAGAAGCGGGAAGCGCTGCGGCTTCTTTTTAGTGAAGAGCCGCGGCTTCTCATAAATTGAGCTAATTCCGGATCTTACTTTCCAGACGCAATTTGGAATTCCGAAGGGCTCAATCCGATCTGCTCTTCGTGGTAGGAAACCAAAAGATCCAACCCAGAGTTATCAATCCAGTCTATCAACACCTCTTTGCTGCAGATCCGGACGTTTCTTGCGTGATCGCGGCCAGGTTGGGTCATCTTGCTGCAGGCCGTTTTGGCCGAACTGCGCAGTTCTGCGTAGATGGTTTCTACCGATTGAGTGGTATCGATGGTTGCCTGCAATGCATGAACTTCTCTGAATTCTGCATGCGCATTCAAGCCCGCCAGGCCGATTGCCGCTGCGATTACTAATATGCCAGTGTGGATCTTCATTTTTTATACCTTGAATAAATTGGATTGAGACGGGCAGGTGCTCGGCCTCACTGTTAGTGACGAAAAATTCGTGTGTTGGTAATTAGCGACTCTGCGTTGCTACAGATTCGCGGGGGCTACGGGCTTGGGTAAGCTCTCACACTTCTTCTCCCTCTGTTCTCTCACTCGTTGTAAAAAAGCCGCCATTAAACGGATTGTGCGAGATGGTAGGGATTCGTCAGAGGGCTGTAATCACACAAATGTACTAATCTTGAAGGGATCTTGGAAAATTCAGGAATTTTCTCGCTGGAATTCAGCAATGTGCTCCATGACGACATCGGTGTGCTTGTTTATCGAAAGAAAGCCAGCATTCGGAAGCTCGATCAAGGTTGTGCGGTCGCCGTAATCCTTGGCAAAGTCACGAATAGCGCCGATTGGAAACACCGAGTCATCTACGCCATGAATCACCAGAATGGGCAATTTTGTGGCTGCGACTTCCGCCTTATAGTCAGAAAACGCGCGAAAGGTATCGGCGACTAAGTAGTCGAGATTCTGTTTCGTCGCGATGTCGAGAGCTCTTTGTGATTCTCTCAACGCTTCTGGTTCTGTAACTAGTTCTAGCTCGCCAACACTCGCATTGCGAAATTGCGCGCGCATGAATCTGGCTGAACCTATCTTTTTCCACGCACGGATACCGGATTTGATCACGAATTCCTGCAATACCCCGTGCTTCTCTGCCGCATTCAATGCGCCTTGAGCCCAGCTGCTGGATGTGTGCATGTCATCGAAATAGGAGCGTGGTACAGCGGCGTCTAACTGAATTAAACCAGTGATGCGGTCGGAAAAGTACTGGGAGGCACCGAACATAAAGGTAGATGACGTGCCCGCCGACAGGAGCATACAGGTGCGATGGCCGAGCTGATCGAGCAGGGCATCGAGGTCAGCAGCAAATGTTTCGAGATAGGGCTCACCAGCCAGGGGTGGATCAGTGTCGCCATAACCCGGCCGACACATGCTTAAGACACAATAGCCCTTGTCTCGAAAAACTTGTTCCACTTTGCCGGTGAAGGTGTAAGTCACCGCGTCTTGCAAGAATACTAGGGGCGTTCCAGCTAAATCCCCTGCCATAGTAATTTCTACACTGCGCCCCCCTGGACGGACTATGTCTACACGCTTGCGGTGAGGATGCCGAACAACCTCTGCGATCTCCTCAACTTGATCGACAAACTGCGAGACAGACAAGGCGTTGCGTAATAGTTCGGTTTGGCTCTGAGCGCTCATTTTAACCATTAGACTATGAAACTGAGTACGGATAGTTTCATGAGACCGTTGCCGCGCCTCAGCCATGTCCTGGGTCGTCTGCCCGTCTAGGAAAGCAATCAAGAGCTCTTTCTCGGCCCTGGTTAGATCGAATTCCCGTTTGATCAGCTCAGCGGCGTCGGTTTTCCAGCGCGCGTCAATGACAAAAACCAATGCTGTGCCCTCTCCGCTTTTTGCAGCCATCGAAGGAGCAATTGACAGGGTTACGGAGCTGTCGCTGGTGGTTGAAAAGGCGCGCCTTAAAACAGCATCGTGGCTGTTGCGCCCGGGTTTTAGACTTGTGCGCACCACGTCTGAAATCCACTCGCCTTGTTCCAATGCAAAAGGAAGAGCATCGAGCGAGCCGCTCGGGCCGATCTGATAGGTTCTTGATGCAGCGGAATTTTGTGCGGTAACCTGGCCGTTCTGCTTCACCAGATAGGCTGGGCTATCAAATTGCTCCAGAAGGTGACCGACTCGCCAACCAATCGGTGAAGCCGCTGATGACGCCGCTTCTGTTATTGATGGGATGTGTGAAGAAGCAGCGTCTTCCAGCTTGCCGAAAGTGTCATTGCCCTGCTGACGCCCGAGATCGAAAATCAGGTTCCAGTTATCGATCAATGCATCGTAGCTCGCGGGGTCATCATCGATGTTCCGTAACATCTTTAAGACGTCATCTTCGGAAATGTTGTCTGAAGCCTTTTTCATACACAGACGCTCTGCAAAATCACCAGATATCTAAAAGCTAATTCGACTGGCTGTCGATTTCCACCACCTAAATGTCTTACCCTCGAACGAAGAAGTCAATTCCGCCGTTCGGCCCACAGGGCGCAGCTGCTACAACCGGCCCTCGTCAGGATCGGCCCGCTGGTTTAAATGAGTTATGCTCAACAACCAATGAATCCTAATAGAAATCAGGTGTCTTCCACTCCTCGCATTCTCGTCGTTGATGATGAAGTGCAGCTACTGGAGGCAATTGCCCCCTTTCTCAGTCGTAGCGGATATGAGGTCGCTACAGCTGATAACGGCGCTATGGCACTAGAGGTACTCAAAGAATTCAACGCCGATCTCATTGTGCTCGACGTGCTCATGCCAGGAATCGACGGTCGAGAGCTACTGCGGCAGTTGCGAGCAAGCGAAAACTGGACCCCCATCATTCTCTTAACTCAAGTCGGCAACGCAACCGAACGAGCGATGGCGCTAGGCGAAGGCGCAGATGACTATCTGAACAAACCCTACGATCCCCATGAGCTAGTGGCACGCATACAGTCTGTATTGCGGCGGAGTCAGAGCGGCGTGGCGACGCTGGCAACCCAACAAGAGCTGAGCGCGGGAACCTTGAAATTCGACCGAAACTCACGCATCGCTACTTTAGACGGCGAACGCCTTCAACTCACACCGCGCGCAAATCACCTACTTGAGTTTCTCCTCTTGCACCCCAACGAGCTACTCACACGAGAACGAATATTGGATGCGGTGTGGGGTTGGCGATTTGAGACCGGCACTCGCAGCGTTGATGCGCGCATCGCCGAACTACGCAAAGTACTGAAAGAGGATAGCGCTCACCCTAGATTCATCGAAACAATACCGGCCGAGGGCTATAGATTTCTTTCCGGATCCGAGGCTGATTGAGCAACGTATGCGCCTGAAGTATCAATTTCTGTTCGCGGTACTTCCGCTGTTAATCGCTGGTGCAGGCGCGCTATACGTTCGCACGAGCGATATGGCAGGTTCGCTTGTACAGGCTCGCTTGCAACTCGATTTTGTACTGCTTCTTGGCGGCGCGCTACTGAGCGCACTGCTTCTCTGGCGATTGTGGAGCGGTACCAACTCTGGCCGACGCGAACAGCAGGCCAGCGACAATGCGCGTGAACAAGCGCGACTTGAACACCGCCGGTTCACTGAACGGCTCGACCACGAACTCAAGAATCCACTAACCACCATCAGCGCAAACCTTGCGAACCTGCGGGCCACCGAAACTTCACCAGACGCACGCTCGAGCATAGATGGCATTTCTGGCCAGCTATCAAGGCTTGTACGACTTACCGATGATTTGCGCAAACTGGCCGCCTTCGAATCCACAGAACTTGCTAAAGAACAGGTTGACGTTGCTGGACTGTTCGAGGACTTGCAGATCCTCTGCAGAGCCGCCCCGGTATTTGCCGATCGCGAGTTAGTTCTTGTATTGCCAGCAGCGCCCTGGCCTGTTCGCAGCATTCTCGCCGATGGCGACCTGCTGCAGCTTGCGTTGTATAACCTCTTGGAGAACGCCGCCAAATACAGCGATGCAGGCGACACCATAGAACTACGTGCCGCCGAAGATGCAGACAAGGTCAGGCTCACTGTTGCAGACACGGGCCTGGGTGTAGCCAAAGACGAACAAGAGCAAATGTTCGATGAGCTGTATCGAGGGCGCGATGTTAGCGATCGAGCGGGCAGCGGCATCGGCTTAACGCTGGTTCGGCGAATAGTCGAGAAGCACGGTTGGCAACTGGAACTGGCCAGCGAACAGGGTAGAGGCACTCAAATCACGTTAATTGCACCCATTCCGGCACGGTCTTGACCTTGTAACGAGACTGTTACAGCACCATCACTCCTTGATCTAACCCAATCGCCATGCTGGCTATGTCGCATAAGCCGCCCCCAAAGGCGCTGCTCTAATCGAGATTGATCATGTGGGATTTCAGTATGCTTACGGCCTTTCGAGCCATGCTTCGAACCTGGCCATTTATCGTTCTAAGAATGGCCGTGTATTTCGGCATAGCGCTTCTTTACATCGTTTCAACCGGCGCCGGAAGCTCCGTGGGCTACCTGATTACCTCAGCCTCGGATGATGCCGCAATGGGAGCGGCCTACGGCGCCTTCGCAGGCTTCGCTGGCGCGAGCGGTCTCCTGTACTGGGCACGCGAGTATGTGCTGTACCTGGTAAAGGCGGGTCATCTTTCTGCGTTGGTGAATATCTACGATGGCGAGCCGGTACCTGACGGACGCGAAATGGTGGTTCAAGCGACCGCCGAGGTGAAGAAACGCTTTACGGAATCATCGGTGCTGTTTGGCTTAGACCAACTTATAAAGGGGTCGCTACGAGTCATCGGCGGCACGATCACCGCGGTAGCCTCGTTACTACCTATACCCTATCTTGGTTCCTTGATAAGCCTGGTAAATCGCGTTATCCGAATGTCTCTCACCTTCACCGACGAAGTGATCCTTGCCTACCTCTTGCGCAAAGATAGCGACAACAGTTGGCACAGTGCTCGAGAAGGCCTTGTGCTGTACGCACAGAACTACAAGCACCTGTTAAAGAATGCCGTCTGGCTTTCGTTGTTTACCTGGATGCTCAGCATCGCCCTGTTTGTAATACTGCTCGCCCCCGCCGCGATGATAGTTACCCTTACGCCAGCCGAATCAGCTGTTTGGCCGACCGTGATCGCCCTGCTACTCGCCTGGTCATGTAAACAAGCACTCCTTGAGCCGATCGCAATGTATGCACTCATACAGGTGTATTTTAAGGTCACTGAGGGCCAGGTACCCGATCAGTCAATGACTGAGAAGCTTGATAAACTGAGTTCCGGCTTTCGTGAGCTGGGGACAAAGGCGGAGAACATGCTGACAGGCTCGTCCAAGGAAAACGTGGAGGTTCAATCATGATCGTCAACCACTCACCGAACACTCATCAGCTAAGTTTAGCGTTTGCCATTTGTTGCGCCTTCTTTTTTGGAATTGCGCCAATAGATAGTGCACAGGCAGCAGGAATTGAGCTCATAAAACCTGAAGCCGACAATTCAGGTGCGGGTGTTGAACTGATTCAACCCTCACCAGAAGCCAAAGCGGAAACCACCACAGAAGTCACAGCAGACGCCGCGGTCGAACCTACCGCGAACGCAACGCCAGACGCGATTTCAGAAGTGAGCGCCGATGCACCTGCAAAGCCAGCAGTAGATCCGATCGCAACGCCAACTACACCCGCTATCCCTGCTGACCCTGCTGATGTTCCCCCGCCGGTTGTGGCACAAGTAGCGACCGCCGAGCAATCTATGCTGATCCTCGATGGCTCTGGCAGCATGTGGCAACAGATCGAAGGCAAGACAAAGATTGCCATTGCTCGCGAGGTTGTCGGAACGGTGGTGCAAGAATGGCCAAGCAACAACCAACTGGGCTTGATGAGCTACGGACATCGCGAGAAAGGCAGCTGTGACGATATCGAAACGCTGTTGAACCCAGCAGCGGTTAACGTCGATGCCTTTAGTCATGCCGTCAGCGAGATCGCTCCAAAGGGTAAAACCCCACTTACCGCTGCTGTTACAGCCGCAGCCGAGGATTTAAAGTACACCGAGAACAAAGCCTCGATCATTCTGATCAGCGATGGAGAAGAAACCTGCGGCTTCGATCCCTGCGCAGCGGGCGCAAGACTTGAAAAGCTAGGTATAGATTTCACCGCCCACGTCATTAGTTTTGACGTGCCAGAAGAAAAGTCTGAGGGCTTGCGTTGTTTGGCCGAGGCGACAGGCGGCCGATTCTTACTGGCCCACGACGCAGCGGAACTCAGAACCGCCCTGTCTGAAGCCGTAGTTGTTACAACCGGAACGGCGACACCAACAGTTATCGCTCCAGCATCCGTTAGCGCCAGCCAGCAAGTGCAGGCAGGTTCACTGTTTTCAGTGAACTGGGAAGGGCCCCAAAATCGCTACGACCGGGTCTCCGTGTTTAGCCTCGACGGTAGACGGGAGCTCACACGCACCTATGTGTTTCGCGATAACGTCACTTCACCCGTAGATGTGAAGGCACCCGAACAACCCGGCGACTATCAGCTGCGCTACTACACTCACGACAAAAAAACTCTGGCGAGCGCCGCCATAACAGTAACTCGCGCAGAAGCATCCGTTTCAGTTGCAGAGGGCGTGATAACGGCAGGCTCAAAGTTCGACGTCAACTGGATTGGGCCGCAGAATCGCTACGACCGGCTATCGGTGTTCACACTGGACGGCAAGACACAGCTCGAACAAAAGTTCGTCCATCGACGCGACGCCAAGTCACCCACCGAAGTAAAAGCGCCCGAGGAACCCGGAAGTTACCTTCTGCGCTACTACACCCATGGGAAAAACACCCTCGCAGAGACAACAATTGAAGTTGTAGCCGCCCAGGCCACCATACAGGTGCCAGAGGCTGTAATGGCTGGAGCCAAGCTCGCGGTCACCTGGACTGGACCCAAGAACGAACGCGATCGTCTAGCCATATTCTCGCCGGATGGTCGCCAGATGATCGAATCTAAACT
Source organism: uncultured Pseudomonadales bacterium (assembly GCA_964519335.1). Classification (GTDB taxonomy): domain Bacteria; phylum Pseudomonadota; class Gammaproteobacteria; order Pseudomonadales; family Azotimanducaceae; genus JALZVT01. The sequence continues at coordinate 16,616 of CAZFIA010000065.1, forward strand.
GATTCACCGGCGTAGCGTCGAATCTCCAACTGATTTGGATACGCCAAAGATTCAGGGTGACTATCTGGTGCGATACATAACCTCGGGTAAGAACACCCTCGCCGAAACAACGGTGAATGTAACCCCGGCAACGGCAACGCTCACGGCAGAGTCTCAAGTACTGCCGGAACAAGATTTTGAGGTGTTATGGAGTGGTCCCAACAACAGCAAAGACCGGATCTTGCTCGTTAGTCTGGCAACCGGGCAACCCGTGATCACTCGCGTGGTACATAGAAAGCGAGCTCCTCTCGTGATGCGCGCCCCACCGATACCCGGTGATTTCGAGCTGAGATATCAAGCCTTTGGTACTCGAGTTCTTGCAAGCCAGCCGCTCGCGGTACGCGCCTATCAGGCACCGACGCCGGCGAAATGATTAGAGACTAAGTGAATATCGGAGAAAATTACGCTATGAAGAATCAACTTATCCTGGTATCCGCCATCATGCTTAGTAGTGCATGTGGAAACGATAGCGGCCAGTCAGGTAAACAAGCTGCTGACGTCAAGAAAAGCTCAGCGGCGACACTGGAAAAACTGAAAAGGTAGTGAGCTCAGAGACAATGCCAAAGCGCTAGATCCGCCGAAAGATAAGGACAACATCGCCTACCTAAATGGGACACATTGGAGATGTCATTTGAGCAGTGTCGAGAGAATAGTGTCGGACAGGAGACGAGTAAGGAAGGCGTGTTTTAGGAGCAAAGGGCATGGACTATTCGTCCTCAGACTCGTCCTTTTTGCTATCGCTGCTAAGCACTGCGCCAACGGCTTTGCCGCCGGTTTTGGCAACACCCGCGCCGACTTTGACGGTTCCTTTGACAGCCGAGCCCGCCACACCTACTGCTGTTGAGAGGCATCCGCTGGTAGCCAGGGCAAGCACCGTAATGAGTAAGAACGCTGGTAGTTTCTTCATGGGCCTATGCCTTTGAGATAAAAAGGGTCAAACGGTCATCCTATGACTAGCGGTGCGCAAGAAGCTGGAACCAGTGCACAAACTCAGCGACTCAACCACCAGGTTACCAAACCTGATTTCCACTCAAAAACCAGCAACAATCGATCAGCAGGGTCTGTATGGCGGGTTGCAGGAAGGTCTACCTGCTATCTAGCGCATCTGCCAGGCAGCCCTGAAGTACGTCGCCATCCATACCTCCCAGCGGCGACAACCAACCATTGCTGCGCAGCTCTGCCGCCCGGGCAGGATCTTCGGCCGCAATTCTCTTATGTAGCACCGACGCAATTTGCATTTTTTGAATCGGTTGCTCGATGAGCTCATATATTTCTTCTATTCGCTGCGTCGATACCTGTCTGGTAGAAGACAATGCGACCAACGCGTCATCACGCAAAGCGGGCGTTTCCATATCGAGTGCGAAGGCATAAGCCGCATCGCTGTCATGAAACACCATCGTTGAAAAAAGACCCTTGTACAATGCTGAGCGATCAGTCGGCTCCAATTCTAAGCTCTCTATCCAGTCTGCCGCGACAACTGGGTCTTTCTGCGAGAGGTTGTAGATTACCGCCTTAGCGAGGCTGCCACGCGTTCGGGCCTGACTCTGCTTCTCGACGATTTCCATCGCATTGGCTGGATTTACCTCTACCTCAGTGCGCAACGCCTGGAATAAGGCAGTCGTCGAGATCTCCTCCGGTATCTCGTCTTGCCAGGTTTCAATGAAGCTCAGGCTCTGGTTTCCCAGGGCGTGCCCAATGGCGTTGGCGTAGCCATCTAGCGAATCGTTCTTCAGGTTTAGTTTACTCAGCCATTGCATCGCTGATGTCGCATCTTGCTGCGCCCATTCATACCCAACTGCCCCAATAGCACCGCTTATTTCTTCTATAGGAAACAGCTCTATTGCCTGGACGCCAAGCACAACATCCTGGGACGCAAGACTCGAGAGGATAGTCAGTTGTTGTTTTGTATCTTTGAGCTCCTCGGGCCGGCTTTGCAACCAGGAGAGCGCACCTTTGGCATCTGTTTTTGTCCATTGCCTGAGAATGCCTTCGACCAGATAGGCATCGTCTTGGCCTGCTGAAACAGCCAAATCTGCGGCGAGTTCCAGAGCAAGCCTAGCTTCTGTATGAGCAATGGCATTAGCCAGCGCTCGCAACGATTTTGTTCGCTGCTTTTCATCCTCTATAGCCAGGGCCTGTTGCCAAACGAGCCTCGGGTCTCTACCCGACAAATCGATAGCCAAGTTAACACCAGTTTGATCTGCATATTTTTTCCGTTCGGCATAATCAAGGTGTTCGATCCCGCTCAAAATCGATGCGTGAGCATCGCGACGGCGAGATACGGGTAGCTTGGATGCCTGGAGGAGCGCGGCCTCTATATTCATGAAGCCATAGGTCGCAAACGCCTTCTGAAACCAATATCTCTTTTGATGATAGGAACTCGCCTCGATCTGACGGATTGCATCAACGGGATCCAACTCAGTAAAGCGCGTAAGCAACATCGTTGTCGCCCAGATGTAGTCTCTGCCTACAAGCGAGCCATTAGCGGCTTGCAGCAGTGCTTCGATGGCCGGCAAATCCAGCGACATCGTATGCTCGTAAAAGCGGCTTGTAGGCTGAAGCTACTGGCAATGCCCGGTGTGTAAGCGTAGCTCTGCACTTCGCGTGGGGTTATCGGACAAGCGAGACGCTCGGTTAAGTCTGCCTGACTCGACCTGGCCAGATTAGCTGATTCGAGTGGCGAGGAGACGGCAAGAGTTTCGCCGCTATCGCTGACATTCGACCGCAGCAGCCAGCCACCGATTACACCAATACTCATCGCCGCAAGCAAACCAATACAGCTTTTGAGAGATATCCCAGACTGATTCATCGCCTTTACTCCCTGTGTTAACGAACCTCACCCTACCAGTTGTGGAAAAGTTGCTGACTGACCGGCGGTCGACAGCACTTGCGTTCCTAGGTGATAACTAAAGTACGTGGTAGTAGTTCTAATACCTATTCCAAACCACAACGTCTTCCAGCGGCTTACGTTTGACAGGTTTGAAATCGCGGTCGGGAAAACCTACAGCAACATACACAAGCATGTGCAGATCGTCGGGAACGTTGCAGAGCTTACGAATCTCGGGTTCTGCATGGCCAGGAAAGGTTGTGAAGCAGGTGCCAACCCCCAATGATCGTGCTGCCACGATCATATTCTGCGCTGCTGGATAGATCGTCGAAGCCATGAAGCTGTCTTGTGGATCATGCGGCGGATAGATCTTTCTTGCCATGCCGACGATCCAGGCGGGTACTGTTGCGAAGTTGTTCGCCAGGTGCTCTGCCCCTTTTAACATGCGCTCTTCAACTCCATCGTCACTGGTTGGGCGATTCGCAAAGAAGGGCGCCATGCCTTCTAACACCTTTTTTCCTACTCGAGCCTTGGTATCGGCATCTTCCATCACCAAAAATTCCCAACCCTGACTGTTACCAGGGTTAGACGCACGAGTGGCCGCAAACAGTATTTGCTCCAATACTTCTTCCGGAACCGGCTCGTCCTTAAAGTAACGCATTGCCGTGCAAGTGTTCATTGCTTCTAGAACGTCCATAGCTACCCTTTCCTACTATCAGTCATCAACCAAACTTATCGCCTAGGTCGGGCACATCTCGATTGCATCGTTCGCCTTGGGCATGAGGTTACCTTTTGGACTGCCCTTAGTCACGATGGGTTCGAGCTCCAACAGCTCTGGCTGCAAATAGGCGCACTGTCTAGAGTTCAGGCACTTCTGGTCATCAATTATCAATTCGCTCATTTCTCGCCCCAGGGCCGTTAGTCTGGCAAGTCAATTCCAAATTCTGCGAGCACTTCGGCATTATGTTCGCCCAAACCAGGCGGCGGATGAAATAGCCCAGTTGGAGTGTCACTAAACTTTATGGGATTTGCAGCCAACCGGATGTCTGGATTTTCTCCCCCGGGCGAGCAGGCTTCCAACATGCCGCGCGCCTCGACGTGTGGATCGTCATAGATGTCGCTCATGTTCTGTACGGGCCCCGCCGGAATGTTGCCGTCCAGTTTCTCGAGCAGTTCTGCGCGCGTGTGTGTCTGGGTCCACTTCTTAATCTGCTCTTCTACCCAGTCTACATTCTGAAGTCTTGCTGCATTTGTATCGCAGCGCTTGTCGGTCATCATGTCCCCGCGATCCATGGCTGCGCACAATAGATCCCAATGTCTTGGTTGAGCAACAGCCAATGAGATTCGCCCATCTTTCGCGGGGAACAAGTCGAAGGGGTACAGAGTCATTGCGCGCTGCAGTCCTGCAGGGTTTGGCTTGCCGGTAAAACCATATTGCGCCACCGCACTCTTCTGGAAAGAGAGCATCGCGTCGTACATGGCGACATCCAAAAACTGTCCTTTTCCGGAGTGCTGTGCGTGATGAATAGCCGACACCATTCCAAGGGCCATGAGTGTGCCCGGAAAAACGTCGGCAATGGCAGGCGTAACCAAACCATCATTGGCATGCACTAATCCGCCGAAGCTCTGCGCAGCTGCGTCCAAACTAGGCCAACTTGCGTAGGGGCTCTCACCGGTTCGAGGATCGCCGAAACCTCTCACACAGCCGTACACAATCTTCGGGTTACGGGCGGCAATGACTTCGTAGCTCAGTCCAAGACGGTCCATAACGCC
>CAZFIA010000066.1:0-21202 GCA_964519335.1 uncultured Pseudomonadales bacterium
GGACTAACGAGGTCCCTAACGCGGGCAACTACAAAAAAGCAGTGGGCATCATTGGCGCCTCCCACGTCGGGCGTAAAGTACTCGAGTTGCTTAAACCCTACGACTTTAGAGTGTTGCTCTACGATCCGTTTGTCTCCCCTCTACAAGCGCGCGATATGAAGGCCAACAAAGTCGGCTTATCAGAGCTTCTGTCGCAGAGCGATGTAGTGTCACTGCATGCGCCGTTGCTCGACGATACAAAAGGTATGTTGGGCGAGCGGGAACTTGCGCTGCTAAAAGATGGCGCAACACTGATCAACACCGCTCGCGGATCTCTGATAGATCAAGAAGCCCTGGCAAACGAGTTAACCACCGGCCGACTCTACGCCTGGCTCGATACCACCGAGCCCGAGGTGTTGCCGCCAGACTCACCATTGTTCGAGTTGCCCAATTTGTTTCTTACGCCGCACATCGCTGGGTCAATAGGCAGCGAGGTTCAACGCCTTGCCGATCAGATTGTCTCGGAGATCGAGCGCTTCGCGCGCGGCACAACCTTACGCCACCTGGTGCGCCGCGAAGAGCTGACGCGTCTGGCGTAAATACAAAAGCCAATGCCAGTCGTCTAATTAAGCTTCTTGCAGGGCCTGATCTAAATCAGCCAGGATGTCTTCGATGCCTTCAATGCCAACGGACAGTCGGATCATTTCTGGACGCACACCCACCGTCGCCTGTTCTTCTTCAGAAAGCTGCCTGTGCGTGGTCGAGGCCGGATGACACGCGAGCGATTTTGCATCGCCAATATTCACCAACCGCTTGAATAACTCGAGCTTGTCGTAAAAGCGTACGCCTGCGTCAAAGCCACCCTTAACGCCAAAGGTCATTATTGCTGAGGCTTTGCCGCCCATATATTTCTGGGCAAGCGCGTGATGGTCGTGCTCTGGCAAGCCCGCAAAGCTAACCCAGTCTACTTTAGGGTGCTTCTTAAGGTGCTCAGCTACCGCTAGAGCATTGTCACAGTGGCGCTCCATGCGCAGAGGCATCGTTTCTATGCCCTGTAACAAAAGAAACGCATTCATCGGTGACAGACAGGCCCCCGTATTGCGCAGAGGCACCGTTCTAGCACGACCTATGTAGGCTGCCGGTCCAAGGGCGTCGCTATAGACAACGCCATGATAAGACGCCTCAGGGGTGGTTAGCCCTGGGTAACGCTGGGAGTTGTCGGCCCAGGGAAAATTCCCCGAGTCGACTATCATGCCGCCAAGCGTTGTACCGTGCCCCCCCATGTACTTGGTCAGCGAGTGCACCACCACATCAATGCCGTGCTCGATAGGCTTTAGAAGTGCAGGAGTGGCAACCGTGTTGTCTGCTATGGTGCAAACCCCCTTCGCGTGCGCGACCTCTGCAATAGCCGCAATATCAACAATGTTGCCCGCCGGATTACCAATGGTTTCCATAAACACGGCTTTCGTATTCCCATCTATAAGTTTGTCGATGGCAGCCGGCGTATCGTCCTCGGCAAACCGAACCTCTATACCTAAACCGGGCAGCATGTGGGCGAACAGCGTGTAGGTGCCGCCGTACAACTGCGGCGTGGTTACAATGTTGTCACCCGCACTCGCAAGATTAAGCACGGCGTAGTGAATAGCAGCGCTACCGGCCGACAAAGCAAGCGCACCCACCCCCCCTTCGAGCTGGGCAACGCGTTGCTCCAGCACGTCGCAAGTTGGGTTCATAATTCGCGAATAGATATTACCCGGTACGGCGAGGTCGAATAAGTCAGCGCCGTGCTGGGCATCATCGAATTCGAACGCCACGGTTTGGTGAATGGGCGCCGTGACGGCGTTTGTACCGTCCTTCTCGTAGCCCGCATGAATCGCAATAGTATGGTCTTTCATAATTTTCTCCCCAAACATTCAGAAATTAGCCCCTAAGCCACAAAAGCTTAACCCATTTAGTGCCTGCCTTGACCGTCAGTTGCCAGGCTCACAGCGAGTGGGCACCATACTCGGCTGTCCCTTAGACTGGGGGCTCACCAGGACCGGGATTCACAAAGGGGAGGATCGAGAATGGATCTGTCATACGGGAAGGAATACGACACGTTCCGCACAGAGGTGCTCAGCTTCTTAGAGCAGCACAAAGATAGCGCGCCAAAAAATCCGGCGCTACGGTCACCAGAGGCGATCGCATGGCAAAAAACGCTGATCGATGCTGGCTACTTTGCCCGCACTATTCCCTCTGAATTTGGCGGCCACGGCGGTCAACCAGACATTCTAAAATCGCGCATCATCGCCGAAGAATTCGCCCGCGCGCGAATGCATCCAGGCATGGGCGGTCAGGGCATCTCCATGCTGGTGCCCACCCTGCTCGAATCCGGGACAGAGGAACAAAAAAAGCAGTTTATCGAGCCGACGCTGCACGGTGAAATGCTCTGGTGTCAGGGGTATTCCGAACCAGGTGCGGGAAGCGATCTGGCGGCGCTGCGCACCGCGGCGGTACTCGATGGCGACGAATGGGTGATTAACGGTCAAAAAATCTGGACTAGCACAGCACATCTGGCCGACTGGATTTTCTGCCTGGTCCGAACCGAACCTGATGCACCCAAACATCAGGGCATCTCGTTTCTCCTGTTCTCAATGGATACGCCGGGTATCGAGATTCGTCCGCTGGTTGACATGACAGGCAACGCAAATTTTAACGAAGTATTTTTTACCGACGTGCGAGTGCCTAAAGGTCAGATTGTCGGAGCCCGCGGCGAAGGTTGGAAAGTAGCCAATACCATACTCAAGCATGAGCGCGGTTCTCTGGCGGATCCCAATGCAATGCAGCACCGGCTAAACGGACTAATCGAACTGTTAGAAACGGAAACCGTGGATGGCACACGCGTTATCGACATACCTTCCTTTAGAGATCGATTGATGAAGATCAGCGGCCGAGTGATGGCCGCCAAGTGCAACGATTTGCGCTTGCTCTCCAACAGCATCAACAAAACCGGGGGTTCACCTCTCGCGGGTATGGTGACCAAGCTGCAAGGCACCGAACTGCGACACGAACTCGAGTCGCTCGCGATCGACGCCATGGGCGAGATTGGCCTTGCGTTTGGAGACAACCCACACCTGCGTGGCGGAGGCTCCTGGCAATATCAATACATGTATTTCCTGGGTTTGATCATTGGCGGCGGTACCTCGCAAATCCAAAAGAACATCATCAGTGAACGCGCACTGGGTATGCCTAAAGAGCCAAAGATACCGGCAGCTAAAAACCAGAAGGGGGCGGCTTAATCATGGAATTCGGTCTATCTGAAGAACAAACCCTGCTGCAAGACAGCGTAAAGCGGCTACTCACGGAACAATATCCCCTCGACAGTGTGCGCGCTTACGCGGCAGGTGACGACGACGCAGGGAAACTAAGAACAAGTCTTGCCCAGATGGGCATAACCGCGCTCCTAATCGATGAGGCTCACGCGGGCGTAGGTCTGGGGTTACTAGACGCAGCCCTCGTCGCCGAAGCGCTCGGCTCCGGGACTGCGCCAGTTCCCTTTGCCGCAAGCGTTGTGATGGTGCCTCGCGCGTTGATGCTCGGTGGCAGCGACGACCAGAAAGACCGCTGGCTGCCACAACTTGCAGCGGGAGAGATCACCGCGGGTGCAGCTCTTAGTGAACTCACGGGTGCCCGACAAGACGCTTCAGTAGAAGCGAACAACGGCAAACTCACCGGACGCTCCATGTTTGTCATCGACTTCGATGCAGACATCTATTTGGTTGCTGACGTAAATGGACAACTTCATATTGTAGAAGCGAGTGCATCGGGCTTAACCCAGGCCGAATTCAAAACCGTTGATGCAACCCGAAAACTCGGCGAGCTAAAATTCGATAACGTCGAAGCCGAACCACTTAACTGTACGCCCGAGCAAGTCGCAAGCATCCTCGATTGGGGCAGGGTGGTACTCGCAGCAGACAGCCTGGGTGCTGCGCAAACCATGCTCGATCAAGCGGTTGCATACGCTATGCAGCGCGAACAGTTCAATCGAGTTATCGCCTCCTTCCAGGCGGTTAAGCACATGTGTGCAGAAATGGCCGCGTCTCTTGAACCCTGCCGCGCGATGGTGTGGTACGCGGGATATTCAGCCGATGCGCAGCTTGAGGATTCAAGGCAATACGCCTTGCACACCAAAGCCCATTTGAGTGAAGTGAGCCAGTTCGTCGCTCGCACGGCAACTGAGGTGCACGGCGGTATGGGCTTTACCGACCTAGTCGGCCTGCACTATTGGTTTAAGCGCATAGGTGCGAACAGACAACTACTCGGCAGCCCCGAACGACTGCGCAACGATGCAGCGCTGGATGCAGATTTAATTAGAGAACAAAACACTAAGGAAAAGGTCGCCTGAATGAGTGCATTGCCCATATTGCCCCTGAAAAATACGGTGGTGTTCCCTCACCTCGTAGTGCCGTTATCGGTGGGCCGGGAAAAGAGCATGGCTGCGGTTAACGCGAGCATGGAGTCAGATCACCGGATCATTACGGTTGCGCAGTTAGACCCTGATCTCGATGATCCAGGCTGGACCGACCTGCACCGTGTAGCCACTATCGCCAACGTCTCACGGGTAGAGAAACGAGACGAAGGCGCGCAGGTGGTGGTGCAAGGCGTGGAGCGCATCGAACTCAAATCGCTTGTGCAAAAAGAAAAGTGGCTAACGGCGAACTTTAAGAAACTTCCAGACGCTGCTATGCCCACCGATCCACCGATTGCAGAAGTCGAAGCGCTCCACCGCGAAAATTTACGCATAGCACACGCCATCGCTCTGCTTTATGACTCCGACAATGGCGAACAAATCTTCCGCCAGCTAATCGCCTCAATTACCAACCCAATAGCCCAGATGTATCGAGTAGCGTCGCTCGCCAATCTCAGCCTTGACTCTGAGCAAGAGGTTCTCGAACAACCTGATGCGCTGAGTTTAATGCGTATGATTCAAAAGCTGTTGGTGCACGAAGAAGCGGTAACCCAGTTGCGCCGCACCATCGCAGAAAAAGCAAGTACAGACCTTGAGCAGCAGCAACGCGAACACGTGCTGCGCCAACAAAAATCAGTTATTGAATCTGCACTGGGCGAGTCAGAAGAAGACGATCTAGCTGAACTCAAAACACTACTCGACGAAGCAAAGCTGCCTGAAGCCGTTCGCAAAGAAGCAGATCGAGAACTCAAACGCCTCGGCCGAATGTCACCGAACGCCCCTGACTATCAGGTTGGGCGTAGCTATCTCGAATTGCTGACCGAGCTGCCCTGGCAGCAAACAACAGACGACCAACTGGATCTTGCTCGCGCACAAGCGGTGCTCGATGAAGATCATTTCGGTTTGCAGGAAGTGAAAGACCGTATTGTAGAAACGCTTGCAGTGATGCAGTTAAACCCAAAAGCCAATGCACCGATTTTTTGCTTGGTTGGCCCACCAGGTGTAGGCAAAACCTCGCTAGGACAGTCTATAGCGCGCGCTATGGGCAGAACCTTTGAGCGTTTGAGCCTGGGTGGTCTGCACGACGAAGCCGAACTGCGCGGTCATCGTCGCACCTACATCGGTGCGATGCCAGGTCGCATTATTCAGGCGCTACGCCACGCCGAAGTAACCAACCCCGTGATCATGCTCGACGAAATAGACAAGTTGTCGACAGATTTTCACGGGGATCCGAGTGCGGCACTGATGGAGATTTTAGATCCCGCACAAAATGCAGAATTTCGAGATAACTTCTTGAATCTGCCCTATGACCTATCAAAGGTAATGTTTGTCACTACCGCTAACTCTACCGATAGCATCGCACCGCCTTTGCTTGATCGGATGGAGCTGGTTGAGTTGCCTGGCTACACCGAAGCCGAAAAGCTGCAGATTGCCGCGCGCTATCTGGTACCCCGAAGCCGTAAGCAGGCAGGTCTTACCAAAGCCTGGTTTAACCCTGGCGTGAAAGCTATGGCTCATATCATTCACGACTACACGCGCGAAGCTGGGGTACGGGAACTTGAACGCGTTTTAGGCACGCTCGCGCGCAAACAAGCGCGTCGAAAAGTTGAAGATAAAGATCGCGCCAAGTTCACTCCCAATACGCTCTCCGAGCTGCTTGGTCCGGCAAAATTCTCTGCAACCGAGCGTCGTCAGCCAGAATCTGGCGTCGCAACCGGTCTCGCCTGGACACCCACCGGTGGTGAAGTGCTGTATGTAGAAGTTACGCTAATAAACGAGCCCGGCAAGCTAGTGCTCACCGGCCATCTAGGCAAGGTTATGCAAGAGTCGGCCAAGGCAGCACTCAGCCACCTGACTAGTACCAACCGGGGTCTTAAGTTCAAATCTGTTAAGGACGATAAACTCCCCGGCCTGCACATTCACGTTCCAAGTGGTGCGGTGCCAAAAGACGGACCTTCAGCGGGGGTTACAATGGCAACCGCCATCGCAAGTGCGCTGTCGGGCCACAAGCCGGTGGCTGGTTTCGCGATGACCGGTGAGTTGAGTCTAAACGGCAGGGTGCTGCCAGTTGGAGGCGTTCGCGAAAAGTTGTTGGCCGCCCACAGGCACGGCATTCGCAAGCTCATCATTCCAAGCGACAACGAAAGAGATATAGAGAAACTTGACGACGAAGTACGCAAAGAGCTCACCATCCATCTAGCAAAACACGTCGACGACGTACTTGCATTGATGCTACCGAGGCTAGGCTAGCAATTTATAACCTACAGGTCTCTTACCAACCGAAACCCGAGGCTTTTCTTCTCTCGGGTGATGCGCTTGCGGAAGCTTAGACGCAGGTTGTCCGCTACAGTGTCCCAACTGCCACCGCGTGAGACCCACGCGTAGCAACGGCTACCCCAGATGCGGCCATCGCTTGGAGCTCCGTCGTAGTTATCGTGCCAACAGTCCGCCACCCATTCGCTGGCGTTCCCAACAATATCGAACAGGCCAAAGGCATTAGGAGCAAAGCTGCCGGTGGGCGCCAATCGAACATGCCCATCATCACAAGGCACTCCAACCCAGTGGTCAAACTTTTTCTCCATAGTTTTATCTGCTACGTTTGCGTACCTGCAGAGATCTTGTGGCAACTCATTTGTGCCGTAGAGCGCCTCACTCCCAGCTCGAGCAGCAAATTCCCATTGCGCTTCACTAGGCAGTCGATAGCGTTCACCGGTGGAGATAGACAGCCAGCTTAGATAGGCCTCAATCTTCTCTAGGCTTACGCTTGTCACAGGTAGTTGTGCATCACTCACTTCGTTCGTTTGCGCAAACTGCATGGCCCACTCGGCACGACTCACTTCTCGCACGCCAATCGCAAATGGTGCTGCGAGCGCAACTCTATGAACCGGTCGCTCATCAACAACGCCTTTATTCTGCAGGTCGCCCATTCGGAAACTTCCGGCAGCCAACACCACCAGCTCAGGACCCTGCCCTCCATTTTTGAGCGCGTCGCGAAATTTCCGGCCAGGTGTTACCTCGTAAGCATTAAGCACGAGTGCAAGCTGTGCTCCCTTGGAATCGAGCCGCAGGGTTTTAGTCACGCGGCGAAAACCGGGTTTGCTGGCAGCAACACGGACCTGGCCCAACGGTAACGACAAAGGCTCAGAATAGATTCGGCTCTCACCGTCCGCGGTTACACTAACTTGAGCATCCGGTGGAGACACGGTCACACTCAGAAGCGCACGCTCCCGTTCAAGAGAGATAGCCAACCGCCTGGATCCTTGAGACAGTCGAACGCTTTGCTGCGCACTGACATAGCCTTCCTTTGTAACCCTTAACTCATAGGTTCCCGGCGGAAGCTTCATTCTCGGTTCATAGGCAAGCGAGGTGCCGAGCAGTTCAACTTGCGCATCTGCGGGGGTTAGGTCTACTAGCAGTTGCGCCATCGGTATACGGTTTAGTTCGGCGTTAAGAGAGGCTCTTGCCCCGCGCTGCACATCTAGCTGCTCGCGAACCGGTGTACGCCCTTCGATTGACAGCTCGACGTCGTAAAGACCGGCAGGCTTTCCCTCAAGAGTGGCTGGGGTTACTTCCTCTTGTAACTCGCCATTCAATCGAATGGCAGCGCCTCGAGGGTTAGTCACCAGCCGCAATGTTCCGTAGGCTCGCTCCAGTTGTACCGATCGTTCAACCACATCACCGCGAGTAACCTCTATCGACTCCCGCGAAGGCTCAAAATGCGGATGTTCGACACGGAGCACATAGCTGCCTGGCAGCAGCTTGCCCTCAGTAAGCGGGGTTGTACCCAGCAGTTGCGTATCAGCGATTACCTTCGCCCCGGAAGGATTGCTCATAACCACAATTTTGGCCTGGCCGAGAACAAGGGTTTTCGTGAAACCACCGAAAAAAAAGTCTAGAACCAGTAAGGTGATCACCACGGCAACGCCCAACCACAAGCCGGAGTGGCCTTCGGATGACCCGGTTAGCGATTCTTCAAGGCGCTCATTACTGTGTTTGGACACCAAAAATTCGACCTGGTGAGCATTCAGTTAGCACGGGCAGGAAATTGATCCTGGGTTATGCAGTAAGATACCAGTGATGACTGCACGCGTGCTTACCTTTTCGCAAAACCTGCTTCTGGCGTTCGCCTGCGCAAGCCAGGTCGCTATTGCTGAAACACAGCTGGAGCCTGGTTCCATTGAGTCAGCATCTGTAAATAGAAACTGGACGGTCTATCTCGAACCCTTTTATGGGACAGCCATCATCGATCAAATCCAGGGCGAGGGTATCGGCACGGGCGAAATAATAATCGGCCTTATCGACGGTAGATTACGCGAGGGGCGCCTCGATGATGGCGTTGCCGGCGTTGGCCTGCGATTTGAACGAGACTTCGCAAAATGGCACCTAGGACTAGCACTTGCCTGGCGCTACCGCACGGATTGGGACCTGACAGCCCCCACACCTTCCATTCGAACCGTAACCAACGTGTTCAGCGATGTCGAAACGCGGTCCGTAACGGTCGAGGTTGGACGTCACTGGTGGCGGGGCAAAAACCGGTTCGCGATCGATGCGGGGGCCGGCCTGGTACGAAACCGTATCGAGTCAGAATTTCTGGAACGCGAAGTACCCGGCGTGCGCGGCGAGCTGCGGTTCGAGGCCAAAGAGACCCCCAGAGACCTGGCCTGGAATCTTACCTTGAGCTGGCATCGGCAATTGAATGATCGCTGGCAGCTGGGCGCCCGGTACCGCTACAGCAACCTGGGTGACCTGTCGACAGGCGATTTCGAATTGCGAGATGCCGAATTGTCCGCACGGCATCGCAGCCATGACGTGGTTCTGAGCTTCGGCCGGAGGTTTTAGTCAGGGCTCTTAGGCTCTACACTCAGACCTCACACTTTTAAGGACACAATAATGAGCGCAGACGGCAAGTGGACCACAACAATGAACACACCCATGGGAGCCCAGAACGGCTCGATGGAACTCGCCACTGACGGCAACAGCCTTACAGGCACACTGACCGCGGCAACCGGTGACGCCACCGAAATTACCGACGGTGCCATCGACGGCAACAATCTGAGCTGGAAAGCCGCGATTACTCAGCCCATGCCACTCACACTGGAATTCTCAGCCGTTATCGACGGCGACAGTATTTCCGGAGACGTGAAGCTAGGCGCCTTTGGTAACGCCACCTTTACCGGTGAACGCGGCTAGGGAGTCCAGTAGATCCCAAAGACAGCTTCCTAACAACAGGCAGACCAATGACGGACAACAAAGAAACCAGTCTATGGGCTGACGAGTTAAAGGAACTGGACGAGCGCACCGCCCTCTCGCACGAGTTGGGCGGCGCTGAAAAAGTCGCAAGGCAGCATGAGTTTAATAAGCTCACGGTTAGAGAGCGGATTGAGGCCATCGCTGATCCACAAAGCTTTAACGAGATTGGCGCACTCGCTGGAGTTGGCAGTTACGATGCCGATGGCGACCTTGAGAGCTTCACACCCAGCAACTTTGTGTTTGGCACCGCACAGATCGACAATCGCCCGGTAGTTCTGTCCGGTGACGATTTCACCGTGCGCGGAGGCTCTGCCGATGCCTCAATAGCCGGCAAGCGCCTCATGTCTGAAGAGATGGCGCTTGAACTCAAGCTGCCCCACGTTCGGCTGGTCGACGGCATGGGCGGCGGTGGTTCTGTTAAAACGATAGAAACCGCCGGTCGCACCTACATACCCCAGGTCCGCGGCTGGGAAACCATAGTCCAACATCTGGGCGTTGCACCCTCGGTTTCGCTCGCGCTCGGATCCGTCGCCGGCATAGGGGCTGCGAGGGTTACCACTTCTCACTACAGCGTCATCGTCCGAGGCAGCGCGCAAATGATGATTGCCGGTCCGGCACTGGTTGATTGGGCAAGCCTTGGCGACGTAAGCAAAGAAGAGCTTGGCCACGCTGACATTCATACCAAGAACGGCTCAATAGATGACGCGGTAGATACAGAAGAAGAAGCGTTTGCACGTGCGAGGCAATTCTTGAGCTATCTGCCGGGACACGTCGATGAGCTGCCACCAACCCTAGATTCAGACGATGATCCGAACCGCATCGATCTCGCCCTTGATAACGTCGTGCCCAGAGATCCGCGTCGGGTCTACAAAATGCATCCGGTTATAGAAAGTATCGTCGATACCGGCTCCTTTTTTGAGATTGGCCGCAATTGGGGCAAATCAATAATTACAGGCCTTGCTCGTCTCGACGGCGTGCCCATTGCGATTTTTGCCGAGAACCCCAGAGTGTATGGCGGGGCATGGACAAGCGACTCGTGCAAGAAACTGATTAGGCTGCTTGATCTGGCCAGCACCTTTCATCTACCGGTCATTCATCTTGCAGACTGTCCCGGTTTTCTTATCGGCAAGCGTTCCGAAAACGAAGGCACCATCCGCATGGGTTCTCAAGCGCTCGCTGCCCTGGGGCAGCTAAGTACACCTTTCTGTTGTGTAGTGATACGCAAAGCCTTCGGCGTTGCAGGGGCGGCTAACAGCAAGCCCGGTGCTCTCAACGTGCGCATGGCGTGGCCATCGGGTGACTGGGGATCTCTACCCATTGAGGGTGGCATTGAGGTGGCCTACAAGGCAGAACTTGCGCAGGCTGAAGACCCGGAGGGTCATCTGGATGCCATAAAGTCGCGACTGAACAAGCTGCGATCGCCATACCGCTCTGCAGAATTCTTTGAAATCGAAGACATCATTCGTCCTAGCGGAACCCGTTCACACCTTTGTCGCTGGATTAAGCTTGCACAGCGCACACTGCAAGTGGGCACCTTTTCTCATACCTACCGACCGTAAATGAACCGCTAATTTCGGGCGAAACCGTTGTGATTCCACGAACACAATGTGAACTGGTCACCACAAAAGGCCAACATGGGCTACTTGTCTCGTTAATATTGAGAACTGTCTAACAGGCAAAACGGAAAACCATGCGTAATGTTTACCTCACTCGGGTCGGGACGCCTGAGTAACACCAGGGCTCGGGATGCCCGTTGGAGAGAAACATTATGAATTACTTAAATCACACGCTTAAAGCGTGCGGACCGCTCGCACTCGCATTAATACTTAGCGCCTGCGGCGAAAAAAACAACCAGGCTTCGGCCCTTGACGATACAAGCGCATCAGAAGCGCAACCAGTAGTGGCGGATCAATCCGGTGAGGCATCAAGCTCAACACCGGAGCCTGTCCAAAGTACAATCAGCGAAGAATTCAGCCCACCGGATCAGGTTGCACAGGTTGAAGCACCCGTTGAAGTTCCTTCAGAGGAACCCGCAATTAGCGGCGACCCTATGGTTACGCTTGTCGCAAGAGCCAACAGCAGCCTTAACGGCGGCGGCACCCAGCTCGAGTGGAGCTCTGAAAACGTCCAGGACTGCCAAACGTCCGGCGCGTGGCAAGGCTCTGTAAGCACTGCAGGGGTGATAGACCTCACTTACGACGCTTCTGGCGATCACACGTACATGATTAGCTGCCGCGGCGCTCAAGGGACCGCTATGGCCATGGTCACTGTAACTGTTGAGAGTACTTCGCTTGCCTGGGAAGCACCCCAACGCAACACCGACGGAACTACGCTCACCGATCTCGCAGGGTACACCCTGTATTACGGAACCGAGTCTGGTCAATACTCACAGTCGCGACCGATTCACGATCCGAGCCAAACGCAACTGGAACTGCCTGTCGAACCAGGAACCTACTATCTGGCCATGAGCGCATACGACCAATCGGGGAACGAAAGCGAACTGTCGAATGAGATCACCAGGGTGGTCAACTAGAAAGACAGATCGAGGTTTCCGCCACTGATCACCAGCCCCAGGCGTTTGCCTGGGGTGGTTTTTTTTCGGAGCAGTGCAGCGAAAGGCACAGCGCCAGAAGGCTCCACTACGAGCTTTAAGCACATCATCAACAATCTCTGCGCTTCAGAGATTTGCGCCTCAGACACTCTACTAATCGGCAGTTGGTAGTTCCTCAGTAGCGCAAAGGTCAAATCACCCAGCGAACCGCGCAAGCCATCAGCGATGGTATTCGGCGGGCGCGGCCCAACTAACACTCCGGTATCAAGCGATTCCCAGGCATCATCGGCCAGCTCAGGCTCAACACCGCGTACCTGAATTTTTTGGCCCACGGCCAACACACTGCCACTCGCCATACCGCCGCCGCCAACAGGTACCCAAAGTTCATCAAGGTCAGGTATTTGCTCGGCAAATTCTAGCGCCAAAGTGCCTTGCCCTCCTATAACTCGAGGATCGTTGTAAGGCGGCACTACATGGCCGCCGTTACGCACGACCCCGGCAAGTGTGGCTTCGCGATCGGCAATCGTTGGGCCACACAGCACAAGCTCGGCGCCATAGCGAGCAATATTGGCCTTTTTCGCCGCTGGTGCATTCTCAGGAACTACAACAATAACCTTGCGTCCCACCTCCTGGCCCGCAAGTGCAAGAGCGGCCCCATGATTACCTGAAGAGTGGGTAACAAGTACTTCATCCGAGGCTTCGCCCCCCGTACTTTCGACAAAGGCTCGCGCTGCGTTTAGCGCTCCGCGTATCTTGAAAGAGCCTGTACGCTGCAGGTTCTCACATTTGAAAAAGACCGACGCCCCTACCATGCTATCGAGCGTGCGGCTGCTAAGCACAGGGGTTTTATGCACATCCTCGCCTAGCCTGACCTGCGCGGCATGCACATCTTTCTCGGTAGGTAGTGTATCCATTACCAGGGCATCAACTCACGCGAACATTAACTACTGATCAAGGCGCAGTCGCCTGGGTGGCTACTATCTGTCGCTGGCTAAGCACACGAGGGTCACCCATCAAACGCACCCGCTGCGATAGTTTAATGTCGTCGGAGCTACTACCGATCAACAGCTCAACATCGCCGGGTTCCACTAGAAACTCCATGGACTCATCAAAATAGGCAAACTGCGAAAGATCAATTCGAAACTCACAGGCGACTGTTTCACCCGCCGGCACCGATACTCGATTAAACCCTATGAGCTGGCGAACGGGTCGTGCAACACTTGCCACCAGATCTCTGCCATAGATTTGCACTACTTCGTCTGCATCTCGCCCTCCGCTATTGGTGAGCTCAAACGCTATGCGCAACACCCCATGAGTGTCGACGCTCTCAGGACAGGTGAGCTCCCGATACTCGAACTCGGTGTAAGACAGGCCAAAACCGAAGGGAAATAGTGGATCAACGCTTTCGTCATCCAAACCACCCGCTTTGCGATTGTAGTACGCGGGCACCTGTCCAACATGCCGCACCAGGGTTACTGGCAACCGCCCGCTAAACGAGGCATCACCAAACAGTAGATCGGCCAAGGCGGCTCCCCCATGTTCACCCGGCGACCAGGCCAGTAACAACGCATCAACCTGGTCGACAACCTGTTCCAGCGCGTAGGTTCGACCCCCTGTTAGCACACAGATAATTCGAGCTGGGCTATCAGCAAGAGCGGTTAACAACTCAAGCTGGGCTGAGGGCAAATCCAGCATCGACGAACCTAAGGAGCTGGCTTCAGATTCGGTAGCAGCTGGGGATGGTTGCGCTGTACTTCCTCCTCCCAATACCAACACAACAGTGTCACTAGCATTAGCAAGTGTCACTGCTTCGTCCAGCAGTTGCGCATCTCTTGAGCGCAGGTCACAGCCTTTTGCATAGCGGATTGTAGCGGTCGATCCGGCACGCTCCTCAATGCCGTGTCTGGGCGACCAACCAACGTCCGCTACCGAACCTGCAGCCGGGCCAATCAGACTAATTCGACCCACAGCGTTAAGCGGCAATACCTGGGCAGAATTTTTCAACAGCACCATCGAAGCAGTGGCCAAGCTGCGCGCTAGATCGCGCTGGCTGGGCGTCGCAAAACTGGCTTGCGATCGCGCGGCGTCGACCATGGGTTCCTCGAATAGTCCCAGACGAAACTTCAACCGCAACACACGTCGGACTGCGCGATTAATAAGCTTCAGATCAATCGCTTGCTTTTCGACCAGTCGAGTGAGCGGTGCGTCAAAACACTGACTATGCGGAAACTCCACATCCAGACCCGCCTCAAGAGCACGCTGGGCTGCATCTGCCTCACTTGCCGCGACTCCGTGTCGCGATACCAGCAAAGCAAGCGCTTGCTCATCCGACACGACCAGCCCCTCAAACCCCAGGCTGGTACGCAATAACTCAGTAAGCAGGACGTGTGATGCGCTCGCCGGTAAGCCATCAATCGAATTAGGGGCGCTCATGACACAGGCAAGATCTGCGTCTCGGATAGCCGCAGAAAAAGGTTCTGCAAATATCTCTCGCAGCTGACGGCGTCCAAGGTGTACCGGGGCATGAGTAAGTCCCCCAACCGATAAGCCATAACCTACAAAGTGCTTTGCAATAGCAGCAACGCCATCACGCAAAGACTCGCTCTGCAATCCTCGCACGCTCGCAACCCCCATGCGCCCGGCCAGATAAGGGTCTTCGCCAATACTAGATTCTATTCGCTGCCAACGCGGATCGCGTCCTATGTCTATCAGTGGCGAATGCGCCAATCGAACTCCTATTGCGCGTAGTTGATCGCGGATTTCACGCGCCATACTGCGCGCCGCTGACGGCGAGAACGTGGCGGCTAAACCAATTCCGTCGGGAAAACGAACGCCACCCAGGCTGGCTAGATCAGAATTTGAGTGAACCCCAAGATGAATCAGCGCAGGAATACCCAACCGGGAGTTGCTCACCAGGTTGTGTTGCAGCTCATTAACAAGCGCCGCCGCATCCACGGGCGAGGTTATGGACTCCTGGGATGACAAATCAAGGAAGCCAATACCATCACTCAATGAAATATTTTGCACCCGGTCATCGTGATCTGAGGAGGTTTCTTCCTCAATTGCCTGCAACCAGGAACCCACAGTCTGCGCGTTGAGTTGCGCCAATTTCTCGGCATCACTCATTCGAGCAAGCAGGTCTTTCACCCGATCATCAACGTTCTCTTCAGGATCACGATACCGTTCGATCGCCACTTATTTAGCTCGCGGGTTTGTAACTGTCGCGCAAAGTAACCACTCTATTGAATACCGGAGTGTTAGCGTTCGCTGACTCAGGATTGGCCGATTTATCAAGATAATAATACCCCTGCCGTTCAAACTGAAATCGCCGCTCAGCGGATTCAATAACCGCGGGCTCAATGACTGCCTGGTACTCCTTGAGTGAATCGGCATTGAGATCGGCGGCCATATCATTCTTATCGGGCTGGGTAACAGTGAACAGTCGATCATACTCCCGCACGATTGCTTGCACTCCAACGCCAGAAGATACCCAGTGCACTACACCTTTGGGTTTGAGACCACTTGTGTCAGAGCCGCTTTTTGAGTCAGGGAAATAGCTACATCTCAGTTCGCACACCTCGCCAGCACCGTTTTTAATCACCTCATCACAACGAATAATATAGCCATAGCGCAAGCGCACCATCTCACCCGGCGATAAACGCTTATACTTTTTAGGCGGTACTTCTTCAAAGTCACCACGCTCTATGAAGAGCTCAGGTCCGAAATGCAGCTTGCGCTGACCCAGCGCTTCGTTTTGTTGGTGCCAAACACCGTCTACCCACTCTCCGTCTGCTCCTGCGGGATAATTGGTAAGCGTTACTTTGAGCGGTTCAAGTACTGCCATCCCGCGCGGAACCCGCGACTCAAGCCACGAGCGTACACAAAAGTCGAGCAAACCCATCTCGACTACATTGTCTTGTTTAGTGACGCCGATGCGATCGCAGAAATCGCGTATCGCGGGAGCAGGTATGCCACGCCTGCGCATTCCAGCCAACGTCGGCATACGCGGATCGTCCCAACCAGAAACCATACCGTCACTAACTAATTGAGCAAGAAATCGCTTACTCATTACAGTGTACTCAAGGCCTAACCGAGAGAACTCAATCTGTGGAGGGTGGTAGTTCGAATTGATACTGTCGAGCACCCAGTCGTAGAGTGGCCGGTGATCTTCAAACTCAAGCGTGCACAGGGAATGTGAGATTTGCTCCAGTGCGTCGCAAACGCAGTGGGTGTAGTCGTACATCGGGTAGATGCACCAATCATCGCCGGTCCGCTGATGCGTGACATGTCGAATTCGATACAGCACCGGGTCGCGCATGTTGATATTAGGCGAAGTCATATCAATTTTGGCCCGCAGCACCTGCGTGCCGTCAGAAAACTCGCCTGCCTTCATCCGCGCAAACAAATCGAGGTTCTCATCAACCGAGCGGCCTCGGTAGGGCGAATCTACACCCGGCTCGGTGAGCGTACCGCGACCCTCACGAATCTCGTCAGGCGTCAGGCTGCAAACGTAGGCCTTGCCGTCGCGGATCAGCTGAACTGCAAAGTCGTAGAGCTGACCAAAATAGTCTGAGGCATGGGTTAATCGATCCGCCCAGTCAAACCCCAACCAGCGGATGTCGTCCTTAATGGCATCAACAAACTGCTCATCTTCTTTCAGCGGATTAGTGTCATCAAAACGCAGATATGTCTGGCCGCCAAACTCCTTGGCGACACCAAAATTCAGGCAGATGCTCTTGGCGTGACCAATGTGCAGATAGCCATTGGGCTCCGGTGGAAAGCGTGTTACCACGCCGTACTCGAGCGCATTATTTGCGATATCGTCGCGGATGCGGTTGCGGATAAAATCGTTCTTTTCCATATCCGCCGCAGTGTACACGGACGCTGGAGGCCGTCCACCAAACAAGGGGGTTTCAACGTAAGATAGTCTGATGCTACGTCGTTTTGTACTTGCTACTCTTGTTCTCTGCACGGCTCTTTTTGTGTACGCCGCTTCCACGCAATGGCGATCGCCCTGGACAGCGCTCGCCACGGCCGGGCTGGGTGAACGCACTTACGCCGTTCGGCTGAAACACTTGCCAGTGGGTCAATTGGTGCAAACTGCGCTCAGAGACCCGGAAGGTAACTACCGTTTCAGCTCGCAACTCGAATTTCAACTCGCACAGGGACAGCCTGTGAGGGTTTTTGAAACCAAACTCTTTAGCGGCGTACCCCCCCATCCGCTGCTCTATGCCGAACAGCAAGACACAACCGCCGCGATGACCAATCTGGTGGAGGTAACGCGAGTATCTGACGCAACTTACGAGGCCAAAGTAAGTCGAGGTCAAAACACTCAAGATCAATCGCTGTCCTGGCAGCATTTTCTAAGCGACTACCTGGCGGTCGAGCGATGGCTACCAAACGCTCTCACAGACACACC
This sequence comes from uncultured Pseudomonadales bacterium, assembly GCA_964519335.1. GTDB lineage: Bacteria > Pseudomonadota > Gammaproteobacteria > Pseudomonadales > Azotimanducaceae > JALZVT01. Next base: position 17,647 of record CAZFIA010000066.1, read on the forward strand.
CGCAAACTTTTCTTCGATTGACTTTGACAGCATGAGCCTGCGGCATGACACCTGGACGCTTCTCGGGCGCTCCGAAGAAGGCTATGAGGTTACAAAATCATCTCCGCTTGAAGCTACTCGTTTGTTTCTGGATAACAATTTCAAACCGCTGCGCTTCAGCATGGCGGGAACATTCGAAATAGAAACCGTAGATCCAAACCATTTACCTATAGCACCCGAACCTGTGTTTCACTCACAAACCTACAAGGTGCCGTTGAACGAACCAATAGAACGGCACCAGACTCTACGCACCATGACACTTCAGGTAGAAGGCAACACGGAGCTGGTCAGGCACTGGGAGAGCGCTATCTTTGAGGATGGCGATACTCTACTGCGGGCTAACGCCGCCACCGCGCGCTTGTCTCAGCACGACGACTACGATCGCTATACCCGCGAAGAACTCAGCTACCCCTTACGCGCAGCAGCCGTTACCGAATTGGCAAATCTCGCTATTGAGCCGCTAGCTTCGCCGCTTGAACAGGCCGAGCAACTAACCCACTTCGTGTACAACTACATTACCTACGATCACCACAGCACAATGCAAAACGTGCTGGATGTCATCAATTCGCAGCGCGGCGATTGCAACGAGTACGCAGAGTTGTTTACCACACTCGGCCGAACACTGGGCCTGCCAGTTCGCACCGTGATAGGCCTGGCCTACACCAGCGAGCACTCGCCGGCTTTTGCATTGCATGCATGGAACGAAGTGTTGCTGGAGAATAACTGGATCGCATTTGACCCAACATGGGATCAAACCAGCGTTGATGCAACACACCTACCGCTCCCAGATGACGCCGGCGGACTACTATTGGGCATCACGTCACTCAATGAATTGAGCTTTAAAGTTCGGAGCCTAAGCTACTAATCGCGAATTCTCAGCAGTCCTTCCTGAGTAACCGATGCCAGCAGCTCTCCATCGCGGCTGAAAAATTCAGCATGCGACAATCCTCGAGCTCCGCGCGCTGTACTGGTGCGTTTGGCAAACAAAATCCAGTCATCAAAGCTGGGCTTGCGATGGATCCACAGCGCATGATCCAGACTCGCGAGCATCAACGCAGAACGAGGCATGGACGTGATATGCGGTAGCGCCGCCGTCGAAACCAGGGCCTCATCAGACGCGTAAGCCAACAAACTGTAGTCCAACGCATTGTCTACACTGTCGCTACTCTCTGAATTTTCGCCCAGCGTCTCGTTAAAGCGCATCCAAACCGGGCTGAACATTCTGTCACCCTGTTCCCACGGGGCAATCACATGGCGCATCTCAAACGCGCGTTCCCTGCGAGCAGCTGGGCTAAGCCGGGGATTGTCATCGGGCTCTACCGCCGCTCGATCCAGATCATTTTCCAGCTCCTCTGGCGGCGGCACGTTAGGCATTTGCTGTGCGTGCGTCATCCCCTCTTCTGCAATTTGCAGCGATACAGACATGTTAAAGATTGCTTTACCGTCCTGAATAGCAACCACTCGGCGGGTAGTAAAACTACGGCCATCACGAATACGGTCTACCTCATACAACACCGGCCGGTCAGGATCACCCGCGCGTAGAAAGTACCCATGCATTGAATGCGGTGCTCGATCGTTTTCAACCGTTGTACATGCCGCCCGCAAAGCTTGTGAAAGTACCTGGCCGCCAAACAACCGAGCCATACCCCGGTTTTCGTTTTGACCCATAAACAAATCAAGATCGATGCGTTCGAGTTTTAGCAGGCGTAAGAGCGCCGCGCCGGTCGATTCACTTGTTGAAGATGAGTCTGTCACTGAAGAGTCAGCCACCAAAATACCCTGAGGGACAAATACAGATTGGAGTTTAACGCCCTTTCGTATTGTAGGAGAGGCATTTCATAGTCCACAATCGCTAACCCCCTATGGGGAGGTGACCATCAATAATCGTAGAGGAATTATCGCATGACCACAGCTACATCAAGAGACGTTCAACTCGCCAAGCGACCCGTGGGTATGCCCAAAGACGATGATTTTCAGGTGGTAGATGCGCCGGTGGCAGCGCCTGGCCCAGAGCAGATCCAGGTTCGCAACCTCTGCATGAGCGTAGACCCCTACATGCGCGGCAGGATGGTTGATCGCAAGTCCTACGTGCCGCCGTTCCAGATCGGCGAAACCCTCACGGGTCATGCCATAGGGGTTGTGGAGGCCTCCCAGCACCCCGATTTTGCAGTCGGCGATCACGTTGAAAGTATGCACGGCTGGCGCGAGGCCTGGACCTATGGCACCACCGGCATCACCAATCTTGGTCCCAAGCTTGACGCCCCCGCCTCAGCCTACCTGGGCGTACTCGGCATGCCCGGTATGACCGCCTACGTTGGTTTGTTGGGCGCAGGAGAACTGAAAGACGGCGAGACGTTGTTCGTCTCAGGCGCTGCAGGCGCCGTAGGATCAATCGTGGGTCAAATTGGCAAGCTTAAAGGTTGCCGCGTGCTGGGAAGCGCCGGAAGCGCCGACAAGGTCAAGCTGCTCACAAACGAACTGGGCTTTGACTACGGCTTCGATTACCACGACGGCAGTCTTCTAAACCAGCTACGCGAGGGCGCGCCAGACGGATTGGACGTGTATTTCGACAACGTTGGTGCAGAACACCTTGAAGCATCCATTATGCACATGCGCCCCTTTGGTCGCATCGCGCTGTGCGGCGCAATAGCGCAGTACAACGATACAGAACCACGCCCGGGTCCAAACAATCTGGCCATGGCGATCGGCCTGGGCCTGACGCTAAGAGGTTTTATCGTGTCGCACTACGAAAACATGCGCAGTGATTTCCAGCGCGACATGAGTGCCTGGGTGGCTTCGGGCGACGTAAAGTACAAAGAGACTATCCACGACGGTGTCGACAAAGCAGGCGAGGCTTTTCGCGGACTGTTTACCGGCGCTAACGTCGGCAAGATGGTGGTTAACGTTTAGGTCAGCGGAGCTCGCGTCTCAGCATCCTAATTTTGGAAACCAAACAGGAAGGATCAAGTAGTGAACACAAATACAGACACGAAAGGTGAGAATTCACCTCAGCAGCCACCCGCAGTACCCACCTTTGAAACAATAAGCATCGACCGTCGCGGCCAGGTCGACTGGCTGACCCTCAATCGGCCAGAATCACTCAACTCGATCAATGAACAAATGGTGAGCGATCTGCGGGATTACTACGGCGGCCTGGCAGAGAACAGCTACACCCGCATAGTGGTTATGCGCGGCGCGGGGCGGGCATTTTGCGCCGGGCTTGATATCAAAGAGGGGGCTAGTCGCCGTTCGAGTGAAAAGCCACCCCTATTTGGCGGCGGTATGGGATTTCAGGGCTATCTTGCAGAAGTCTATATCCGCATGCGACGCTGCCCCCAACCCATCATTTCTCTCGTTAGCGGCGCTGCCTGTGGTGGAGGGTTCTCCTTTGTATTGGCTTCCGATATCCGTATCGCAGGCGAGTCCGCCAAAATGAACGCCGCCTTCATACGCATCGGCCTGTCTGCTTGCGATATGGGCTCGAGCTACTTCTTGCCTCGACTGGTAGGCACCTCGG
>CAZFIA010000067.1:0-21088 GCA_964519335.1 uncultured Pseudomonadales bacterium
CTTTGCAGCCGTTTTTTTTGCGCGAGCCATAAATGTTCTCTAGATCAGATTGTTTTGCTCGAGGTCATTTAACTGGCTGTCGCTTAGCCCTAACAAAGAGCCGTAGACCTCCGCGTTGTGCTCACCTAGCTCCGGACCCGTCCAGCGCACGCTGCCTGGTGTGGCAGAGAGCTTGGGAAACACGCCCTGCATCTTTAGTTTGCCAAACATTTTGTTGCTCGCGTCTATGATGGAATCACGTGCCCTAAACTGCTCATCTTCGAGCATGTCGGGTGCCCGGTAGATTTTGCCAGCGGGTACGCCCAGTTGTTCGAGCGTGGCGAGCAGGGTGGCAGCAGGCAGCGTCTTGGTCCATTCGCAAATAATGTCGTCGAGCGCTTGCTGGTTTTCACCCCGGGTCACGTGCGAATCGAACCTCGGATCTTTAACCAAATCTGGTTGGTCCATCGCCTCAAGTAATCGTGCAAAGGTATTGGGCTGATTTGCGCCCATCACAATCATGTCACCGTCTGCGGTGGGGTAAACGTTAGAGGGTGCGGTCTTTGGCAATATCGAGCCACTGCGCTCGCGAATGAACCCGCCTTCGGTGTATTCCGATACCGTAGATTCCATAACGGCCAGCACGGCTTCGTAGATCGCAGAGTCAACCACCTGGCCTTTGCCGGTCTGGTGTTTGTTGTGGAGAGCAGACAGAGCCCCGACGCAGGCGAAGGTGGCCGCCAAAGAATCGCCAATAGATATGCCGGCGCGTGCGGGAATGCGATCAGGATCGCCAGTGACGTAACGCAGGCCGCCCATCGCTTCGCCTACCGAGCCGTAGCCTGCGCGTTTGGAATACGGGCCGGTTTGGCCAAAGCCTGAAACGCGCACCATGATTAGGCCAGGGTTTTGTTCAGCGAGGGCCTCAAATCCAAGGCCCCACTTCTCCATGGTGCCTGGCCGAAAATTCTCAATCAGTATATCGCTCTGGGCGACCAGAGACTTGAGCATAGACTGGCCTTCGGCTTCGCGCAGATTTAGCGTGACGCTCTTTTTATTGCGGGCGATGAGGGGCCACCATACCTTTATGCCACGACCCCAATCGCGCATCGGGTCGCCAACCTTCGGCGCTTCTACCTTAATAACTTCCGCGCCCATGTCACCCATAAGCTGGCCGCAAAACGGGCCGGCAATCAGCGTGCCGAGTTCCAGTACGCGTAAACCCTGAAGGGCGCCAGTGTTGGGTTCGTCTGTCATTAACTCTGTCTAATTAAGCCTGATCGGGGAAGTTACCCGCGCGCAGCAGGGCGGAGGGTACGGTTTTATCCAGTAGCGGCTCAAGCCAGCCAGCGGTTGCTATCAGTTTTTCGATGTCGGTACCGTGTTCAACCTGCATACGATTAAGCGCGTACACCAAATCTTCTGAAGCGATGTTGCCAGTGGCGTTTGGCGCGAACGGGCAGCCACCGATTCCACCGATGCTTGCATCGAGTGTTTCGACGCCAACGTTCAGTGCGGCACAAGCGTTGGCAATGCCAGTGTTGCGGGTGTCGTGAAAGTGCGCGCGTAGCGGCATGTCTGGCCCTAGCTGATGTTGCAGTTCACCAAACAGGTCGGTGACCTGCGTTGGAACGCCCACACCCACGGTATCAGCCAGCCCGATCTCGACGGGTGCTTCGTCAGCGAGCCGCAGAGCAATCTCCAAAACGCGCTCACTCGCAACATCGCCTTCAAAAGGGCAGCCGAAGGCGACGGCTATTGTGGCCTGGGCTTTAAACCCCCGGCCTCTGGCGTCTTTCAGAACCGCACAGGCTGATGCCGTGGCAGTGTCTGCATTCTGACCCTGATTGCGCTCTCCAAAGGTGTCGCTTGCAGGAATGACAAAACCCGCTTCGTCGAGTTTTTCGGTGGCGAGCAGTCGCTGGTAACCTCGATCATTGAGAATGAGGCCGGTATAACGAACGTCACCGCGTTGGGGCAAACCTGCGCACACCGCTTCGGCGTCTGCCATGCGCGGTACTTTTTTGGGGTGCACAAAACTAGTGACTTCGATGCGCTTGACGCCCGCGTCCAGCGCTTGCTCAATTAATGTGAGTTTTTGCGCGGTAGTTAGTTCTGCCTGCTCGTTTTGCAGCCCGTCGCGCGGGCTGACTTCCATGAGCGTAACCGAGGCCGGACTTACCGAAGCCTGCGGTGGTTTCGCGTTCACCGTCTATGCGCCTGCCTGGTAGTCTGCGAATGACTTGCCTTCCTCGGCGAGTTTTTTGAGTAGCGGCGCGGGCTCCCAGGCAGGACCGCCGTACTTCTCGCCAAACGCGAGCAGGTCTTCGTACACGTTTTTCAGCCCTTGCTGGTCGGCCCAGAACATTGGGCCACCGGTGACTTCTGGAAAACCGTAGCCGTTGATGTAAACGATGTCGATGTCACAGGGACGAATGGCAATACCTTCCTCGAGTAACTTTGCGCCTTCGTTAACGAGCGGATAGAAGCAACGCTTAAGCACCTCGTCGTCGTCAATCTCTGTGCGCGTAATGCCGAGTTCCGCGGAAGTCTCTTCGACGATAGTCACCACTTCTGGGTCGGGTTGTCCCGCGCGGCTGCCTTCTGGGTAAATGTAGAACCCTCGATTGTTCTTTTGACCGAAGCGTTCGAGCTCGCACAGCTTGTCTGCCACGCGGGCTGTAATAGGCACGTCTTCAGGCGCCATCTTCGATAGCTTGCGAGCACGCCAACCCAGATCCAGACCCACCAGATCGTTCATCTGGAACGGACCCATAGGCATACCAAAGCCAAGTATGACGTTGTCTACCTGGTAGGGCGTGGCACCCTGCAGAATAATTTCTCCAGCCTGACGGGTGTACTGACCCAACATGCGGTTGCCGATAAAGCCCGGCGCGTTGCCAGATAACACAGCGATCTTCTTTAGCGTCTTGCCAAGCGACATAGAGGTGGCGATGGTAGATGCGGAGGTTTTTGCACCGCGCACAACTTCGAGCAGACGCATGACGTTCGCCGGGCTGAAGAAGTGCAAACCAATAACGTCTTCCGGACGACTGGTGGCATCTGCCATTTTGTCGATATCGAGGCCTGATGTGTTGCTTGCGATAATGGCGCCTGGCTTTGCTACCTTTTCAAGCTCTTTAAAGATGTCGACTTTTACGTCGATGTTTTCATACACGGCTTCGATAATGACATCGGCATCACCCAGACCGGCATAATCGGTTGTGCCGGTTAACAGGCTCATGCATTTGTCGAGCTGGGCCTGGGTCATACGACCGCGTTTAACCTGAATCTCATAGTTCTTGCGAATAACACCCAGGCCGCGATCCAGCGCCTCTTGGTTCATTTCCAGTATGGTGACCGGGATGCCGACGTTTGCGAAAGACATTGAGATGCCACCACCCATGGTGCCGCAACCAATGACGCCTGCCGTTTTAATGTCTTTCTTTGGCGTATCTTTTGGCACATCTGGAATCTTGGCGACTTCGCGCTCGCTGAAGAACACATGGATTAGCGCTTCACGTTGAGGATGTTCAAGGCACTTGGCAAAACAATCGCGCTCAACTTTCATGCCGGCGTCAAAGTCGTCGAGATTTACTGCAGCTTCGACACACTGCACGATCATCTCTGGCGCAAATCGGCCACGCAGTTTGCGGCTCATGTTTTTGCGCGCATTAACAAACAGATCGGGGTTACCGCGGTCAGCCATTACCTTGTCGGTCTCGTCGCGAATCCTTCGGGTTGGACTGCCTTTCTTAACCAGATCTTCGGCAAAGCCAACGGCTGCTGCCACCAGGTCGCCGTCGAACACTTCGTCGACAATGCCAAGTTCTTTCGCCGCGGGGCCGGGGATAGGGTCGCCAGATAAAATAAAGCCGAGTGCTTTTTCGGCGCCAATCAGCCTTGGCAGCCGTTGGGTGCCGCCGGCTCCAGGCAGCAGACCCAGTTTAACTTCGGGTAAGCCAACCGGTGCGGCTGGGGAAGCCACGCGGTAGTCGCAGCACAAGGCCACTTCCAAGCCGCCGCCAAAAGCGGTGCCGTTAATAGCGGCCACAATCGGTTTGCTGCTCGACTCCATGCTCTTCAGGACATCGCCTAAGGGCGGCACGTTTGTAACCGCGTTGCCAAATTCGGAGATATCTGCGCCTGCGATGAAGGCACGCCCCTTGCCCGTGAGTACCACAGCCTCGACGTTTGTGTCCGCAAGTGCTGCCGCAACGCCGTCATGCAAGCCCTGGCGTACGCCGCTGGAGAGGGGATTAACCGGTGGGTTGTCGATGGTCATCACGGCTATGCTGCCGCGTGTCTCGTAGTGGACGGTGCCTTTTAGTTCGCTCATGCGTTGTTCTCTCCCCTCAATAAAGTGCCTAGCACCTTAGTATCTGAGAAATCCCTTCAGGCGTCCAACTGCCCAAATCTGCCAAGTCGCCAAGTTCAAGGCGACACTGCTACTATGCGCGGCCCCAAAACTTTGATTCGACGCGCCTGGACTCTATCCCTTAGCCAATGTCTCGATTTGACCGCACAGGACTCTATCTCTCAGGTGCTTGCATGCTGCATTGCGCCGCGCTGCCGCTGGTTGCGCTCTTGCTGCCCTCTGTTGGCGGTGTGCTGTTTGATCACTCGAGCCTATTACACTGGTTATTGCTTGTATTAGCCGTGCCTGTGAGTGGCTACGCGCTGCTGCGAGGTTATCGGGAGCACCGGCGATTTAGTGCGCTGACAATAGGTGTAGTTGGATTGGTGGTGATGACATTAGGGGTGAGTCACTTGCTGTCGAGCTCACTGGAGATTCCGCTGACACTCGGTGGCGCAACGGTAGTGGCGGTGAGCCATCTGCTGAACATACGGTTGATCACTGCCCAACACCGATAGGGTTGCCTACCAGGTTTCGCCGTGGGGACGGATCTCAACGTTGAAGGTCCAGGCAGACTTTGGCTGGTGGGCGATTCGATAGACTTCAGAGGCGATGTCAGCGGGCTGGCAGAAGAAATCATCGGCAGCATCTGGCCAGCGTTTGCGGGTCCACTCCAGGTCGATCACGGCATCAATGGCAACGTAGGCCACGTGAATACCTTCTGGTCCAAGCCGCCTTGCCATCGATTCAAGCAGTATGCGCTGGGCTGCTTTGCTTGGTGCAAAACCGGCGAAGGCGGCCTTGCCCCTGTAGGCTGAGGTATTACCTGTTGCCAGTATTGATCCCTTGCCTGCCTCAATCATTGCCGGTGCGACCGCGCGCGCTAGATGCAGAAGCGCCATGGTGTTGACCTGAAAATTTTTCTCAAGCACTTCCGGGTCGATATCCAGAAAATCACCAAAGGCTCCACCCACAGCGTTGTGTACCACGGCTTGAGGCGTGCCATGGGTGTTCATCAATTCTTTTACTAGATTATTTAGTGCCGGTGTATCTGTGACGTCGCAGGGGCAGACCAATGTATTTGCTATCTCGGCGTTAAGGCTTGTAAGCCGCTCACTCGAGCGCGCAAGCATAGCGACGGTGTAGCCTTGCGCTGCAAACTCGCGGACAACAGCTGCCCCGGTTCCCGGCCCAACGCCTGTCACTATGGCAAAGGGTCGGCTAGTCATGCTTTTGATCGGTGTTTGTTGGCTTTGGTTCTCTTGGCCCGAGACTTTTTAGATCGGGCATTTTTACTTTTTGGTTTCTCTGCGTTTGCTGATTCGGTTTCGCTGGTGGTTTGGGTTTGCTCCAGCTCGGTGAGTGTTTCTTCCACGGCGGCGTCTGAGACGGTGAAGTCTGGATCCTCGGTCATAGCGACGGTTGCGGTGGCTAGTGCGCCCTCAATGACCTTGCCCTCAGGTTCATCTGAGCCGTCATCTTTCGCGACCTTGTCTGTGTGGGCGTCGGTTGTATCTTGTTCGTCTTTGTCCAGGGTCAGTCGGTTGCGCATATCAACCACGCCGCCGAGCTGTTCGGCGCCTTCTGACAGATGCTTGTACACCTTCACATAGCTCTCGGTGAGTTCATTAACCAACTCTGAGGTCGTTTCGAAGTGCTTGTCGACGTTTTCTTTATGAGTCTCAAATTCTTCTTCAACAGCGGCGAGCTTTCCCGTGAGTTCGTTCTTGCTCGGTCCGCGACCGATAAACAAATAGGTGGCGAGCCAACCGATGAGTAGGCCGACAACGACCGCAATGCCGGCGACAGCGACAATGTTGTTTTGCAGGTTTTCTAATTCGAACACAGTTGTCTCTCTCTCTGTGGGCTGGGGGCTGTGTGGGGGGGCGAGCGCCGTACAAACCCATTATACAGCGGATAGCGGGGTCTAAAGCAGGCTTTACCTATTGTTACGATTAAGTGGGTAGTGCGAGTTAGCCGATCTCAACCAGTACGGCCTGCTCCTCTACCGCGTCGCCCGCCGCGTAGGGCAGGGCGGTAATCGAGCCGCTCCTGGCAGCGAGTATCTTGTGCTCCATCTTCATGGCCTCAATCACCACAAGGGGGTCACCTGCTCGCACTTTGTCTCCAACTTTAGCCAGCACGGCAACTACGTTGCCTGGCATTGGGGCAGTCATTGCGCCACCCAGAGCTTGCGATTCGCTGTTTGCGTTGTAGTCAGCCTCGACCTTCAGGGCGTAGGTGGTGCCTGCGTAAAACACAGCCAGATCGCCTTTGGTTGTGCGGGCAAAACTTGCCTGGCTGCGCATGCCTTGCTCTTTGAAACAGAGCTCTTGCGGTTGCTCTGCAGAGGCTGGTTGCAATTCGAAGTGCTGGGCTTTTCCGCCGTTGATACAAATGCTGAACTGATTTGCTCGAGCTTCCATTTCGGCGACGTAGCGATCACTGCCCGCGGCGAGGGCAATGCGCAGCCGTTCATGGGTCATGCTGCGCCAGCCGCCGGCACTACACCAGGGCGAATCAAGATCAGCAAACTGGTGCGCTCGGTGCTGATATTCGGCGAGCGCGGCAACGGCCAGTATGCGGTCATCCGCAGCAGGCAGGTTGGTGAGTAAGTCGTCGAGCTCGCTGTCCAGATACTGGGTGTGAGCGGTGCCGTTTACGAAGTTGGGGTCGCGCAGTAGCACCTGCAGAAAACTGAGATTGGTTACAAGGCCACAGATCTGGGTTTCACCCAGCGCCCGATCCAACCGCGCGATCGCGCCTTCACGGGTAGATGCCCAGGCGACAATCTTGGCGATCATCGGATCGTAGTAAATACCAATACTGTCATCCTGGCGGACCCCGGTTTCTACTCTGAGATCCTCTGTCTGCTCTGGAAATTGCAGATGCTCAAGCGTGCCGGTAGCGGGCAGGAATCTCTTTGTGGGATTCTCGGCGTATAGCCGCGCCTCCACAGACCAGCCGTTTTGAGACAGTTGGTCTTGCGTTTTAGGCAGCGCTTCGTTGGCCGCCACACGCAGCTGCCACTCCACCAGGTCGATGCCCGTGATCATTTCGGTAACCGGATGCTCCACTTGCAGCCGCGTGTTCATCTCCATAAAGAAGAAGTTCTGTTCCGCGTCCATGATGAACTCTACGGTGCCGGCGCCGCGATAGTTAACCGCGCGTGCTGCAGCTACCGCGGCCTGACCCATAGCCGCTCTGGTTTCGGCTGCAAGATTGGGTGCAGGTGCTTCTTCTATTACTTTTTGATGGCGCCGTTGCAAGGAACAGTCGCGTTCGAATAGGTGCACAGCTCCGCCGTGATTGTCGGCAAACACCTGCACTTCAACATGGCGTGCATTGACGAGCATCTTTTCGAGCAGTATTCGATCGTCACCAAAAGCCGCCTTCGCTTCACGACGCGCCGCTGCGAGGTTTGAGGCGAAGTCACCAGCATCGTCAACCCGCCGCATGCCTTTGCCACCGCCGCCCGCCGAAGCCTTTATCATCAGTGGGAAACCGATCGACTCTGCGGCCTCGGTAAGGCGTTCGTCAGATTCATCGGAATCGTGATAGCCAGGTATCAAGGGTACCGCGGCGCCCTCCATAAGTTGCTTCGACGCTTGTTTCGAACCCATCACCTCTATTGCTTCTGGCGGCGGACCGATAAACACCAGGCCTGCGTCAGTACATGCTCTGGCGAATACGGCGTTCTCGGACAGAAAGCCGTAACCCGGGTGTATAGCCTGGGCGCCGGAAGATTTTGCCGCGGCGATTACTGCGTCGATGTCGAGATAGCTCTCGGCTGCCGGTGCCGCACCAATATGCACGGCTTCATCAGCAAGCTCTACGTGGCGCGCGCCCGCATCGAAGTCCGAATAGACCGCGACGGTCGTAACGCCCAATCTTTGCGCGGTGTCGATCACTCTGCAGGCGATCTCTCCGCGATTGGCGATTAGTATTTTCTTTAACATTTGTTGGTATACCCTAACTTGCGACTAACGGGCGAGTTACATCCGGAACACGCCGAAGCGCGGTGATTCGATTGGCGCGTTGGCGCTGGCGGCTAGACCGAGCGCGAGACACTGTCGCGTATCCTGCGGGTCGATCACACCGTCATCCCAAAGTCTGGCTGACGCGTAGTAGGGGTGGCCCTGAGTTTCGTATTGGGCGCGTATCGGCGCCATAAATTCTTCTGCCTCGTCCGAAGACCAGGGTGTACCTTTTGCGGCGAGGGAGTCGCCTCGGACCTGCGCCAGAACCTGTGCGGCCTGTTCACCGCCCATCACCGAAATGCGAGCGTTCGGCCACATCCATAAGAACCTGGGGCTATAGGCTCGGCCGGCCATACCGTAGTTGCCCGCACCAAAACTGCCGCCGATGATCACGGTGAACTTAGGCACGTTAGTGGTGGCGACAGCCGTTACGAGCTTTGCGCCATCTTTGGCGATGCCGCCCGCTTCGTACTTTGAGCCGACCATAAAACCGGTAATGTTCTGCAGCATCACCAGCGGGATCTTGCGTTGACTGCACAGCTCCACAAAGTGTGCGCCCTTGAGCGAAGATTCTGAAAACAAAATTCCGTTGTTGGCAATGATGCCGACGGGGTAGCCGTGGATTCTGGCGAAGCCGCACACCAGCGTTTTGCCGTAGAGCGGTTTAAACTCATCAAATGCAGAATCGTCTACCGTTCGCGCGATTACCTCGCGTACATCGAAGGGCTGTCTGGTGTCGGTAGGAATCACTCCGTACAGCTCGTCTGCGGCAAATCGCGGTGGTGCAGACTTAACGCAAGAAATTGATTTGGTGCGTGATTCGCGGTTGAGCCGAGCCACGGCCTGGCGAGCAATGTCTAGAGCGTGGGCATCATTCTCGGCATAGTGATCCACAACGCCGGAGGTGCGCGCATGTACGTCGGCGCCACCCAGGTCTTCTGCATTAATGTCTTCGCCGGTAGCTGCCTTAACCAGAGGCGGTCCACCCAAAAATATCGTGCCCTGATTGCGCACAATAATCGCTTCATCGCTCATCGCGGGGACGTAGGCGCCGCCCGCGGTGCAGGAGCCCATCACCACGGCGATCTGCGGAATATTCCGAGCGCTCATTTGCGCCTGGTTATAGAAGATGCGGCCGAAATGCTCGCGGTCGGGAAATACCTCATCCTGACTGGGTAGGAATGCGCCGCCGGAGTCGACCAGGTAGACACAGGGCAATTCGTTTTCAAGTGCTATTTCCTGGGCTCGCAAATGTTTCTTGACGGTTATGGGAAAGTAGGTGCCCCCTTTAACTGTCGCATCATTGGCAACCACCACACACTCGATGCCCTTGATGCGGCCGATACCGGTAATAATGCCTGCCGCTGAGATCTGATCGTCGTACATATCGTGAGCTGCGAGCTGGGAGAACTCGAGGAAGGCACTGGCGGTATCTAGCAGGCGCTCGATTCGATCGCGCGGCAACAATTTGCCGCGTTGGGTGTGCCGCGTCCGGGAGCTTGAGTTGCCGCCCTGGGCACTCAGCGAGACCTGTTTCTTGAGATCGTCGACCTGCATTTGCATCTTTTGCGCGTTGGCAATGAACTCTGGGCTCTTGGGCTTGAGCCGCGAGGTCAAAATTTGCTCACTCATAGTTGGTCACTTCTCTTCCTACCTGTTCCAGCGCATAGATTAATTTACCACAGCCGCTTTTTTTACCATTAAACTGATGGGCTAAGTAGTAGCGACAAGAGTTCTGGATTTGAGCGGTAATTTCTTTGCAGATTTGCACCCGGTGTTTGAAGAAAATGCCTCTCGGCCCTGTTTTATTTTCTCTCGGGGCGGAGGCTGGACCTTTGCCGAACTCGAGGAGCGGATCGGCAGCTCGTGCGGCGTCTTGTTGCGAGCTGGGGTAAAGCCTGGCAATCGGGTGGTTGCACAGGTAGCGAAGTCGCCTGAGGCGATCGCCCTTTATTTGGCCTGCCTCAGGGTAGGGGCAATCTATGTGCCGCTGAATACGGCTTATACCTCCGCCGAAGTTCAGTACTTTCTGGACGATGCTGACGCCGCACTGTTTGTGTGTGATCCCGAGGGTACTGAGGTTGCTTGTGCAAGCATCCATACGCTTGATGCAGAAGGCCAGGGCTCCTTCACACAGACGATGGCGCACACGGAACCCTTCACCGGCATCGTCGCTCGCAAAAGCCAAGACGTTGCTGCCATTGTCTACACCTCGGGCACCACGGGCCGTTCCAAAGGCGCCATGCTTAGTCATGACAATCTGCGCACTAATGCGGTCGCGCTGCGCGCGTCCTGGGGCTGGCAGGATAAAGATGTGCTGTTGCATGCGCTGCCCATATTCCACGTTCACGGCTTGTTTATCGCGCTGCACTGCGCGCTGCTTGGCGGCACCACAACCATCTTCATGCCAAAGTTTGATATGGAAGAGATGCTCATGTGGTTACCGCGATCGACGGTGCTGATGGGCGTTCCAACTTTTTATACGCGGTTGCTTGGCTCTTCTGATTTTACCCGCGAGAGCGTTAAAGGCGTGCGGGTATTTATCAGCGGTTCGGCACCGCTGACAGAACAAACCTTTGCTGAATTTGAAGAGCGTACCGGGCAGCAGATCCTTGAGCGCTACGGTATGAGCGAGACCATTATCAATACCACTAACCCGCTGGAGGGCGAGCGACTTGCCGGTACCGTAGGTTATGCGCTGCCCGGAGTAGAAGTGCGGGTCACTTCCACTGAAGAAGCCGACGCCGGTGAACCGGTAGCCAGCGATACGGTTGGCATGATTGAAGTGCGGGGCCAAAACCTGTTCTCTGGTTATTGGCAAATGCCTGACAAAACCAGTGAAGAGATACGACCGGACGGCTGGTTTATTACCGGCGATCTCGGCACTCAGAGTTCCGATGGGCGCTTGAGTATTGTGGGTCGATCAAAAGATCTGATTATTAGCGGTGGCTATAACGTTTATCCCAAGGAAGTTGAACAGGTTATTGATGAGATACCGGGCGTGCTTGAGAGCGCTGTGTTTGGGGTGCCGCATTTAGACTTCGGTGAAGCCGTTGTGGTTGCGATTGTGCGCGATGATCAGGCTGGCGGTGCAGCTCAAGAGCTTTCACTTGAGACCTTGGATAAGGCTCTGGAGGGTAAGCTTGCCCGGTTCAAGCAACCCAAACACATTGTCACCCTTGCAGAGCTGCCGCGTAATACGATGGGCAAGGTTCAAAAAAATGAGCTGCGCAAAGACCACGCAACCCTGTTCGAAAATAAGGCATGAGTGAGCTTCTTGGGCTTGCCAAAGACTGTCTCGACATAGGTGTCTTTACGCAGTCACTCGAGGCCATGCTTGAGTATTGGCAGCATAAGGTTGGTCTCGACTTTGATCACATGTTGCCGGTGGGTGGCGGCGTGCGTCAGCACCGGCATGAGCTCGCCGGCAGTGTGTTCAAGTTAAACCACTCGAGAGATCCGCTGGCCCCCGAGCTTTCAAACCAGATAGAGAAGTCAAACTCGGGATACCTGCGGATTCTTATTGCGCGTTCAGATGTACAAGCGCCACGCGAACTTAGAGATCCCGACGGCAATCTGGTTCTGCTGGTGCCGTCTGGCTTCAATGGAGTGACCCAGTGGGCGATTGAGGTAGCGACAGGTTCTGTTGCGGAGTTTCTTTCTTTCTACGAAGCAGGACTGGGGCTACCCGTAGTTGCTGCTAAGGATTACCCCTGTGCCGTGGCCTGCGGGCGCAGTTTGATTCTGGGCTGTGTAGATGAGAGTTTGCTGGATCAACCGCTTGCGGTGTCGCGGCGCAAAAGTGAAGAGATGCGCCGGATCGGCATCACCTACACCACCATTCAGGTACAAAAAGTCGATTCAGTGTACGAACAGGTACTCGCGAATGGCGGACTCGCTGGGCGCGCGCCGGCAACCCTGGGAGAAACCGCGCGCATCGCCTTTGTCCGAGACCAGCGCGGTAATTGGATTGAGTTGTCGCAGCGCGCGAGCCTTACCGGCTCACTCGAAGTCGGCTAGCTACCAAACTTCGCTTTTGCCTCTTTGCGACGGCGATGCAGTATCGGTTCGGTGTAGCCGTTAGGCTGCGCGTGCCCTTCTAGCACCAGTTCTACCGCGGCCTGGAAAGCAACCGAACCCTCGTAGTCGGCAGCCATGGGGCGGTACTCTGGATCGTCTTCGTTTTGCGCATCAACGACCGCAGCCATACGCTTCAGCGTTTCCATAACCTGGTCGCGAGTACACAAACCGTGGTGCATCCAATTGGCAATATGCTGACTGGAGATGCGTAGCGTCGCGCGATCTTCCATCAGTCCAACGTCATTGATGTCAGGCACTTTAGAACAACCCACACCGTGATCCACCCAGCGCACCACATACCCAAGCATGCCCTGAGCGTTGTTATCGAGTTCGGTTTGAATGCTGTTTGCATCGGGTCGCACGCCACTGGGAAGTAACGGCAAGGTAAGAATGTCGCTGAGTTTTGCGGTTTCACGTTGCATGAGTTCACCCTGACGCGCGCGCACATCCACCTGGTGGTAGTGCATTGCATGCAGCGTCGCAGCAGTGGGTGAGGGCACCCAGGCGCAGTTTGCCCCGGATTCCGGATGACCAATCTTTGCACTCATCATCTCGGCCATCTCGTCGGGCTTGGCCCACATGCCTTTACCGATTTGCGCTCGACCTGCGAGTCCTGAGCCGAGCCCAACATCGACATTCCAGTCTTCGTAGGCGCTTATCCAGGGCTGCTCCTTAATGTCGTTCTTGGGCACCATAGGGCCCGCTTCCATCGCGGTATGAATCTCGTCGCCGGTGCGATCAAGAAATCCGGTGTTGATAAAGATCAGCCGTTCGCGCGCGACGGCAATACAAGCCTTGAGGTTAACCGTGGTGCGGCGTTCCTCGTCCATGATGCCGACCTTAAGGGTATTGGCTGCAAGGCCCAGCATGGCTTCAACCGCAGCGAACAAATCGCACGTGAAGGCCACTTCTTCAGGGCCGTGCATTTTGGGCTTTACGATGTAGACGCTACCGGTGCGTGAGTTCCTTCCCGCACCTTTTTTGTTGAGGTCGTGTATAGCGCAGAGGCTGGTAACGATTGCATCGAGAATGCCCTCGGGCACTTCGGCGCCATCCTTTGTGAGCACCGCATCTGTGGTCATGAGATGGCCCACATTGCGGACAAGGAGCAGTGAGCGCCCAGGCAGCGTCAATTTTTTCCCGGCAGGGCTCAAGAAATCGCGATCGGGAACCAGCGCCCGGGTCATCTCCTCGCCGCCTTTCATAAAAGTATCACTGAGGCTGCCCTTCATGAGACCAAGCCAGTTGCCGTACACCACGGCCTTGTCTTCGGCATCAACGGCGGCGACTGAGTCTTCGCAATCCTGAATGGTGGTGATGGCTGCCTCTAAGGCCACGTCTTTCACGTGGGCGGGGTCGTCGCTACCGATTGAATCTTCAGCATCTATTTGAATTTCAATGTGTAAGCCATTGTTTTTCAAAAGAATGGAATCGGGGCTCTCTGCGGACCCAGTGAATCCCGCAAACTGTTCGGGGTTGATTAGGGCCACCGAGCTGCCAGAGCTCAGTAGGACCTCCAATGCTTTGTTAGTGACCCTGTAGCCGGCGGAATCGGCATGGCTTGCACCAACCAGGGGGGCGGCCGCATCGAGGAAGGTTCGTGCATAGTCGATAACCCGCTGGCCTCTAACCGCATTGTAGGGTCCGCCGCGCTCAGCACCGTCGGCCTCGGGAATAACGTCAGTTCCGTAGAGCGCGTCATACAAGCTGCCCCAGCGCGCGTTGGCAGCGTTCAGAGCGAAGCGCGCGTTCTGTACCGGTACAACCAGTTGTGGCCCGGCGATTTGGGCGATTTCCGGATCGACGTTTTCTGTTGTGATAGCGGCGTTGTTCTGATCCGCCAGCAAATAGCCTAACTCAACGAGCTTTTCTTGCTCCTGCTGTGGCGAGGGTTGCGCATCCAGGGATTTGTACCAGGCATCGATTTGAGCCTGTAGCTCATCGCGCCGGGCAAGCAGGGCCGCGTTTTTTGGCATGAAACGTTCTAGAAGGGCTGCCACACCGGACCAGAATTTTGCGGAATCAATGCCGGTACCGGGCAATGCCTGGTTCTCGATTAGGTCATCGATGGGCTGTGCAACCTGTAGCCCTGCGCGATCCACTCTACTTGGCATAGTACTGCTCGTTGTTATCTCCGATGGCACTAATCTAGCACGCGTGGACCAGTCACCGAAGTGAGGTATATTTGCGCCAAATCAGGAGGTATCAATGATCAGATTTTCAAGAACACACCAGGCGTCGAATGGCCGTCTAATAGGGGCTGCGGCAATGGCGGCCGTTGTTTTTACATCAGCATCCTTTTCTGCCGGCACTTTTGCGTCGGGCGGATCCAAAATTGCGAAGGCCAAGCAGACGGCGGAGGCTCCGGCAGCACTTGTTGCTGGGCCAGCACTAGACGTACCGGGTGGGCGCTACGGGCTCGACAAGACCCACGGTTACGTCACGTTTGGCTATTCTCATTTGGGATTTTCCAATCCGGAAGTGGGCTTTAACGACTTTGACGTTGACCTGACCCTTGACCCCAAGTCGCCGGAAGCGAGCAGCCTTAGTGTGAGCATCAACGCTGAGAGCGTTGATAGTCGGGTCGAAAAGTTCGACAACCACCTTAAAGGCGCAGATTACTTTGATGTGGCAAACCACAAAGTCATTACCTTTGTGTCTGAGAAGATCAGCATGACCTCAGCCAACACTGCGGACATTACGGGGCTGTTAACGATCAAAGGTCAAAGTCATCCGGTCACCCTGGCGGCTGTGTTGAATAAAGCCGGCACGCATCCGCTGGCGGGCATTCCTGCTCTGGGAGTCTCAGCGACTGCCACGCTGAATCGCAGCCAGTGGGGTTTGGACAAGTACGTGCCGATGGTTAGCGATGAAGTGCAGTTGCGCATCGAGGTTGAGCTGCCCCAAGCCAAAAAGTAGCTAAGAAATAGCTAACTAAACGCAGCAGCGACATTGTAGTCGGCCAAAATGGGGTCGATGCTGCTGCGTTGTGAAGCGGTAAGGTGCGCAAGCGTGGTGCGCACCATTTGCCGCGCGGTCTCGGGATAGGGACGGGTGAGATAGCTTACGTTCTCAGTGTAGATTTGAGCGTTGCAGGCCTTGGCGCCCGCGCTCAGGGCCTGTGCGTTTGCCAGCATAAAGAGTGTGTACGTACTGCCCATTTCGTTAAGAACGGCCTGCGCAAATCCAGTGAGCTCCGTTACTTCTGCCAGGTCGCCACTACCGTCCCAGGTGTCCGCCCGGTTATTGGCCCAGTCTTTTAGACCTGGAAACTGCTGCATCTGTTTGGCCGGATCAGGGTCCATCAGGGTGTGTGCTCTGAGGCCGCCCAGCACGATGCAGTCCACAGCGGTGGGTCGATCGCCGAGCAAAAATGCGCTTTGCTTAAGCTGCGCTTCAGCAGCGGTCATCAAGCGCAGGTATTCCGCCTCTGCGGCGTCTTGCTGAATCTTGGATTCTGTTCCGGTAGCCCGGCAGGCGCGTGGCCCCCAGTTGCGCACCCGTGCTGCGGCCTCCGCGTTACCACCACCCATACGTTCAGAAGCAAACAGAGCGCTGTCTGGATAGTGCCAGCGGTAGTGCACCATCACGCGTGCAACCCATTCATCAAAGAAATCTTCGAGTACATGCACCAGCGCTCCCTGCGCGCCAACTGGAAACATCGCTCTTGCCGGATAGCGGCCATCCAACAGCTTTAGGATGGGTGTAGTGTCGGCAAGCATCCAGTTTTCGGGTGTAAGAAACACGGGTACCTGATGGGTGCCGGAGCGCTGAATGAGCTCTGCGCTGTTTTCTTCGTTCTTGTTTTGGAACTCAAAAGGGAGTTCGTAAAACCTGGCAGCCGCTTCGAGCTTACGGGTGAACAGACTGAGCTCACCCCCATAGATGGTATAAGCAGGTGTAATTTTGATTCTCCGGTCAATGCATGAGAAGTGACGTTTTATCGATAGCCGATTCTTCAGTCACCGAAAGCGAGACGAACAGATTGCTCGGTTAACCCATAGTCTGCCAATTTGTAGTGATGTTTACCAAAGTGATGTTGGGGTCGTTTTTGCAGGTACAACCGCATTTGCTGCTCGGTATCTGGGCCTAGCTGCAGTGCAAAAAATTCATACAGGGCCTTTATTTGTCCCAGCGGATCCTCGGACAGCTTGGCATAGTCAATCGAAAACGTTTGCGCCCGCAGGCTGTTAGAACCCGCAAGCCGCTCGGTGAATGCGCGGTGTGCGTCTCCCCAACGAGTGCACACCTGTCGCCCCAGTTCTACGACATCGGTGAAATTGCTGAAGGTCTGATAAAGGTGCCATTGCAAACTTGCGATGGAAGCTACCACTTGTGCAGGCGTTCGATGAGTGTGTATCAGGCGCACATCCGGGTAGGTTTCAAGCAGTCCACTGAGTGAAAACAAATGCGATGGTGCTTTAAGCACCCAGTGCTGAGGGGTGTTGCCCTGCAGGAACTGCAGGAACAACCGGTGGTGTGTATAGGCGGCCTGTTGTGGCTGTGCATCCAGCCAGTCCTGATACTCCGGCACAAAAGTGGCGGAGTAAAACAGGTGGCTGCGCATGGCGGCCGCCTGGATCACCAGACACTCCTGGGGCAAGTTGGCGTCAAGTTCATGAATGGCACGAAACCCCGGATTGAGCCGCTCAATAAGCCCAAATTGGGCGTTGGCGCGCGCTATGCGAAAGCGCCTCGAGCGTTCAGTTGTTGCGAGAGGTGCGGGTCGGGAGGCTTCCCAGCTTATTGGAACTCGCCACTGCTCATCGAGCGCCAACAGGTTGTAAAGAAGCGTGCTGCCTGTCCGCGGCAGGCCAGTAATTACCAGCGGCGCCTTGATAGGGCGCTCGGCAATAGCCGGTGACTGCGCGATTGCGGCGTTCAATCCCAGCTGGTGTTTTAGCAGCGCCAGCACGTTAACCGCTGACATGATTTCCCCGAGTGGATGAAGCTGTGCACTTGTGGCGTAGCTTTCGAGCAATACCCTTAGTGCCTCGCGGCTGGCAGGCGTAAGCTCGGCCTTGCGACCTGTGCTTTTGCGAGCGGCTGCTTCTAGTGCATCCGCGCTTGATAAACGCCATCGCAAAATACCCTGGGGCAGCACTTTGTTTAGGGCGATAATTCGGGTGGGTACAGGCATAAGCAATATGTTAGGTGGGTGCCTGACAAGTTGCCAGCGAGCCTTCTTGGGCTTGCCAAACTAAGAGGAACTCAATTGTGAGTCAAAAACCAACAAGCGGCAGAGCCCTGGGTTACGCCGAGCGAGTGGCGCAGGACAAGGATCTGCTGGCGGCGTTTGGAATTAGCGCAAGCCTTAAGAACGACGAAGACTGGGCGCTGTCGCTTGAAGTCACTCCGAGGCAGGTAAATGCGGGGGGGCTATGTCACGGCGGTTTTCTGTTTGCCCTGGCCGATACGGCGCTCGCCTATACGCTCGGTGCTGCTGGCATGGTGCCGGCAACGGTTGACGCCAGTATCACCTACCTCCGCCCGGCGCTGTTGAACGATGTAGTTAACGCCCAGGTTGAACCGCTTCGAATTGGACGCACTCAGGGCGTTGTCGAGGTGCGGTTGGTGCGGCAGTCTGACGGCGTGCTGTTAGCTGTGTTCCGCGGGACCTGCGCAAATCTGGCCTAAGGCTCCAGTCCGGCTTTTCAGTAGCTTTGGGCGCCTTCCTGCCTCAGGCAGAGTGCCGCATTTTTCTGGGCATGATTCAGGGCCTTGGTAACTGACAAACCGGCCGCCAGATCCCCCACCAGGGTAGCGCAGAAGGAATCACCGCAACCTGTTGGATCTACGACTTCGGTAGTGTCTGCAGCGTGTTCGTGCCAAACATCTTGCGCGCTCTCTCGGTAGCGCACGCCTTGTTCACCGCGAGTAACAAACACCGCTCCGATGGTTGCATCGAGTGTCTTCGAGCCCACATTTTGGTTGAGCGTCTGCCATTCCGTTTCGTTAACCACCAGGTTGGGCTGCCGCTTTAGCATCGGTTGCAGCACATTGTTGCGGGTAACATCTACGTATTGACCCGGCATCCAGTAAAGCGGAGTAGCGTCTGGAATATGTGCAAGGCGCGCAAGCAGCGTGGCGTCATCTTCAGGCCCCGCAATCCAGTGAGAACAGTCATTAATCGCTGTCTGGGTGGCGGAATCTGGCGGCTCGAAGCGAGTGGATCCCGGATAGAATCCTGTGAGTTGGTTTGTGTCCTTACGAGTAAAAATATAGGCCTCAGCGCATTGCGCAGCATCCTGTTGATACATCGCCTGCTGATCGACGCCCAGCTCTTGCAAGTGCTGCAAATAGCCAGCTGGGCAGTTTTTACCGTAGAACACCCAGGGCAACGGTTGGTGTCCGGAGCGCTCCAGCGCGTAGGCCAGGTTCATCCCGCAACCACCCCAGTGAGCGGTGGGTTTATGCAATTTGCCGTTTAGTTCGTTGTTTTGAAAACCATCCGCCACCTTTGCTATGTGGTCGATTGCCAGCGTTCCGGTAACAAGAATAGGCATGAGTTCTATTAGCGCCAATGACTAAATGGCAACAGCGAAAAAGTTTTGGCTTTGTGTTCTTCGAAACCCTGTCGAGCACCTAGTCGCTTGTCGATCATGGGTATCGTTATAGCAACGAACAGTACCAGCATTGATACAGGCCCCCAAACCGCCAGATCAAGCGATGCACTGCCAACGGCGGCCCAGGAGAAAATAAACAGCGCCACCCAAAAGCCAATTTCTCCGAGGTAGTTGGGGTGCCGACACCAGGCCCAAACTCCGCTTGTCAGGGTCTGTCCAGAATTCTTGGGGTCGAGCCTGAAATCACGGAGCTGATTGTCAGCGGTGTATTCGATCCATAGTGCACTTGCACCAACCAAAGTTGCCAGTGCATCTACCAGGTTGAGCGGTGCGGTTTCTGGGTGTGCACAGACGTAGATAGCGATGCAGCCGATAAACACCAGAACCGTAGGCATGAGATGTATGCCGAGCAGGTTTACCAGCCACCACATTTTTCCGGTTTGCTTTGACAGATCAACATATCGCCAGTCGACGTGGCTCAAGCCCTGCCAGCCGCGGGCCCAGTTGTGAGTTAACCGCACGGCCCAGGCGATCACCAGTAGACTTACCAGTATCAATCGGACATCCAGAAACACCTGTGCATCTTGCCGTTCGACATAAACGAAGTAGGCCAAAAGAAACGGTGGCGCCACACTCCAGTAGGCGTCGTAAAAACTGGCGTTCGATGAGACGGTACTAAATCCGAAGATCACAAGTGTAGCGATAACATCAGCGATGAACGCTCGCTGCAGGGTAGACAGCTCTGTAAGCGCGGGAACATCGAGCCAGAGAAAAATTGAAGCGCCAAACACGGCCGCCGCGTAGGCGAGCAGGATCCAGCCAAACGCCGATACGCTCGCGGTATTCGTTGATACTTGGCCGGCGGGCGATCTTAGGTCTGGTGTATCGATATCAGGTGGGTTTGCCACGGTGCTCTGCGTCTCCTGTGTTATGTCTTAGGTCTGGTGTGTTTCTTCGAGTGTGCGTTGTTACTCAGATTCAATCTGACCAGTATCTTATTATCTTGGATCGACGCGCAATTGAGCTGCACGTCGGGGACCTATAGTCGGGGATTTTTTGGATGAGAGAAACACAATTCGAAGAAGTGGTGTATCTGGTGGCCAACGGCCAGGTGACTGCCGAATTGCATTTTAAAACCTTTGAAGAACATGTCGATCGGCAGTTGCCGATTGTAGGTGCGCCGCTGGGTGGCTCGCTGGTTCGCGCCGCGTTCGCCATCATTGGGCCGGAGCTGAAGATCAAAGGTCTGGTGTTTTTCTTGCTGCAGTTTGACGAACTGGGTCGACCGGACAAAAACTTCAATGTGCCATTGCCCTATCTGGCCCGAAATGCCGTGGAGGGAACCGACCTGGGATATGGGCCGGTGCCGGTGGCGTGTCGTGGTAGCTGTACAGTGCCCTGGCAGGCGAACAACCTCTGGGATCCAGCGCTTGCGGGCGGTGCAAACCCCATGGGCGCGCTGATCGAAGCGGTGGAGAACAATAAGCTCGAGTTAGATCCTAAAGAGTACGTGGACCGCCGCGCAGCACCAGCAGCAATAGACGAGAGTTCGCAGATTGCTGAGCTGACGGCCGCGCACGAACTTGAGGTGCAGGAACTGAAAAACCACTTCGAGCAGAAGTTAGCTTCGCAGCGCGAACTGCTAGAAGCCAGAATCGAGCTCTACAAGCTGGACAACCAGCGAATGCAGGCACAGCTGGCTGGTCAGGGCTTAACCCCCTCCAACCTCCAGGACGCTGCAGGCTAGTTCTCTTTAAACCCAGGTTTAACCCTAGGGTTTTTGATCCGCTATTTTGGCAATACAAATCTAGGCGTGCCTGATTGACTAAAAACATGCTTGGTCAGGACGGAATAAACGTGGCCGCATGCATTGCAGTGAATCACCTGAAACCAGGGCTTACGATCGCGTGATTTCTCTTTGCTATCCCGGCTGACGATATACTCGATGCCGCTCACGTTGCAGCTAGGGCATCGGGGTTCTACTTCGGACAATGCAAATACCTTTCGTTATTGGTCCAGCGCCTAACCTTTATTAGGTAGTGGCGGCACATCCAGGCCGTGGTCCATATCAAACGCGGGGGCCGTGCCGCTTGGGCGCCCGACGATCACCGCGGGAACGCCAGCTA
>CAZFIA010000068.1:0-20862 GCA_964519335.1 uncultured Pseudomonadales bacterium
CGAAGCTGGCCACCGCACAGTGGGCACAGTGTGATGTCGATTTCAAAGACGCGCTATAGTTGCACTGTGTGCACTGAACGCAAAATCTTGCACGCGTGCAAGATTCTGCTAGCGCTCTGTGACAGGATCCAAGTCCGGCGATTTCACGGCAAAGTTTTGCCTATCTGGTGACCACTCTCAACGGTGACCGCGGCAATCGGCGTTAATGCCCAACCGACTTAAGCACTAGATTGATGTCGTGGACAATCAAGTCGCCACTCTCCCACCGATCAACAAACTCTTGCTCGAGAATGATTCGATTTGGCGGCGGTTGGCCTTCTGCCACTGAGACTAGTGGAACCAGAGCAAGCAGCAAGGTTCAACAGGTTTGTCTGCAACAGAAGATTAGCGTTTTGACGCCCCAACATTGCTAAGGCCGTACACTGTTAGCTTGAGGTCAGGACTCGGGCTCGTCATTCTGACGGCGCCGGGACGATGAGCCCGAGCGCGGACTGCGAAATCCCAATGTACTTTCCATCATGTTTTTCATCATCGCCAGCGGATTCATTTCATTCAGCTCACGAACCCTGGAACGAAAGCGGTCCTGATTTTCAAACAAGGTCAGCAGGCTTTGCTCCAGATACCGGGAGAGCACGCGACCCATGCGGACGCTGTACAACCGAATGATCATTTCGATCGCCCGGTTAGTGAGAATCGGCTCATGTCCCTCGGCTTCTTGCTCCGACAGAATCTGCATCAATACCGACCGGGTTATGTCGTCGCCGTTGGTGCTGTCCTCTACCTGAATACTCTCGCCTTTGCTGATCAGCGTGCGGACATCTTTAATGGTGACGTATTTGCTGGCCGTACTGTTATAGAGGCGACGGTTGGGGTATTTCTTCAACTTGTGCACGGTTGAGACCTGGAAAATGTGGGATGGACCGGACCGGTGACTTCACCCTGGAGCCCGAGTTGCCCTGAGAGTATCCTTAAAATCTTTTGAAATCAATAAGTTAGTGATATTTGTGCGTCGCACCAAAAAAACTTCCGATTTTTGTTGCATTGCACAATGTTGCGATGCACAATGCTTCTTGTGCGGTGCAGCAAGCGCCCAATTCCACAGACAGGAAATCACAGGACAAAGACTATGAGCGTTATCGAAAAATCAGTACAACTTGGTAAGGATCTGTTCGCAATCAACCGCAAAACCACCCGAGAGCTGGTGGCTATCCAGATCGGCGGTGTGCGTCGGTACGTTGAAACCAACGTAACTGCCCTTCGCGGAGCGGCTGCAATCCGAAGCTTCCCGGAGCTGGCCCAGGCGAGCAAAACCTACAACACGGTTTTGATTGCTGGTGTGCAATCCGACGTACTTGCCGGCCGAGAGGTTGTAAAAGACGCACTTGAAGACACGCGCGCAGTACTGCGTTCCGTTTCCGATTCTGCAAAAAAGCCCGCGCGTAAGACGGCAGCACGCAAGACCCCCGCGCGCAAAACGAAAGCCCGCAAGAAGGCCCCTGCCCGCAAGACAGCTGCAAAAAAAGCAGCCTAAGTCTTTAACCCCTGAATCAATGGCACAATAGGATATGAACTATAGTGCCTTTGCCATTGACCTCGACGGCACATTGCTGGCCGGAGAAGAGGTTCCGCAGCGCAATATCGACGCTCTAAAGCTCGCTATTGCGCGCGGCGTGCGGGTAATAATCGCAACAGCACGCTGGAAGGAAAAAGCACTAGACGTGCAGCGGCAGCTGGGCATCAGCGAAACACTGATCGCCTGCTCCGGCGCACAGGTGTTTGATCCGGCAACGGGTAGCGATGTTTTCTCTGAACGCCTGCCAGACAACTTTACCCGTGAGCTGTTTGCTATCTGCAACGCAGAACGTTGTATCGCGACCATCACCGGTGGCGACTCGGTACGGGTGAAGCTCGAAGGCGAACCCGTAGCAAGTTTAATGGGCGAAGAAATGAGTTGGGTCAGCGAGCTGAAAGTAGACCCTGCGGATCTTCCACGCATCGGGGCAATCCAGGGCTCCAATGCGGTTGCCCGCATCAAGAACGAACTGCAGGCAAAGTACGCAGAGCAGGTAAACGTCTTCGACTCAATTGGCCCCACAGGTAAAATCATCATCACCATCACCGCAAAAAATGCGGAGAAAGGCACCGCGCTCGCAGCTGCATGTCAGCATCTGAACCTCGAAGCGAAATCCGTGGTCGCATTTGGCGACGCCGAAAACGACCTCGCGATGTTTCGCTACGCCGGAGCTGCTGTCGCTATGGGTCAGGCGAGCGATGAGGTAAAAGCAGCCGCAACTTTTATATCGTTGCCGCATACCGAGGGTGGTGTTGGCCATGCGGTGGAGCACCTGCTAACGCACGGCAGCTTCAACTAATCCGCCGCGGCATCATCGCCGCCAGCCAACACGCGTTGATGCACTGTATTCATCGCATCGAATATCTGCGCGGTCGCCTCAGGCACGGTAGTTCCTGGGTTGAAATACAACGGATCAAGGATGTGACTGGCGACTGGGCCGGGCGTTATGGTTTTTGTGCCAGGGGCTCGCATGGCCTTTAGCCCGGTCATATAAATGGGCACCACAGGCACATTTTTCTCCAGAGCCAATATCGATACGCCATGCTTGAACTTGGCGAGGCTTTTACCCCTAGAACGAGTCCCTTCCGGAAAGATCATCATGTTGCAGCCCTGATCAAGCAGCCACTTTGGGTACTTAAGTGCAGCAGATCCACCACCCCGCGCGATCGGATACAACCCCATGGCTAATGACTGGTACCAGGGTTGTAACGTAATCTCTTTGCGCCCTTTCAAGAACCAGCGATCAGCGGCTGCGCCAAAATAGATATTGGACCGAATGTGTTCCGGCAATGCACCCAATAGCGCGTACTGGTCGAGGTGGCTTGCGTGGTTGCCCACCACAATGCAAGGCCCGTTCAGGTTCTCAAGCTTTTCTTGACCGGTAATTTTGAACGGCGTGAAGTAACGATTACTCCACCGATTGTAGGCATAGGGGCGTAGTGCGCGACGGGCAACACGTGCCCACCACTGGATTTGCCATTTGTGGGGTCCACCGGTTTTGCCGCTTTGTGACATCAGCCGTTCAAACAACGGCATGTCGATAGCCGGCAAAATTTCGGTCGCGGCGGTTGTGCCAAATTCCTGCGCAAGCGTCGCACGGTACGCCGTGAAGTTATCCGGCGCGTCAAAAATTGTGCATTGATCCCACTCACCCAACAGCACGTGGCTGGAAATTACCTTGGCTTCCCAGCGTTCCAGTGCCTCGTGAATATTCAGCAGAGCAGCGGGATTGTCGTGGATTTGTTTTGAAGATCCGGAATGGTACTTCAGCAACAGAACATAGTGCGTCATGGCAGTGACTAGCTAACTATTTAGCAGTCTTCGCCATAAGCTCGACAAACTGATCAATACCCAGGGCCGGCATGGTTGTGACTTTCATTGTTCCGCGGGCACCCAGTTCCATGGCGATGCGCGCCATCACTTCGTTACTGGGTGCTTCGATCACATTCACAAAATCGTAGCCGCCCAGCACCGCGTATTGAGACATAACGCGCGCACCCATGGATTCGACTTCCTTGTTAACCTCTTTCAGACGATCGGGTCGTTGTTTCAGCGTTTTACGGCCATCGTCAGTGAGCGTACTGAGCATTATGTATGTCGTCATACCCCTAATTCCCCTGATTTATTTTTCCAGTACATAGCGACCTGGTGCGGCGTCGATCTCGACATGCTCGTCATTACCAAATATCTCCGGTGCGTCTCGTTTTACCAGCGGGTCCTGGTTTGTCAGCCAACCGAGCCAGTCACCTACCCAAAGCCCCGCATATTCTGTTGCACTCTCGGCCCAGTCATCAGGCGACTCTGGCAATTCGTCGCTGTCCCAGTATTTCAGGTGCTTGTTATCCGGTCGAGACGATATTGTTTGCGTGTGCGCCTGATGGGTTAGCACAAAGCGGATGTCGCCGCCAAACAGGCGGGTTGAGCGATAGCACGCTTTCCAGGGGGTTATGTGGTCAGTACTGCCGGCGAGCATATAGACCGGATACTCTATGTTACGCAGATCAATGCGTTGTCCGAGCACCTGAAGCTCTCCTTTGGCCAGTCTGTTTTCAACCGACATATCCAACAGCTCACCAAAATACCCCGAAGGCACCCGGCTGTAGTCGATTGACCAGAACAGCAGTGGGTGAATCGGCGGTGATTCACCCATGAGATAGTTACTGCGAAAAAATGACATGATGTTCTCATCGAGTCGCAGGCGCGCGAACATCTCGAAGACGTCTTTTTCGTCATATCGACCTTTCAGGCGCACCATTTGCTTTTGCGCCAGCACCGAGCGTGGCGACACAAACAGACCAAAATCAGAATCTTCCGGGCGCGAATCGAGCACATTGATAAACAGGCTTAAGGTGTTCAGCCAGTCATCACCTCTCGCTTGCATAACACCAGCTGCGACGGCCGTGGTTAGCCCTCCGGCACAGACACCAATAAGGTCGATCTTGTCAACGTCCATTATTTCGCGAACAATTTCCGTTGCCCGAATGACCCCCCCGGCATAGGTATCGAAATTCCAGTCTCTGTGTTCTGGCTTCGGGTTGCGCCAGCTAATTGCAAACACCGTATTGCCATCATCAAGTAACTGCTGGAACAGGCTGCGATCGGGCGTAAGGTCACCCAGATAGAATCGGTTTACCTGGCTAAACACATACAGCAATGGGGTGCCACGCACGCTGTCAGTTTTAGGCTGGTACTGAATGAGTTCAAATAGATCGTTGCGAAAAATAACTGCGCCTTCGCTGGCGGCTACATCGATCCCGATCTTGAAGCTGCCCCGTTTCGCAGCTGATGGGTAACCGTGATTGTGCTTTACGTCATCGATGAAATTGCGTGCGCCAGCAACCAGTGATCGGCCAAACGTTTTACGCGCCTTCCGCAATGCTGCGGGATTACCAGGGAGTGTATTAACCGGCGCAAAAACATCCTTTGCTGCGTTGATTAGGTAGCGAGCGCGGGCACGGTCCATGCCGTCCATATCAACTTCTTCGAGCCACTTGTCCATAGCCGCCCCCCAGGCCAAATAGCTCTGGCCAACACGACGGAATAGGGGATTGTCTCGCCAGGCTTTGTCATCAAAGCGGCGGTCTGAGGGTTGCGGTGCCAAAGCGCTGTTACCCAGCATGATCTCGCCGAGGTCCTGCAGCAGTGCGCGATTTGCGGCCAATACCGCCTTGGGTTGCGACATTCCCTGCTGAACGGTGTCCCAAAAGGCGTCGACTAGCGCCTGGCCATCAACACCAATGGAAGAATTCAGCGCGACCCCGGCACGAGGGCCTCCCGGGTCATTGGCAACAGCGTCATCTATTTTGGTGCGTTTGTTCTTGCCCTTTTTCTTCTTCTTGCTCTTTGAGTCAGTCATGGGGTCTGGTCATCTCCCTTTTTTGTTCGTGCCTTTTTGCTGGCCGTCTTGTTCTTCTTCGTCGCGACTTGTTTTGCAGCTGCGGCGAATTCAGCGTAGCTGTCTTCGATACAGGTTTTCAGAAAATCAGGATCGGGCACCATATCGCGACATGATGTGAAGCCGATGGTTATTTCTCCGCAGTAACTGGTAATTGGCATGATCAATCCCATTCCCTGAGCGAGCGGAGCCATGCCAAGCGTATTCAGCATGCGCGCCCCCATAGAATACAACGGCACCTGTGGCCCCGGAACATTAGTGATGGTCACATTGAACACCGGGTTACGGGTTGCTGCCATGCTCGACGCCAGTCGCGCTGCTATGGCCTGGGTAAACGCCGGTACAAATCGACTGTAGTCCGTTAGCGATTTAGCGCCCATTGCCGTGCCTATTTTCTTAGACGCTCGCGTCGCCTTGCGCACCGCACTTAGACGTTCGATCGGGTCGCCGATATTCGTGCCGATGGGTACAAACATCGCAGATACCTGGTTGCCCGCCGCACCTTTGTCCTCTTCGGTGCGAACATTTATCGGTGCCATGGCAATAAGCGATGCGCGATTCAGTTCCTGTTTAGCCAGCAAGTAATTGCGCAGGCCGCCAGCACAGAGGGTCAGAATGGCGTCGTTGATGGACGCGCCAGGTACAGATTCACGCAGTGCGCTAATGTCGTCAACCGTAAAGCTGCTCCAGCGCATCACCCGCTGTGGAGTAACCTTGCCGTTGAAACGCGTCTTGGGCACAGTTTGCGGTGTAGGCAGATCGCCGGGGTTAAAACGCTTCAGTGTTTCACCAAGGGTCCGTCCGGAGCGCACTAGAGTTTTGGCAAACCGAAAGGGCTGACGCATATTGTTGATGCCGGTGCGTACCATCAACTCAATGTTGGTCGGGTAAGGATCTGCCAATTGTGGATTCACTAAAGCCTCAACCTTGCGCGGCTCGGCCTGCAGATCGTGAAGCAGTTCAATCAAGTGAATCCCTGACGCACCATCGACCGCTGCATGATGGCTCTTTGTTAACAGCGCGAAACTGCCCGGCGCCAGTCCCTGATTCTCATCAAGACCATCTATAACGTAGATTTCCCAAAGCGGCCGAGTCATATCCATGGGGCGCGAGAAAATCCGGGCCGCAAGGCGATGTAATTCTTCGATAGACCCAGGGCTCGGTAACCCGATACGACGAATGTGGTAGCTGAGATCAAAGTCTCGATCTTCGATCCAGTAGGGATAGTCGGCATCCAGTGGCACCTTGACCAGACGCTGGCGGGTTTTGGGCCATTGCGCCAGGCGGTCACCAAAGAAGGCAAGTATCTTTCGTTCGGTGAGAGGAGCCACAGGCGAATCTTTGGCGTCATATAGGGCCAGGCTGCCTATGTGCATTGGCGTGGCTGGCGTCTCCATGTACACGAAGCTTGAATCCAGCGGACTGAGTTGCTGCAGCACGGTTTGCCTCCTGGCTAGTTTACCCGGGCATATTGAAATTTTTCTTGACGTACGGCGACGATATTGTGCACCGCAGCAATACTGTTAAATATTGTCAGTAATATTTGTGCATTGCAACAAAAACGCCCAGAAAGTGGTATAAATAGGCGTATCCCGCAGTCATCAGAGGTTTTGATGTTAGCCACTCATTCTATGTCCTCGTCTCGAGAGTACCCACATTTTCTTAGCTCGGCGACCGAACCCGCCAGGGCGATGTCTGAGCTCGCCGCCTTTGGAATGAGCTTGCCATTGCTGCTCGCGACGGCGCCCGAGGGCGATGGGCATCCGGTACTGACCCTGCCGGGATTTACAGCCTCTGACCTCTCAACATTACCGCTGCGAAGATTCCTCAAACGGTTGGGTTACAACGCTCGCCCCTGGCAACTGGGACGTAACTCCGGCTCTCCTGAACTAATCGATCGACTGGCCCGGCGCTTCCATCGGCTGGCGCTGAAGTCGGATGAACCCATTACGCTGATCGGACACAGTCTGGGGGGTGTATTCGCTCGCGAGCTCGCACGACTGTATCCAGATCAAGTGCGCCAGGTCATTACGCTGGGTAGCCCCTTTGCGCTGCAGTCGACGCGTCGCGCGCATCCGCTGGTGATGCGATTGTTTGAGCGCTATTCAAAGATGAGCCCCGCCGAGATTCAGGAACGTGCACAGGAGCAGCTTCAACTACCGCCGTCGGTGCCGAGTACCGCCATATTTAGTCGCTTGGATGGCGTGGTTCATTGGCGTACCTGCCGGGAACAACCCAACGAACGTGCCGAAAATATCGAAGTGCCAGGGAGTCACCTGGGTATGACCGTACACCCAACGATCCTCTATATCCTGGCAGACCGAGTGGCGCAGTCGAAAGACCAGTGGCAGAAATTTCGCCAGCCCGGTAGCTGGCGCGACACGCTCTTTACCCCCGGCAGCACCCAGAAATAGCTATTTCAGGCCGGTAATCCTTAACCTATCTAGCTTCCTGCAGCAGGGCTCCCAGAGGTTCAACAAGTTCTATATTGAGTTGCCCCGCAAGGCCTGCCGTCCTGTGCACCGCAGACGCCTGGTAATCCGCTGAGCTCATCATTTCCATCATGGCTTTGCGCGATGGGTACATGGCTATAGCCGCTGTATCCCAAAGTTCTTCTACTTCGCCCAGCATCCGGCGTTCAATTCGGGCGGAGAATATCGGCGCACCGCCGACTTTCGCTAAATGCCCAACCACCTCACTGCCGTAAATCGCATAGGCATCGGCGCCTGTCAGATCAGTCTCCCGACCGTTGTCGTACTCCGCATTGTCCACAGTAACGCGCGAGGCTGTTAAAAAATTGACAAAAAGGATTAGGAAAGCCCGTTTTAACGATAGCAATACGGAAAGTGGTTGCGGGTTTTGCCTTGGCACTAGCGGCACTATTGCCAACATCTGCATTTGCGACGGCGTTCGATTTTGACGTCAGCTACGATGGCATCGACGCCACTAACGTCGGCGCGCTTAACCCTATTGGCGTCGTTCTGGAGGCTGGTGACTCCTTTGACTACAACCTTCAAGCAATCAGTGGTGGCTCTTGGGGAGGATAGGAAGCATAACGTGCCTTTCCGGGAGATCGCAAAAGTACCGCTGGCGTTGCTTCAGATGTTTGGATGGCGCGCGGGTAGCGGTTGGGTTGTTGCCCAGGCAGACACCTACAGGCTAACGAGTTGTTTTCTGTCGGTGTTATGAGATTGTCGTTGAGCAGGGTGACTTTCGGGCGCGGGTGTTCCCCCGGTCATTGCCGGATGATGGATTACGTTGGGGATGAGGACCGGTGCAGCCGGAGCGACATCAACGACTATGGTTGGCAGCAGCATTGCAATTCTATTGCAAGGGTCTGTTTCAAACACCGGTATCTGCGTGACTACCAATTCGCCATGCACAGGCTTGCGCCTTTCAGTATCAGTTAAGTGGCTTGCGCGCCTCCGGCGACAAAATGTGTCATTTTTAACAACTACTTATTGCGGTTTTAGAAAACTGTGCTTACAAAAGGTAGAAAGGCTCCGCCTGCCTGAATGCTAATTTAACTAACGAATAATCGAGAACTGCCGGGCCACGTTTGGCCCCGGGAAACTTCATGTCGTTAGTTAGTCGAAGCCTCAGATTCTGTGTCTTACTGTGTGGTTTTGCGGGTGCCAGCCCGACGTTCGCCGACTTCAACTTTGAGGTGTACGACGGCGATTTTAACCAGCTGCCAAATTTCGCGAGTCTGTCACCCATCGCCAACGGCAACAGCGAATTCATCGGTGTCGACGTTACCAATCAGGTGGATACTTTCGCGCTTGTGTTTCGCAACACACTGCAAGTATCGGTAGAGGCACGGTATGAATTCGAAACCACCTCTGATGACGGTTCCAGGCTATACATCAACAACAACCTGGTGGTAGACAACGATGGACTGCACGCACCGGTCACCGAGACCGGTAGTATTTTCTTGCCCGCTGGCAGCCATCAGCTACGCGTTGAGTTTTTCGAAAAGACCGGTGGCGAAGTACTCAATGTTCGATACCGAATCGAGGGTGGCATCTACGCAGCGATTCCTGCCAACGGCCAACTTAATGCGGAAGTGCCTAACAGGGCTGATGTGGGGGAATGGGGGTCAGTGATCGATTGGCCACACATTGCGATCTCTGCAGCTAACCTTCCAGATGGCCGAGTGCTGACCTGGTCTTCAACAGAAACCAACGCGTTTCCGTCCAATCGTGAGTTCACTCACGCGGCGGTATTTGACCCGACAAACAACACCTTCGTAACTACCGACAGCAACTTTCACGACATGTTTTGCGCTGGCATCGCCATGTTGGAGGACGGTCGAATTGTGGCCTCTGGTGGTAACCCGAATGACAACCGAACAAGTATGTTCGATCCCGTGACGCTGACCTGGGCACCATTGGCAGATATGTTCGATCGGCGGTGGTACGCCACCAGCGTGATGCTTCCCAGCAACGAAATTTTCGCGAGCTTTGGCCGCGCGTCAGCAGACCGAACCGAAAAGTATCAGGCAGACCTCGATCAATGGTTGCGCACAACCAACACCAACGTGCAGACCTTGCTCCAAGAACACAACGCCCACAACAATTCTGGCGGTGATTCGCAGTGGTGGCCGCAGCTCACAGTGCAGCCCGACGGAACGATCTTCCACGGCGGCCCCACACAGACCTTTCACGTGTTCGACCCCGTCCATGACACAGAGGAGCAATCTCTCGGCCGATTGGCAGGCGATCGCTTTCGAATGTGGGGTAACTCAATCGCCTACGATGTCGGCAAGGTATTGCTTGTTGGTGGAGCCGACCGCTCAGCCAATCCGGTGACCGTCTCAAACAACGTGCGGCGCGTAGATTTAAACGGTCCAACCCCGGTCATTAGCAACGGCGCACCCATGAACTTCGCGCGCGCGCTCAGCAACTCACTGACCCTGCCCAACGGCGAGATTCTGGTGGTGGGCGGAAATCGGGATGGGGCTATCTTTAATGATGACACCGCTGTCATGCCGGCCGAACTCTACGATCCGGTCAGCGACAGCTGGCAGGTGATGGACAGTATCGACGTGCCACGCACCTATCACTCTACGGCTACACTGCTCAAAGACGGCCGTGTACTGGCAGCTGGCGGAGGCGGCTGTGGCGGTTGTTCGGCCAATCACCTTGATGGGCAAATATTCTCGCCACCCTATTTGTTTGATGCCGACGGCCAACCCGCCGCGCGACCAAGCCTCAGCAACTTGCCAACTCAGGCAGATCCTGGCCGTCGCTTCACGGTTAACGCGAGCGCCTCCACCCAACGCTTTACCATGATCCGTCTGGCGGGGCATACCCATCACATCAACACCGACCACCGATTCTTGCCCGTCGATGCTACGAGTTTGGGTGGCGGCCAATTCGAACTGACTCTGAACGCAAATCCCAATGTTCTACTTCCCGGTTATTACTGGGTGTTTGCGATTGATGCTAAGGGCACCCCTTCTATCGGTGCAACCCTGCAGATCCTCCGACCAGGCTTTTTATCGCAGCCAAACCCAGAGCCTGAACCACAGCCTGACCCAGGCAATGGCGGCGGCCCAGTGCTCAACCTGAGCGCGCAGTCTGCCCAACTTAACGGTGCCTTCAATCGACCTGCAGGCAGCAATTCGATAGAGGTACCTGAGAGTGTCGGCGACGAGTACGGCTTTAGATCCGATCTGAGCTACGCAGATTTTGCCTTTGTGGTGGAAACTGCAGGGGTCTATCAGATTGAAGCAGAGGTCCTCGCACCTGATGGCCGGTCTGATTCTTTTTGGGTGCAGGTCAATGGCTCACCCTCGCCTGCCTACCTCTGGGACACTGGACTATCCTCTACCTTTAGACCAGTGCGAGTGAGTGATCGATCGGCCGGTGTCTTGTCGTTTACGCTTCAGCCCGGTAATAACCTGGTACGCTTCTACCATCGAGAAGACGGCACTCGTCTTCGCAACGTTCGCCTGGTTTTGATTGGCGCGAGTGGCGCTGATAGCGACGGCGACGGTGTTGCAGATGACGCAGATGCGTTCCCCAACAATCCCAACGAGACCTCAGATTCTGATGGCGATGGCGTAGGCGATAATGCCGATGCTTTTCCAAACGACGCCTCTGAAACTCGAGACTCAGATGGTGATGGCTTTGGCGACAACGCAGATTCAACACCCTCGAGCGGTTCCAATATTGTGGCCTTACCTGCGCGACCTCGTAATTCAACGACGCTGGTGGTAGAACGGCGCGGCTCTGTGGATCGCATCTGGAACGTAAACCCAGATAACAACAGCGTGTCGGTATCCAGCGAAAGCGGTAATCTCATCGCGGAAATCGCGGTGGGACAAGAACCCTGGTCTATCGCTCTGTCTCCGCAACAAGACCAGGTGCTCGTCACCAACAAGGCAGACGCGACAGTATCGGTTATCAACGCCGCAAGCCTAGCGATCGTTAACAACATCGCGCTGCCGTTCGCGTCACAGCCCCATGGCATAGTGGTTAACTCTAGTGGCACCGACTACTTCGTTGCCCTCGAAGCCTCGGCTCAGGTCATTCGAAAGAGCACGAACTCGCACCAAACTCTTAGCAGTCGCACCCTTTCTGGCTCGCCACGACACCTGGCGCTCACATTTGATAACAGTCGCTTGTTGGTATCGAATTTCATTACGCCACCACTACCGGGTGAAGACACCGCAACCGTTAACTTGCAGAGCGGCGGCGGCCAAGTCTTTGTGCTGAATCCGGGAAATCTTGCGCTGCAAAACCAGGTGCGCATTAGTCACGACAATCGCCAGCTGTCGGAAAGCCGCGGCCCAGGTTTGCCTAACTATCTTAATGCGC
The DNA here is from genome assembly GCA_964519335.1 of uncultured Pseudomonadales bacterium. Taxonomy (GTDB): domain Bacteria; phylum Pseudomonadota; class Gammaproteobacteria; order Pseudomonadales; family Azotimanducaceae; genus JALZVT01. Next base: position 12,293 of record CAZFIA010000068.1, read on the forward strand.
CCGTGGTGGCATTCGATGATGCGTTCGCCTACGTGCCTTCCAAGAAAGACAACATCGGCGCCGGCGCCCTGCGTGGCAATCCTGGAATGAGCTTTGACCACACGGTACGCGCAAACACGGCATTGATCGATCTTGCCAGTGCGCAGGAAGTAGCGCCGGGAATTGATTTCGACAATTCGAGCCTCGCCACCGGAGCCGCCCTAACTGGTGACAATCGCTATCTGCTAGTGGCACTGGAAACCAGCAGAGAATTGGCCGTCTACGACACCCAGGGCGGTTTTCAGCTAATGCGTTTGACAACCGGCCTCGCACCGCAAGGCGTTGCCCTGTCGAGCGACAGTCGGGTGGCTTACGTTCACAACTTTATGGGCCGCAGCATTTCCCGCTTCGATCTCACAGAAATGATCGAGACAGCGTTGCCGGCAAGCAATCCATTGCCCGAGATCGATGTGGTCGGCAACGAGGCATTGAGCAACGTGGTATTGCTCGGTAAACAGCTCTTCTACGATGCCAGAGATGATCGTCTGGCCCGCGACAACTACATGAGTTGCGCCTCTTGCCACAATGAGGGTGGCCAGGATGGTCGCACCTGGGACTTCACCCAGTTTGGTGAAGGCCTGCGCAACACCATCGCACTCAACGGCCGATCCGCAACCGGCCACGGTTTCTTGCACTGGTCTGCCAACTTCGATGAGATACAAGATTTCGAAGGCCAGATCCGCGCCTTCGCCGGGGGCACGGGCCTCATGAGCGACGCCGCTTTCAACTCCGGAACGCGCAACCAGCCGTTGGGTGATCCAAAGGCCGGTGTGAGCACCGCACTTGATGCCCTGGCGGCCTACGTTGGGTCTCTTGACCGATTTGCAGCGAGCCCTGATCGCACTCAAAGTGGTGCTCTGACCGCCAGCGCCGAAGCCGGTCGAACGGTGTTCGCGGCTGAAAACTGTTCGATTTGTCATGCTGGAACGGCATTCTCCAACAGTACTAACGCTACAACCCTTGCCGATGTGGGGACCATTAGTGCAAGCAGTGGTAACCGCCTGGGTAGCACACTGAACCGTATCGACATTCCTACGTTACGCGACGTCTGGCAGACAGCGCCCTATCTCCATGACGGCAGTGCGGCGACCCTAGCCGAGGCGATAACCGCTCACCAGGGCATCAGTGTTGCAGGCACCGATCTAAACAACCTGGTCGACTACGTTCGTCAGATTGGCGGTCAGGAAACCAACGGAGGCGGTGGCAGTCCGGGTGGTGGTGGCAACCAGCAGCTCACTGCGTTTGCAAATCAAGCAACGCTCACAGGCGACTTCGTTTTATCTTCTGATAGTCAGTTTATTGAAGTGCCAGAAGACCGTGGCGATCGGTATGCCTTCAATGAGGGACAAAGTCGCGCAGAGTTTTCGTTTGTTGTCACAATCCCCGGCAACTATGAAATAGAGGCCACTGTGCAAGCGCCAGATGGCCGCTCTGACTCCTTTTATGTAAGAGTGAACGACGCACCAACCACGCCCTATCTCTGGGATACCACCCGAAGCGGCGGCTTCAGTTCTAGACGCATTCAAAACCGAGGTGCCAACGCGCCAGTTCGAGTGCAGTTGGCAGCGGGCAATCAACAGGTCACGATTTATCATCGCGAAGATGGAACTCGGTTAAGCCAACTTCGTTTGGTGTTGATCAATTAAGCACCACACATAGGTCGGCCAACGCGCTGGATTGGGTTCCGAAACGAGTCACTGGTAGTCACTCCGAACGAACACAAAATTCGTTATAACCCAAGCTCGCCCGCCGAAGAACATTGGCTCGCAACGGTTGCTCGCGCTAGCCGCCGACAGCGATGTTCATGACGATTGTTTGTGGACAAAACTGGCCGAGGTGACTGGGGCGCCCGGCAACTCAACCGCGCTTGTTGGTTCACCTGAAACGGTTGCTAAGGCGTTGCTTAAGTACTACGAGTTAGGCGCGACCAGCCTTTTAATCCGTGGCTATGATCCTTTGCCAGACGCTATTGAGTATGGCCGGGAACTGATACCGAGAGTGCGAGCCTTGGTTGCCGAAAGCGATATGCGTTCAGGGGTGTCGTAGCTCTGCGGCCAATCACGGAGTGTCTCAACAAAGTGTTTCAGCGGATTGCGACTACCTTCCACATGCGGGTGGTCGATGGAGAACAGGCACGCCTCTAAGTTCAGTGGGTTGAGTTTCTTGTTAGACAAGAAGTAGATTATCAATAGGCTGACACACGCTCTTTTTCTTGATTCAAGCAACGCGAACAATATCGCTGGCTACTAATTTCCAGCGATAGGAGTTTGGCATTGGCTCTTTCCTACCTACCCGTATGCATTCTTTAGATTCAGCTAAGTTTTTTACACAAGCGTAACACTAAGTGAGTATTAGCTCGTCCGAAGAAAGTTCAATTTATTTTCGTCCAGCAAGTTTAACGTGCTATGTTCGGCTCAGTAGCTTCGAAACTAGTCGTAACGGTCCCGTTTCTATTACTGGTTTCTAAACTCCTAAATGCCTAAGTATATGGAATGTCCTTATGGTTCGGAAAATTCAATCTGCTACGCGTCTTTTCGAGTTCAGTCGAACTCCGTCTGTTTCATTATCTCCATTCTCCCTCTTTGTATTTAGTCCGAAATAGGCGAGCTTGATCCTGCGGCTCGTCTACGAAAATCAAAACTACACTGGAGCAATTCATGCTTGACTCGCCAAGAACTCATTGCAGTACTAACAGTAATAGATTCGATCAACCAATTTCTAAAGGCGTGGTGGGTTTTCTTGTCTTCGTTAGTTGCCTGATGCCGAGTGTTGCGCTGGCGGCTCAGGTCTTTTCAGCAAATTCAGGTAACTGGGCTGACGCCAACACATGGGCGAGCGGAATTGTGCCTACGTCTGTTGATACTGTGGTGATCAATGGCCATGAGGTAACGGTATTTGATAACAGCACCATAGGATCGGGCACGGAGAACAGTGCCATCACACTCAACAACGATGGCAATAGCATCGGCAAGCTTGAGCTAGCGGGCAGCGCGGAGCTTACGGTTCGGGGCCATCTCACGATGAATGGAGAGGGTGCAGAAATAGTACTGCGGAGTAACTCAAAACTACTGTTTCACCCGGAAGATATCGATCAACAATACGAAGTACAGCTAAACGCACCGCGGCAGCTTATTCGTTTTGCTGGTGCAGCTGGAGGACGCGCGACTATTGCCCTCGCTGAAGGAGCAGTTGGTGGCTATCACTTTATCGGTCCTAGTCGAGACTCTCGTTTTGTCGGCTCATACGGAATAATTAGAGATGCCATTGATCCAAGGCCACTGCGCGACGATGGTAGTGCAAATCCAAATCAAGGGCTTGCCTGGAACATAAACATGGGCAATGTTAATGGCGTTTCAATCTACGACGCGCAATATATTGAATTCAACAACACTGGTGGATTGAGAATTTTTGGCTATGACGCTGGTAATTTCACGCGGGTTAACATGGACCGGCTGACTTTTCGGAATCAGCAAAAAATCGAGTCCAACGCTAAGCCTAGCTTTCACTTCGAAGGTTATGCCGGGCCTCAGATAATGGCAGACTCCACGCCACCGAGCGCCCCTGTTTTGGTTAGAACTGCAAACAATACTATCCCGCTGCCTGACGCTACCCAGGAAGACATTGAAAATCTAACCCACCTTACTCCTAATTCGCTGACCCATATCGTATCTGATTCGGATATTTCATTAGTTAGCGTACCTGGGTACGTTCTCGACCACTATGTTATAGCTTCTTCGAGTGGTGGGGGTAATCGGAAAGGCCATCACCTCGGCAACGTAGCGAGTCACGATCACATATTCGTAGCTAGTGGTTCAGATTCCACGGTTCCGCTCCTCGGTGACTCCAATTACAGCTACCTCTACTACACGGTTAACAATCCCCATGGGTGGGGAACAAACTTCCTATCGGACGACGCGACGCTGAGGAACTTTTGGTTCGAAGTAGACAATCCCAGCACAACGGATACCGGAGATGCCATCTTAACCGATGGAGACAATCAGTATTATTTGCAGACGGGTAGAACTCCCAAATTGTCAGTGGAGAACTGCGGGATAATTGGCAACACCGGTGGAGGTAGCGACCCGACAATGTTTAGTGCTAACGGTCACCTTGGTGTGAGAGTTGGGTTTAGCAATTGTGTGGCACGAGTTTCTAACAACTCGCAAGCGATCGCGCTTGATGAGGGTCCAAATACACGAGCGGGTTTCGGGGATTCCTTTATAAATAGCATCGTGTTTGCTGACAGTGGTGTTACTTCTGCTTTCGCCATTGGCAGCGCGTCCCCTGAAACTAATCCTGACGGCTCTGCAGCCCTGGACGAATACGTAGTAAACACGGATACCTTTATTGGCGATATTGGCCACAACGTCTATCACGAGCTCAATGAAGATGGCCCGGTGGAACCTGATATTTTTGGCTTAGGTGTTCATGGAGCCAGGTTTGGTCGAGATACAGATGAAGGCTCCTTGATAAGCCCGAGCATCGCAGATGGAGGATACACCTACACCTACTCGCCCAGGAGCCTCGCGGCCTGGGACGCAGAGCTTAACGGTCCTGGTACGGCTGAGCATGCGATCGATGAGCTTATGAAGTTGAACGATGACGAGGGGTACGACCCCAGATACACCACGCAGGCGCTAGTCGAATTTATGGTTGCGGGTTATCAAAGCGGTTTAGCGGGAACCGGTGGTAAACCTATTGGTCCTTATGTTGAAGGGGATGACCCTGAAGGAAACACAGGCCCAAACCCACCTCCCGATTCCGGAGACGGTGTACCGGCTGATGGACTTGGCGGTTTTGCCTGGATCGATCTCAATCTGGATGGCACACGAGATCCTGGTGAGCCTTCGGAACCGGCTGGCCGTGCGGTCACTCTTCACCGCTGTGACCCACCCTGGGACTCGCACCCTGGAACCACCGGAGCTGATGGCACGTTCTTAATCACTGGTCTTCCGGTCGGTGAGTACCAGCTGGGCACCTCGGTTGTACCAGGAATTTCTCCCCGTGGTGTGGACAACGACATTCATGACACCTCCCCATTTACTGACTGCTTTCCGACTGGGAGCACTGACCCGATCGGGATTGGGGTGATGCCCGATAGCTCGACTCAAAACCCACCTCCCGATTCCGGAGACGGTGTACCGGCTGATGGACTTGGCGGTTTTGCCTGGATCGATCTCAATCTGGATGGCACACGAGATCCTGGTGAGCCTTCGGAACCGGCTGGCCGTGCGGTCACTCTTCACCGCTGTGACCCACCCTGGGACTCGCACCCTGGAACCACCGGAGCTGATGGCACGTTCTTAATCACTGGTCTTCCGGTCGGTGAGTACCAGCTGGGCACCTCGGTTGTACCAGGAATTTCTCCCCGTGGTGTGGACAACGACATTCATGACACCTCCCCATTTACTGACTGCTTTCCGACTGGGAGCACTGACCCGATCGGGATTGGGGTGATGCCCGATAGCTCGACTCAAAACCCACCTCCTGATCCTCGCCCAGGAGGCAATCTCTGTGTCGACGGCTCAACTACCGCTGACAATCCACACCTACCCGCTCTACCCGAGCACTTGCGTGGCTATCCGGAGACTAACTTTTGCGTCGGCCAGCTTGGTCACCCCGATCACTTTTATAATCAACGAGTGGACGATGTTGTGCCAGTTCGCGAATCAGATCTTGTAATTAATTACCTGGCTGCTGCGGAAAAATACTTGTTGGGTAATCCCGGCGAGAAACTTGATCACCTCACGCCACTCGGGGACGACTGCAGATTATTGGATGATCGTGAACTTTCAGAAGATGATGAACATCTTAGAGATAGGAGTGTTCTTGTAGGGAACCATTGTCGTGGTAATGACGCTGAATTGTTTATTTCATTTATAGTAGGTAAATCTCAAGCAGACCCCCGGCAGACCTTCGGCAACTATGTGCATACCGCGACAAACGCGACGCCCACAACTAGACCGCTGCTGAGAACACCAGGGAATAATTTTACTGCAGAGGAACTAGAGGATGACGACGGTGATGCTCGCATTCCACACAGTGATCACTTAAACATGCCTTGGATGGAGGGTTGGCAAGTGCAAGCCAACCCAGCCTTTACCTGTGGTGGTCCTGACCCAACGGGCCAGGGGCTTCGAACCGAAGAGGGCGACTGTCATTGTCAGGTCTTTAACAAAGATACAAGTGAGTTAACGGAGTCTTGGAAATGTTTTGGCCCCGGTCATCCTCCGGGAAGGTCTCCTCACGGCCAGAATTTGTTTTCTTCCGGCAGTATGGCGCGATGGGACATGACGCAGGCCCCGCTTCGTCGCGAGCAGGGTGTAGACCCGGAAACAACCGCTAATCCAGAAGGTTTCGGATGTACATCGCCATGGGCGTATGGTGGGCCCCAAGCGCCGATGGTGCTGCACGCGAGTGAAACCCTTCAACCCGAAATCAAGCACGCGCTGTGGGGCGTTACGCTAAATGCGTTTTTCGAAGGTGATACTTACGTGAAAATTACGGAAGCGACTGGTGGCGGCACACACAACCCAACCTTAACTACGAGTAATGTTAACTGGTTGCCCGGCGATGACGAGTTTGATCCTGGAGATGCATACGTTCCCGACAATCCGGCTGATCCAGAAAATGCTGCAAATGGAATGCGCCAGTTGGTGTATGGGTCGCGTATGCGATTGAAAAAAGGAGCTTGTCCGTTACCAGATAATGCACCGCCATATGTGGGAAAGATTGTTACCGCGCTGGAGAACTACGGCATGATTATGGGCGATGGTTCTAACGGCGCAGCGCTCCAGTTCGGCCTTGCAAATGATATAAACGACAGCGTCAAATGGGAGGACGTTGGGATGGTAGGGGGAGCCTTTGATCTGGAATACTGGTGCAACGACACCCCTGAAGGTGGCCAAAGAGGCATCAGCTGGAGTGACTTCGAGCTCGTTTCCAGATACGACAACCTGGGTAGTATGGCTGATACGCCGACCTGTGAGAGAGTACATGTGGTTGATGAGTAAAGTTGGCAGGTTGTTATGAAGAGTCGGGGTTAGATTTCAATCTAACCCCGACTCTGAATGGCCTTCAATGCTATTGCGCGTGGCTACTTAATCCGCGGCTATTGTCCTTTGCCAGACGTGATTGACTATGGCCGGGAACTGATTCCCAGAGTGCGAGCCCTGGTCGCCGAGAGCGACAAAAACTCAGGGGCGTCGCAACTCTGAGGCCAAACCCTCGCCCATCATGTCGATGAAGTTCTCTGCATAGAACCCGTTTACTGCAGATTGCGGTAAATCCGTTAGCGCCTCACCAAAACGTTTCATCGGATTACGCCCGCCTTCAACATGGGGATAGTCCGTAGAAAACAGACACATCTCTTCAAACGAGTTACGAACAATCCAGCCGCTGTCTTCATGAGGGTAGGGCGTTACCCGCAACTGTCTGCGAGCAATCTCTGAAGGTTTGTCTGAGAGTTTTTGCAACCGTTCTTCGTTCTTACGAAAGGCGTGTGCTGCGGAATCCAGGTTGCGCAACCAACCCGGTAACCAAGACGCCCCCAACTCTATTGCTCCCCACTTTAGCTTTGGGAACTTATCAAAAATACCATCGATGATTAGTGTGGCTAAGGTCTGCTGCACCGATGTAGATATGGGGAGGTAGGTAATCGAAGTGAAGTTGGCATCGCCGCCGTGAAAATCTGCAACCGGGGGAAGCCCATTGTTTTTGTAGGTCAGGTTTAGTTTGTCTTCGCCCCCAACATGAAACAGGATAGGCAAGCCCGCTTCCTCAGCCATAGCCCATACCGGATACAATTTAATGTGGCTGGGGCTATGTTGTTGCGGACACCACGACGGTATCATCAGCGCTTTGGCGCCCATGTCGATCGCGGCCTTTGCCGTTTGTTTTGCCAGTGCAAAGTCTTCTAAGGGCACATACGCAGTTGCAAGCAAACGTTTATCCACCGCACAAAAGTCGGTCATCATTCTGTTGTGGGCGGTCGCAGCGCCATAGCAAAGCGCCATGTCATCACTTTGATCGAAGCCAAAGTTACCGAGACAAAATGTGGTGAACACCAGCTGGCTAGCCACGCCAAGCTCATCCACTGCGGCCGGTCGATCTTGTTTCAGAAATGCACCCTGAGCCTCGTAGTTTTTCCGCAACATGATGTTCTCGGACGCCGAGGCACGGAACGCCTCATCTTCCTGACGTTTCTGCGCATCTTCGATAGCGAGACGATTGCCGACTCGGATACCCAGATTCGGATGATCTAAAAAACGTTTGAGTAGCGAGCTTTCGAAGTAGGGGTTCAAGCAATCCGACAGCTCCATCAAATGGCTGTCCGCGTCATGAACGAGATGTCCTTCTATATAGGGCATTGTATTTGGCTCCCCGGTTGGCAGATTAGCCAAGTATATACCCGATAGCGTTCGGCATTCCTTGATAAGCCGTGACTATGAGCCTTTACGGGTTGGGGCTGGCTGGGGAGGGCGCTTCAAGATGTACATGGCCGCCTTTGTAGTCGACGGTCACTACAAAGT
>CAZFIA010000069.1:0-20794 GCA_964519335.1 uncultured Pseudomonadales bacterium
TACCCATGCAAAGCAGATTTCTGAGGCAATGATAGCCTTCGCCGAGCTGTGCGAAGGCTGATCTGAATTGATCACGTGCCTCGCCCACAGAATTCGTATTGCGGGGCTTACGAAAGCCCCGCTACGTTTTCCACTTGGACCTTACGATTTAGCAGAGAGATCTTGGTCCTGTCCCCTAGGATATTGAGAATAATCATATGACATGGAATATTTATCTTTCTGGTGAAATACACACTGATTGGCGGCAGCAAATTATTGATGGCTGCGCAAAATTGAATCTAGATGTTAGCTTTTCATCCGCTGTGACAGACCATCCAGCGTCGGATGCTGCAGGCGATGTATTAGGTGCAGAAGAAGTTGGCTTTTGGAGAGATCACAAATCCGCCAAGGTGAATAAGATCAGAATTCAGAATGCGATTAAGGATTGCGATCTGGCTATTGTTCGGTTTGGTGATAAATACAAGCAGTGGAATGCGGCCTTTGATGCCGGTTATTGCGCTGCTTTAGGCCGACCTTATATTACTTTGCATGATGAAAGTATTATTCATCCACTAAAAGAGGTGGATGCCTCTGCTGAGGCCTGGGCGCAAACCACCCAGCAAGTGGTGGAGATGATCCACTATTTGATTGCCCAAAAATAACCCATACCATTTCTATGGGAACAGCCGCACGCTCGTTGATCAGAATGTGGTTTCGCAGACTGGAAGCATCGTGTGGACCAGGTTGTGTCTGACCGGTGGGATGATGTTAGAGGTTAGCGGAGAAGCGCCCGCAGCCCAATCGAGAAGCCCGGTGCACCGTTGCCTTGATCGGATGCCATGAAGCCTGCCGGGGTGAAGCGTATGTGGGTCACCGCCGAGTCTGTACCATCGCCGCCAGCGACGGGTACATAGTTAAAGTTCACCCCATCAGTCGAGAAGTCGATGCAGTCATTAGGACTTGCCAGGCTGATGAACAGACAGGTTAAACCGCTGGGAGGTGTGCCGTCGATGAACTCGACGGGTCCGCTGCCGGGCTGGGCGAAGTCATCGACCCTCAGCGCGATCTCCGCCTGCAAGACGTCGGTGATTATCACTGAGGCGATATCGGGCGGCGCATTCCCGTCGTTGGTGACTTCGATCCGGTACTCTACTTCGGCCCCCGGAAGCGCGTGGTCGCTACCGAACTGATCCACGAACCCAACAACACTTTTGCGGAGGGCCAGATCGGCCACGAGGTTCGCGTGGAACGGCTGAGAAAATGAAATGATCGCCGCAGACTCGGCGTCGCCAACCGCAATATTTCGCTCATCGTCTTGGTCGGTGTCTTCATCGACGCGCAGTCCGATTGTTGCCGTACCGACGCCGCAGCTGCGCAACCAACCCCCGTCGAAGCTGTTGCGGGTACGTTTTTTCGCGATAACGACCGCCGTGGTGCTGTTCAGACCCGTAGTGTTTGTGAAGCAGCCGTCTAACCAACCCCGTATATTGGTTGCCGTGTTCAACGCACTCCACTGCACATTGTTACCGGAGACATCCGGCAAGCTGTCGACAGTAGCGTTCGGAAAGGCGATCCAGCCCAGGGTTTCGGTTACGGGGCCCACCCCCGTGTTCGATTGACTGCGATCTAAGGCGATCTGAAAATTGTTAGTCCCGGCATTCTGTGAGATCGCCGTGATATGTGGCCGTGAACTCTGGTCGGCGACGTTGCGGGTTTCGCTGTTCGCCGTTTGGATCTGCGATATCAATGTCGGCGCCACAGGCAGCGGCGCAGAGAAGCCCACTGTTGTGAAAGTTGCGACACCGGTAAAACCGTTGCCAAATTGGGTGGCTGCGGTATTCAATCTACCAGCCTCAATCGTGTGGCCACCGGGCAATACATGGCGCCCCGGCTCGACCGCTATGTAGTGAACGATTTGGGCAAGATGGCCGCCATCGAAGTTGTCGGGCTCGAGAATTAGCTCGTCAAAACCGGTTGTGGTGACATTGGTGATTCGAATGGATGCCGAGTTACCGCCGGTCGAGTCAGACAGCGCAACAACGATCGGCACAGTGTCGAAGGGCTGTTGAAAATTAACCCGCTCGGGGTTGAAGTCGTTGCCGAAGGTATCGTGGGCCGTGAAGATGCCCGCCTCCAAGCGCCCGGCTTGGACGGGTTTTGCAAGCAGTGCCCACAGCAGCCAGCTGAGCAGTAGCAGGGGTTTGGCGCTCGTTCTGAGCCTCATCGTCTGACGCAATCCGGCATCATATATTTCTCGACAGTCTGCCAAAGAACGCTCTCTGGACAGTAGATAGGTAAAGAAATCAGTTTGCAGGCTCTTCCCAGCGCTTACGACCTGCCGGCCTAAGTTACTGGATGAATAAACGCGTACTGTGAACTGTTGCTCATAATTAGCTGCAAACAGTAGGCTAGCGCGGGCGGCATGCCGCGAACAAAAACCTGGTGCCTTTTCTTGACGTTTAGAACTGCACAATTCATTGCCAATTTCTGAATTTTATGAGGTTGTTGACGCCATCGATCAATCTCCCTTATGTCTTAGCCGGGATTATGGCACCCTGTGGACAACTCGACAGCACTGGAACCTGGCATGTCTGAAGCACCAATTGCCGTTGTGGTAGGCGCCACGTCCAAGTGGCAGGCAGACGGTCGTAACACGCAATTTGCGCACGGCCAGGTACTCGATGATTCCGAGTTGCCGGTAGCCATTCGCTGGGGTGTGGGCGGCGCTATCGCCCAGCGGTTTGCCGCTGCCGGATATTCAGTGGTGCTCACCACTCGCAAGGCGAGTAACGCCAGTAGCCTGCAGGCAGCGGTTGCCGCTATGGGCGTTCGGTGTGAAGTGGTTGAACTCGATCTGGTTTCTGATCTTTCGATCAACTCTGCCATTGAGCAGATTCGAGCAACGCTCGGTGAACCGGATGCGGTGGTGCTAAATGCCGGCTACCTCGAAGGGCGAGATTTGCCGAAAGGCAATGAGTTGCTTGAACACGTACCGCTTGAGGTGTTTGAAACGGCGCAACACATCTCCAGCAGGGGGCCGTTTCTATTGGCAAAGGCCATCATGCCTGGCATGCGGGAGCGTGGCAGTGGATCGTTTCTGATCACCAACAATGCGGCATCGTTGCGTGGCAGGAAACGCAGAACCGGAGAGTCGCTCTACTATCCTCGCGTGATGATGCGCACTCTGGCGCAGGTTCTGACCGAAGAGTATTCCGTTCATGGTGTGCACGTGGCGAATGTAGTAGTAGATGGACTCATCGACTCGCCAGGCACCCGTGCCTTACCCATTGCACAACAACGCCCAGATCTGGTGATGGACCCGGTTGCTATCGCTGAGGCGTTTTACTATTTACACAGCCAGCCGCGCTCGTGTTGGACACATGAGTTGCAGCTGACACCAGCCGCCTCCAAACCCAGTCACTGATTATGGGGGACAGGACCAAGTGCCAGGTCTAATCTCTCTTGCGATAAGGGCTAACTAGCTTCGCAACGAGTTCACCTGATCGCGAAGTTGCTGGTGTGGATGATGTTCTTAGCCCGAAGCCGATGATACGACGACCCCCACTGGTCTATCTTCTGCGTTATGCTACTGTGACTACCCATTCGTCATGCAAACGCCATAAGAATAGGTCTAATTGAATCGCGTGGTGCAGGGGTATGGCCATTGAGAACCGTTAGTTTAACCAAAATTGCGGTTCTTCTACTATTGGCCCTCCCTTATGCTCAAACACTGGCACAACCCAATATTGCGATTGAAGAACTTACCCATTTTGCACTGGGAAGTTGCAACAAGCAGCAACTGAAACAACCTCATTGGCGGACCATAGGAGATCTCGACCCCCAGTTATTCTTGTGGCTCGGTGGTTCTCCTTACTCCTGCTACTCCTGCTTACCCATGCGGCTCAGGCTCGCCTGAGATCAGCCCTGCTATGTATACTTCCTGATTGTTTAGGCCGTATTCTGAAACTATTGAGGAAAAGCAGGTTTTGCTTCCTATTCTCTACTCAATGCTGATTCTCAATCATTGATCAACGGTAATGCCAAATACAATTGCTCATTTCGCGATCAATGGATTATTCACCAGGGCGGTAATTAGCCACGCAGACTTTAAGTGGATCTACTTGGGGTGTGTTATTCCTGATCTGTCATGGGTTCTACAGAGAATAGTTCAAGCACTGTCCATTTCTATCAACCTATATGATTTGCGAGCGTATTGCGTTGCGCAATCGTCGCTAATATTGTGCCTGGCTATTTGCGGAGCGTTCTCCATGCTGGCCAAGCAACGCAGTAAGGTGTTTGGCATTTTGGCAATGGGTTGCGCGCTGCATTTATTGTTAGATGCGTTACAAGTTAAGTGGGCAAACGGGGTGCACTTCCTAGCGCCTGTTAGCTGGGATCTGCTTAGGTTTAACCTCTTCTGGCCAGATAGTTTGGGAACTTACGTGCTAATGGCTGCGGGATTCATCTATTTTGTATTCAATCTTAGCCGGTCAGTTCAGCCGAATAACCATGAGTTTTCTCTTAATAGGCGATCTCTGAGCTTAAGTGGTGCTTTATTCCTAACTTGGTTAGTTATGCCTATCGCCTTTATTCAGTCTGTCTACCTGGCAGACAATCATTATGTAAACACACTCAAACAAAGTGAGAACAGGGTTGGGAAGTACATTGAGATAGATCGAAATCTTGTGAGCCTGAACGGCGATGTAGCTAACGTTAAAACGTCCTATGGCGAAACTATCAGGCTAGAGGGAGGGCCACAGTTCAAAGATGGAGTAGTGATATCGCTGCAGGGTAAATTTACTGACAACTCGACAATCCGGATCGGCACCTATCATCTGCACTCGGGGTTCAGAGATATTGCCTCTATTCTGGGTTTGCTCTGTGTGTTGCTGGTGTGGACGACGTTCTTAGCCCGAAGTTGGGCCAAAGATTGGCCAACAGAAGCCTAGGAAAGATTGCTTCTACTTTTCAGGAGCTGAAGAGCCCATCTATCCCGCCTACTCTCCGTTGGGTTGCGAATTTGGCAGCTAGCGACGAGTGATCGATACCCTACACAGCAAGAAGATGCTGTTTGAATGTTCCAAAAAGGAAGGTCATGTCAGGCAAATTAGGAGACTTTATGATCGAAAATAACCCGCAGCTTCGTTTAGCCACGTCTAGCCTGGTCCCGCGTAAATCCTCTCTCAACCTGGCATTAGGCGGCATGCCTAAGCGATTTCCAATCTCGGTGGTTCTAGTCTTCGTACTGTTGGGTTGCTCAAGCAATACCCCACGACAACCCCCCGGCATACTTACGGTTGCCGTGGTTGGAGAAATCGTTCTAGTAGGGCGGGCTTACCCCGCAGGCACGGCCGGTACTTTTTCTCTTCAGGCTTTGGAGCAGGCTATGGAATGCAGTGGAAGCTATCGGTACCTGACCTTTCCAAACGGTCGGGCAAGATACTCGTGTAGCGACGGCACCAGCGGGTCGATGAGGATTGTGGCAGACAGTCAACTGTCAGGCGGCGGTGTGGCTACAACAGATCTTGGAAGGATGCACCTGGTATACGGATACGGCATCGGGAGGGTTAACAGCCTTCTTAGTTTTCCTGGCAATGGAAAATTAGAGCTCAAAGAGGGGCAAGTAGTACTTTCTAGAATGGAAACGGTAAACAAGTAGAAGCACACCACTTTTGTTCACGCAAAACTCCCAATCCTCAAATCTGGCTCGCCCAGCGTTGTGCTGACTCTGATGCCACCCATTTTAGCGCATTGCTGATCAGGATTCGGTAGTCGGGGTTGTCGTAGGCGAGCGGACCATCGCCCACGTCGGAGACCACAATAGGGGAGTTGCCTGCTGCATTTGCCCAGACAATCAGATCGCTCCCGGGTGGGTGATTCCAGCTGGCCTGTTCCTCAGCGCTTGCGAGTGGCGGCGCGGTGAAGTTCTCCACCACAAACTCATAATCGCCGCGTAGCAGGGGCACAACGTTTGGCCCATACAAGTCAGTCTTTAAGTACAGCTCGTCAGTGATTTCAAAGCCCCTTTCAAGGCCCTGTAGCACCGGGTGTTTAGTTTGTGGAACCAGGCGGAGCGTCGCGTTGGGATGAGGCCCGTGGCCGCCGCGATAACCCGACCCGGGCACCTGTTGGCCTTGCAACTCACCACCCGCCAGCATAAACGAGCTGCCGCTGATCTGTCGCCACAGCGGCCAGTTTGCCCAGCTAACGGTTGCGTGGTTTACCAGCAGTATTCCCGTACCCTTTTCAAGCAGCGACTCAACGGCTGCGGCGTAATCAGGAGTGGGCGCGCCACTGCCGCCAGATCGGTCATGGGGTAACTCCATGCCGGGAATGCCACACATATCATAGAAGAAGACGGCGTCGTAGGTGTCTGCCGCGTGTGCAAGAACCACGCTCGCTGCAGGTTGTTCCACCAGGGTCATTTCTATGTCGTCCATCGCATCGAACATTGCGATAAACGAGGTGTGGTCGTAATCGTGGCCTTTGCTGACTACCAGAACATTAAGCGTCATGCAGTTTTCTCGAAATGTAGGTTCAGTTCCAATGTGCCGAGCATGATGCCGGGCTGGTGGCGAAAGCTGTTGTCCTCGGCATAGCGTATGCCGCCAAAGGCATCGAGCAAGCAATCCCAGGCGGTAACCTGTTCAAGACGCGAGAGGTGGGCACCAGGACAAACTCTCGGCCCTTGCGAGAATACGAGATGCCGGGTGACCGCCTTGCGCTCTACGTTCAGGTCGTATGGGCAGTCCCATTCTTCAGGGTCTACGTTGCCTGCAGCCCAGCGCAGGTGCAGCAGCGAGCCCTTTGGCACGGTGACACCCTGAAAGACTTCGTCCTGGGTTGTAACGCGGGTAGACAAACCCTGGGTTGGCGAGCGCAAGCGCATGCCTTCTTCGGTGAACCCCCGCAGCAGCTTGCGATCGGCATCAAGCGTTGCCCAGGTATTGGGGTTTTCGCACAACAGCTGTGCCTGCTCGGCGATGGCGTATTGAGTGGTTTCCAGCCCACCGATCATCATCGCGTAGACGATACCGTTGATTTCCATGTCGGTTAGCTTGCGATCGAGGGCGCTGTAAGTCACCTCGGTTAGAAAACTAATCATGTCGTTGCAAGGTTCTTTCCGCTTTGCACTGATTGCCTCTGCGGTGTAAGCCTGAAACTCCTTGAGCGCCTCGAACTGTTCAACCAATTGTGTCTCAGTCATCTCGTTACGATGACCTTTGCCATAAACAAAAGCCGCCACCTGGGCGTTACCCCAGGCTTCCAGGCGTGGAATATCTTCTAGCGGAAAACCCAGAATGTTGGCCATCACAATTTGTGGAAGCGGGCGAGCAAACTCGCGCACGAAGTCGATGGGTTCGCCCGCTCCGGCGCGGTCGGCAAACTTGTCGATCAAACCCAACGCTGCGTTACGCGTCATCTCTTCGTTGCGCGAGGCGCCGGGCCCTACCCATGGATCGGTCAATTCCTGCCGATGGGCTCGCCACAGGGTGTTGTCGGGTCGCAGGCTGTTCATCGACAGCATCATTGCGTTGACAAACTCCTGATCTTCCAGCGACTTGTCGGGCTCCTTGAACTGATCAAGCGACAGAAAGAGCGTGGGCATGTAGCGAACCGGGTCTTTTACTACCCGGGATATATCCTCGTACTTGCTAAGAATATAACCGTCGCTGTCAGGGCCGTAGCCTTCTCCGGGAATGCGATGCACAGGGGCAGCATCGTGAAGAATTGGATAAGCGTCGTACCAATGCTCCTGAGCACCCTCGCCGAACAGGTCAACCTCGTCGAGGCTGAGGGGGCACTGCATGGGCCCCGCAGAGTGATTGGGGGTTTTACTGCTCATGTCTGCGGCCGCCTGTGCTTGTGCTACCGGCTGATCCTGGATTTATTGGAAGTTCATGCCAAACTCAATACCCCATTGACGTGGTGCGCCATACTGGGTGAAGTTCCACAGTGCGCCCACCGAATTTGCTGACACTCGATACTCCTCGTTGCTCAGGTTCTTGCCCCAGAAGGTGAGGTGCCAGCGATCGTTAGGGTCAAAGTAGGTGATGTTGGCGTTGAGCAAGGTACGGGATTCCAGCTGTGTAAATGTCGCGTGGCGCGCAACACCTGCAGCAGCTGCGTTTGGATCGAAGGGGCTCAATTCCGCCTCACTCTGGTAGTGCGCCCCACCGGTAAATGTTATCCCGCCGCCATTGCCGAGTTGCATATCGTAGTTTGCTTCCAGGCCAAGCTGCCACTCTGAGGCAAAGGGAACGTCCAGGTCAGTGAGATCTAGCGGTGGGACGTCATCCGTGGGGTCGGCATCGAAGGAAAACTGATCGTACTCGGCGTCAAGGTAGCCGACAGTTGCCTCCACGCTAAACGACTCAGTGAGCAGCCAGGTGGTTTCGAGCTCAACGCCAAAGGCATGCGATTCGCCAGCGTTCAACGTGATGGTTTCCTGACCCGCGTCGCCGTTTGGCTGGGTAAATGCGAACACCTGGTTGCGCTGCAGATCCTCGTAGTCGGTGAAGAACACTGCGCCATTCACTCGCAAGCGCCGGTTCAGCAAGTCAGCCTTGAATCCAACCTCGTAATTGGTGTTGGTTTCAGGGTCGAAGGCGATGCAAGTGACTACTTGCGAACAGGTCTCCGAGAAACCGCCGGCCAGAAAGCCGGTCGCTATGCTCGCGTACACGAGCGAATCTTCAGTAGGTTTGTAGTCGGCCACTACGCGCCAGGTGACTTCCCTAAAGGTTTCCGAGTTGTCAGCAACTAAACTATAGGCACTATCAGGCAGCCCGGAATCGAATGGATCTGTCTGTTCGCCGGTTATGCCTAAGCGGCTTGCTGCGTTAGAGCGCAGGTCGGCCGAGCAATTGGTGAGTGGATCGAAGGGCAGTGTCGGATCTGCGAGTACGGCATCTATCTCCTCCGTAAACTGATTACAGGCGCCGCCACCGTTGGCTCGGCGGAAAAAATCTTTCTCGTCCTCCGTGTATCTGAGCCCGGCACTAATGCTCAAGCGATCATTCACATCGTAGGTGCCGTCGATGTAAAACGCGATAGATTCTCGGTCTTGCTCCACAGTACCGTTGGTGGGATCGCCGGAGATGCCACGCAGATCAAGATTGATGAAGCCGCGGTCATCGAGAAATGATCCGGTTCCGGCGTTGAACGCAGGAATAATGGAGGTCAAACCTACGGTGGCGTTGGAATTGAAATCGAGATCATCGCTATTGAAGATGCCGCCGATAACAAAATTCACAGGGCCACTAAAGTTGCTTAGTAACCGCAGCTCTTGTTGGAACTGCTCGCGTTGGAGGTTCCGGGTGGCATCAAAGAGGGACAGGAATGCCTCTCCGGTATAGGTGCTGGGCAGAATTTCCGTCTGCTCTCGATAGCCGGTTATAGACTTAATGCTGAACTGCTCGAAGTTCACTGTTTGATTGAGATAAAACCCGTCGATGTTTACCTGATGGCCGTCGCGGATATTGATGCCTGCGCCTTGATTCGTCACGCCCGTGCTGAAAGGATCGTCGTGACCCGCAGCCTGGATGCCCGGAAAACCGAGTGCATCAAACAAGAAACCTTCGCCGGCGGGGGTTTCGTTCACGCCGGGAGGGGAGTCTGAACGATCGCGCACGAGTTCCCAGATGCCGTAAGCCTCGTAGATGTCGTTTGGGGCCCACAGTAATTTGGTTTTGAGTGCGACTACCTCTTTGCCACCCAGTCGTCTGCCATCGCCGACGGTGGTCGTATCCAGTTCAGGCGGCAGATCCGCCGGGTCCAGGCCAAACGCCCCCAAAATGGGTGCATTTGGGAATATCGCAGTGTCTTTGTCGTTTCTGTAGAAGCCTTCCTCACGGGTATATGACCCTGCGAAGCGCAACCCGAGCTGGCCTTCTATCAACGGTAAGTCGAAAGCTACCTGGGCTTTCCCGGTACTTTCGCCGCTATCATAGCCACCACCCGTGAGCTGAATCGAAGCGCCCAACTGTTCCAGGTCAGGTCGTTTGGAGGTTATGGCGATAACACCGCCTGTACTGTTCTTGCCAAACAGCGTGCCCTGAGGGCCCCGATAAATCTCGACCTGCTCTAAATCAAACAACTCGACAAACTGGGTTTGCACGTGGCTTAGGGCAAATTCATCAATGAGAATGCCGACACTGGGATCCTGGGTTGTGAGAATCGAGATGCTACCCGTGCCACGGATACCACCCGCCAGCGCATTAAAGCCAGTCTGCAGCGTTAGGTTCACGTTGGGTGCCAGATCGCCAATAGCACGAATGTCGTTGCCAAAGGTCTTGCCGATCTTTGCGGCGGTCAGGGTTGAGATTGCGATGGGCGTATCTTGCTGAGAGGTGTCGCGCTTGGTGCCGGTGACGACAATTTCTTCGAGCACGCGGTCTTCTTCCGCTGCCCACGCAAGACTGCCGAATGTGATCGCGAGTGCGTAAGTGATGAGCCTGGTAAATGCCCGGCCAGTGCGGATCGGGCCTTTGGTCTTTGTTCTTAAATGGAAGTTTTGACAAGTTTCGGGGCGGCGCAACATCGTGAATTCCCTCGCTTCACAGTGAATTGGACGTGGTGCCAGCCTAAAGTCGTGATTCCTGGTGCGATACGCTGGTGCGCTTCAGACGGTCAGGTGCAAGTCTGAGCGCGTGAACCTTGTGCTCTCTCCCAAGCTAAGGCCCACAGCGTACGTTACCGACTGCTCGAATCTATTGAGACGGACACGACAGCTCCGATGTTGCAATGAAATCTAATCTAAAGCAACTCGCATCGCCGCTGAATATTGCTCTATTGGCTGGCTTTGATTGCCTTTGCTTGTCGTCTGCTGTCGCGGCGATCGAACGCGGCACGCAGCCGTTGCAGGCGTGTCTCCGTTATCGGATAGCGCCACAAAATCAGCACCGCAATGGCGTAGAACAGCCAGGGTGGCAAAACATAAACCAGTGAAAGAGCCCGCAGCTCTTCCGGGCCGTTGCTGCCGCTCGGGTCGAAACCTGCAAACTCCAGTACTTGCAAGGCAATCAGGAGCGACAACGCGATTACGAACTTCTGCCCCAGAGACCACACTGCAATGTAAGCCCCGGAAATGTTCTCGCCCGATCGGCGCGCGCCAATCTCGATGACGTCGGCCTTCATTGACATGGAAAGCGCGCCGAAGTTGCCGCCGGCTATGCCGTAAAAACTGAGGATCACAAAAAACCAAAACAGATTGCCGGCCCCGAGTAACAGAAAGCAAGGCGTGACAATCACAAACAACACACCACCCGCCATCCAGGTTTCTTTCTTACCATAACGCTCCGAGATCTTTACCCAGAGCGGCAATGCCAATACGTTTGCGAAGTAGTAGCCAAGCAATATGGCTTGGGTTTGATCCTCTGCTTCCACTACAAAACTTGCGAACAACATGAAAGTGGCTGATCCCCAGCCCGTACCTAGTGACATCAGCATGAATGCGAAAAACAGCAGCATGAAGGAGCCATTGCTGAACATTGTGCGAGCATGAGTCAAAAACGGGGTGTGCGTGCTGCCGTAGTGGTCCGGTTCGGGAACACGCCACAGGGTTACAGTCATGATAATGGGCAGGATTACGAGCACCATGCCGCCGATGATCGTCAGGCCCTCGCGAGGGGTTGAGCCGTAGCCGAGGTATTGGCCACAAAGAACAGGGATAGCCAGTACGCTCACGTTACCCAGAAAGCCGAACAGCTGGCGCCAACCCGTGATTCTTGTACGTTCGTTGTAATCCTGTGACAGCTCAGCTCCCCATGCGTAGTAGGGAATGTTGATCATCGTCCAGCCGAGCCACAGTAAAACTGCCCAGATCAGCAGATAGCTGTTACTCACAGATGCAGGTGGATTGAACAGCATGAAGGCTGAACTCATGAGTACTGCAGTACCAACAGCCAGCCAGGGTTTTCGGCGCCCGAAGCGCGTTCTTGTTTTGTCGCTGAAATAGCCGATTAGAGGATCGGTAATCACATCAGACACGCGGGCGACAAACAGAATGATGCCCACGTCGCCCAGCGACAGCCCCATGTCTCGTGAGTACACGAAAGGCAGATAGAGCACCACCGGTATGCTTGCCAGATACACCGCGTACTCAGGCAGAGCATAGAGAATCAGAGAGGTTTTCTTCAAAGCCATGGAATGAGCCTGGCTAACTCAACTTTGATTTTCTATTACCTCAATCGCCTGTGCAGGACACACTTCTGCTGCATCTTGCGCATGTGATAGCAGATCTTGGGTCGACAAGTCTGTAGTTATGAGTTGTGGATCACCATCGTCGCCCTTCCGTACCAGCTCAGGGTGGTTGTAGTAACACTCGCCCGACCGGATGCAGGCGCTGTGTTTAATGCGTACCCGCGGCTCACCCGCCACTAGCTGCGAATCCACAATTCTGCGGGAGAGCGAAACCCACCAGAATCTATAGAGGGTGAAACGATTCCGGGATGATGTGAATCACGCGGCGTTGGAACGCCGATGTCTGTCAGAAGCTGGGCGCAAGCAATCTCAGACTCTTGACGGGCCATGATGTAGCCCATGCAAAAGTGTTGCCCAACACCAAAGCCGAGATGGCCAGGCTTCTTATCTTTGTAACGACCCGTACGGTTTTCCATACCAAAATGCAGGTCATCCCGGTCGATATCAAATTGATCCGGGTTCTTGAATACGCGCTCATCGCGGTTGCCGGCGCCCAGATACAAGACTACTCCTGCGCGTTCAGGCAGCACCTGACCCTGAATTTCAAGCTCTTTAGTGGTGAACCTGAACTGCGCATGCACCACGGCATCAAACCGCATCATCTCCGTAAAGACGTCCTGCCAACGATTGGAGTCTGCTACCACGCTATCGAGCTGGCTCGGCGCAGTGTAGAGCATGTGGTACCACATGTTCGCTATCGCTTTGTCTGTGGTATCTCCTCCGGCGGCAAGCAGCAAGGCAACAAATCCTTTGACTTCATCTACGGTCATTCGGGTGCCTGCCTTCTCG
Organism: uncultured Pseudomonadales bacterium; assembly: GCA_964519335.1. Classification (GTDB taxonomy): domain Bacteria; phylum Pseudomonadota; class Gammaproteobacteria; order Pseudomonadales; family Azotimanducaceae; genus JALZVT01. The sequence continues at coordinate 12,973 of CAZFIA010000069.1, forward strand.
ACATTGCAGATTCTCGAAAGCAAATCTTCTCCGTCCTTGCCTGTGCGTTCGGCGATAAGCGGGTCCAGATAAGCCCACATCTCGTTGCGTGCCTGGACGCCTCGCGCGAGATGTTCTCCACCAAAACCAAGACCGGCGATCAGCGCCTGATACCAGCCGACGAAGCGGTTCTCGTCTTCGCGCGGCAGTCCCAACATATTGGATATCACCCGAATCGGTAGTTGCGATGAGTAATCGGCAACCAGATCGACTTCTCCCGTATCGCTCAACTTCTGCCGAATAGACTCCGTGAGCTCTTCCGCAATCTGGTGGATCATCGGAATAAAACTCTCGAGTTTCTTTCCAACAAACTGCCCCGCGGCGATGTTGCGCAAGCGACGATGCTCATCGCTGTTGCCATACTCGAGAATGTTTGGTCCAAATATGTGTGACGTGCCAAATTCGTAAGGTCCATCAGGTTGATACTGCGCGCGATCAAAACAATCATTGCTCTGAAATGCCCAATCAATATCTTCGTAGCGCGAGAGAATCCAGCGATTGTGGAAACGGTCATGAAACGCCGGGTGGTGATCACGCAGGCGTTGATAAAGGGGAAATGGGTTGCTCTGGAAGGCTGCACCGTCAAACTCTCGTGGGTCTATTTCGTGCATCTTGTTGTGCTTTCCTCTATTGCCAGCTTCTTGTTATTGCCAGCTTCTAGCCGTTTCGAGTGGCTCCTCATAGTTAAAGACCATGGCGCGAAGGTAGTAGGAAGAATAGCTTACCGATCCATTCGCGGCGAATAAACTGTCGTATAGAGTTCGATTATGTCGTTGTGAGGGGTCAAGGGCAGCGAACGCAAAATGTTGCGCGTGCAAGACTCTACCAGCGCCTAGATCTGAACTAATGAATCTCGAGTGAACCGGGGCGGTTCACTCCGAATGCAGGGTTTGTCCGCAATCTTAACGAGCGCGGCTTCTATACCTTCGGTCCGAGCGTTTTGAGGACGGCCTGGGCGCAGGAGTTAGTACTTTCTTTGGCGGACCTTTTATTACAATGTCAGATCTCGTCTCTGAGGTTTTGTTCTGTTCGATCGCGGCGAAGGCATTGCGAAGGCCGGTGCTCAGCGCCTTCGTCGGCACGTCGGCTAGGTTTGTCGTTTGTAAATGGACCTCTTCGACGCTCGCTTGAGTTATTGGAGGAGTATCAGCGAAATGAGTAACGCCCTTCTGATCTACCCAGCGCAGGATATTTTCTGCCTGCACCGACGTTGCTAGGCTCAGATACCCGATTACAAAAAGAGAAAAAATGTAATATCGCACGACATTCTCCTGTCTGAGATCTATCTCACATTTTGATGCGAAAAGATCCACAACCGTCTGGTTTTTGAACTGGTTAATCCCAGAAAGGTGAACTGTGACACAGACAGCATTGCGTAGTGTGTGATGTTGTTAAGCAAGTGTATATGAATGGGCGCGCTTCGTGCGGCTGTTCCCTCGAAAGCGCTGTAGCTAGCTCGGCTTCCTCCAATCCGCCGAGCACGGCTAAGTCAGGTTGCTTGCAGCGTTCAGCCAGGGTTCGGAGGTGGTTCTATCTAACCACTATTGACCTAACCACTATTGACGCTGGAGGCCCGCGATCCCAGCAGCTATTTAGCCCAAAGAGCACCAGACCAGTACGGTAGTCTGATCCATTGGCTGAAGTGCGTCGATTTCAAAACCTAGATGTTGAAATTGGTTATCAAGCCGCAAATTCAAATCCAGTTTTTCATTGGCAATACGATCTAATCCGAAAACGTCAATACCTGCGAAGCATCCTGCGTCGGCCAATATCCGAACCGGACGGAATTAGCTTCTACCGCGGCGATATACGCATAGACTAGTTTCCGAAGCCCGGTGCGAGTTACTGCGGTCATACCTCACGATTCAAAGCAACCCCGACTGTCATCGCGGACGTTTTAGCATTCGGCGGGCAACGCACGCCGTCGCGCCCGGTGAGGAGTGTCTCGGTTCTGGATGTGGCCGATGGATTGAAGCCTGGTCACCAAAGTGGTTTTATCGGTAGTTCATTTATCATTCGTCATTGGCAAGGACTGATCTATGTCATTTGGTTTGATGGTAGCGGCGGATTTTTTCACCAGCGAACAACTTATACAGCTTGCGCAGAATGCTGAACATGCTGGGTTTGACAACCTGTGGGTGCCGGAAATGTTTGGACGGGACCCATTTGTTTCCTGTGCCACGTTGCTAAGTGCTACTCAAACCATTCAGGTAGGCACCGCCATCACTAATGTATATGCGCGGGATGAGCGCGCGATAAAGGCGGCAGCCTATTCTTTGGCGGAGAGTTCAGGGCATCGCTTTGAGTTGGGTTTGGGTGTTTCCAACAAAGTGGGCAACGATCAAAGAGGACTTCCCTGGATAGCTCCTGTCAAAAAGTTGCACGCCTTTTTAGATCGCTATGAAGCAACAGAGTTGATGTTCGATCATGGGGGGAAGAAGGTGCCCATGTACCTTGCGGCCCATGGCCCGAAGCTGATGCAGGTGGCGGCAAATCGCATGGACGGAGCCTACGTTTACATGATGCCGCCAGAATACTCCAAGCAGTCAAAAATGCGCATTGGCGACGGGAAACTGCATTTGATGCAGCCCACTGTATTCGAGACGGATCCAGATCTTGCGCGTAAGCATGCGCGTCGTGCGGTTTCTATTTACATGCCGTTGGAAAACTACCACCGAGCCTGGCGCGAGGCTGGCTTCGCGGATGAAGAATTTGCGGACGGAGGCAGTGACTTCTTTATCGATACGTTGATCGCCTGGGGCGACCAGGGAAAGATTTTGGAACGTTATGCCTTGCAGCGTCAGCAGGGCGTTGATCACATCATCATGAGTCCGGTGAACCTAGATGTAACGGCCGACAGTACATGGCAACAGTTGCGGGATGTCATAACCACCGTGGAGGACTGAGCGTTGGGCAAACTGATCGATGGCGAATGGGTTCAGGATGAAATGGATATACGAAAGCGAGAATCGAAGTTCTTGCGGCCCGATTCCCAATTCCGAAACTGGATTACACCAGATGGTTCGGCTGGCCCCACCGGCGAGGGCGGATTTGCGGCTGCGAAGGACCGATACCATCTTTACATCGGTCACGCCTGCCCCTGGGCACACCGGACGCACATTTTCCTGAAACTCAAAGGGTTAGAGTCGATGGTTTCGCGGTCTGTTGTCCATTGGTTTATGGGCAAAGAGGGTTGGACCTTTGAAGAAGGCGAAGGTGTGATTGCAGATGCCGTAAATAACGCGAGCCGCATGTATGAGGTGTACCAGAAGGCCGATGCTTCCTTTACTGGCCGCGTAACCATCCCGGTTTTGTGGGACAAGCAGACAAACACTATCGTCAACAATGAATCTTCTGAGATCATACGCATGTTCAACAGTGCGTTTGACGAATGCGGCGCACTCCCCGGTGATTACTACCCGGCACCCCTGCGAACTGAGATCGATACCGTTAACAAACGTATTTACGATACGTTGAATAACGGTGTCTACAAATCGGGTTTCGCCATGACGCAGGAGGCGTATGAGGCAGCCGTGATTCCCCTGTTTGAAACACTCGACTGGTTGGAGGATCGTCTGGAAGGCAGTGAATACCTTGTTGGTGATCAGTTAACCGAGGCAGATTGGCGGTTGTTCCCGACGCTCGTTCGATTCGATCCGGTGTACCACGGCCATTTTAAGTGTAACTTGAAGAAGCTGGTCGAGTATCCGAAGCTCTGGGCATACACGAAACGGCTTTATAGCTTACCTGGAGTCAGTGACACGGTAGTTGTAGATCACTTCAAACGCCACTACTACGCGAGTCACGCAATTATTAATCCGACGCGTGTGGTACCCGTTGGACCAGATATTTCCTATTTGTAAGAGGTGGCTATGAGTAAAACGCCAAACCGCGACCAAACCACAAAAAGAACCACGATATGAATCACGAGCAGATGCATCCCGTTGGCGGCGAGCCAGCCTGGAGCGAAAGCTACTACTTCAACTTTGTTGATCCTGCCTCGAAGATTGGCATGTTCACTCGCATGGGTTTTCGCCCCGGCGATGGGTGGGCAGACGCATTGCACGTGATCTACCTTGAGGGCAGCCGCGTCGCGTTTACTTACAGTCGGCGCAACATAAAGGGTGACCTCACCCAATACGACGGCGACCTCAAGGTGGGTGATCTGCAGATCGAATGCCTCTCACCGCACAAGGCGTGGGCGATCTCCTACGACGGGCCTTCTCAGGATATTCAAGACTCACAAGTCTTACTCACACGATCTAAGCATCGACCTGAGGGGTGGTTCGCACCGGCTTCTCTTGTGATGAACCTCAATTTCGACTGCATTACCGAACCCTACTTTAGTCACTCCGACGACGGCTCCACCGGCGCCTACGGCCACTTCGAACAAAGTGGGCGAGTATCAGGCCACATCTCAATGGGCGATAAAAGTTGGCAGGTTGATGGCTTTGGTGTGCGCGACAAATCGTGGGGCCCGAGGGATTGGGGTGCCAGTCAGCGCACGAAAGGAGCACAGAAAGAGGAGAGCACCAACTCACCCGCGTTTTCAACCGATGAAGTCCCGAACCCGTTCGTCAACTGGTTCTCTATGAATTTCGGTGCGGACAGTGCCCTGGGAGGATCATGCTTCAGGCAGCCCAATGGGGACATGAAAGGCGCGGGCTGGATTCAACGCGATGGCACTTCCGCTAGACTTATGAACGTGCAAATTACAACGGACTACAAGCCTGCTTCGATCATGCATGACGCGGTGCACCTGACCGGAACGATTGAGGGGGGCGAAGATATCGAGATCACGGGAAGAGTTCTGAACGTCTGCCCGACAAAAGTACCCATGGCAGGTGGCGCCACTTTTATTAATGAAGGGTTGGCTGAATTCAGTTGGGATACTAAGCAGGGTTACGGCATTGCGGAACACTGGCACGCCGTCTCTAAGGGGTAAAGCCTACTTAACGTGACGTCAATACTTACCTTCAATACCAAGTTCGCTTACGGCGTTGGCCAACTCGCGGAAGGTCTTAAAAACTCTGCGCTTAACACATTCTTGCTGTTCTACTATAACCAGGTGCTCGGACTTTCCGGTACGCTCGCAGGATTGGCTGTTGCCATTGCGCTGATCTTTGACGCGATAACTGACCCGCTAGCAGGCTCAATATCCGACAATTGGCGTGGACGTCTGGGGCGTCGCCACCCCTTTATGTATGCATCAGCGATTCCCCTGGGATTTTGCTTCTACCTTTTGTTCTCTCCACCCGGAGGGATGTCGGAGTTGGGTCTTTTCTTGTGGCTTACTGTCACCATCGTGCTCACGCGCGCCTCGATGACCCTTTACCACGTACCACATATCGCCCTTGGGGCCGAGCTCTCCACTGACTATCAGGAGCGGTCACAGATAGTATCGTTCCGCTATGTGCTGAGTTTTGCGGGCTTTTTTCTTTGTTATGGCCTGGGCTTCGGGTGGTTCTTTCGCGACACCCCGGAGTTTCCGAACGGGCAGTTCAACGCTGCTGCCTACACACCTTTCGCCCTTTCGCTATCGTTATTGATGGTGCTGACTATCGTTTGGTCTGCGTGGGGTACCCAGCATCGTATTCCTTTCTTGCCGAGGGCGGCAGGAGAAGAGGGGAAACTATCGGTGATCGGCATCGTCGTGCGGATGTTCTCAGAAACCAAAGGCGCGTTGCAGAATCGTTCCTTTATGTGGTTGTTTGCCGCTGCCCTGGTCATATTTGTCATGGTAGGTGTAGACAGCGCATTGAGCCTATATGTATTGGAATTCTTCTGGGAATTGGATTCTCGGGGCAAGCTCTTTGTATTACTCGTTTATCCGGTTGGCATCATGCTGGGATCAATAATATCACCCGTCACCCACCGGTTCATCGACAAGCGAACCGGCGTGATTATTGGGTGCGCTGGCTGGGCGATATTTCAGGTTGGGCCGATTCTGCTTCGTTTTCAGGGCTGGTTTCCCGATAACGGCACAGAAAGCCTTGTGTTGACCTTATTATCACTGAAATTTGTCCAGGGTATCTTTGCGGCACAATCGCTCGTTAGCTTCAATTCAATGCTTGCAGACATTGCAGATGAACATGAGCTTGCCACGGGCAAGCGCCAGGAAGGAATCTTCTTTGCTGCAGCATCGTTTGCCACTAAAACCACTGCCGGTATCGGTTCGTTTCTGGCCGGAATCGGGCTCGATCTCATTAGCTGGCCAAGGGGTGCGCATATCCAGAGCGCGGCTGATATTCCACCAGAGACCCTGACCTGGCTTGGGTTGTTTTATGGCCCCATTGTTGCGGGCTTCGCGGTCTTTAACGTTCTGTTCAACCTTAAGTGCAAAATGACCCGCCAGGGGCATGAGGACAATGTTCGTCGGTTAACCGAATTACGAGCGGAACGCGCATCAGCACAGTGATGCCCTCCACGTCTTATTGAATAGCGCCTGGACAAAAAAAGGCCCCCACCTCTAGCGAGATGGGGGCCTATTAAAGCCGTTTAGGCTATCTGGCTATTAAGCCCCATCGTCAGTCAGATCAAGTGCGAGGATGATCGGGCTTCCAACGCCCTTCTCACCTTGCGGATCTAGCAGTACACCTACGATATCGCCAGCGGCGGGATCGGCCTGGAAGCCTTCGCCGTTAGCAAGCGCGAGATCGAGAATCTCTTGCGCATTCGCGTTTGTACCAACTCCGTTCACTACGATGCCATCTGCGGACAAGCTCGAACTAATGTCCTGGCCGTCCGTAAGGGCGTGGATCGCGCCCTGGATTTCTGCATCCGTGAAGTTTGCACCTACTCCGTCACCATTATCGACGGATTGGAAATCCTGATTGATGATGAAGTTGATCAGGTCAAGGTTATCGACAGCTGATTGGCCGTTGATGCCTACGCCTACATCGCCTCGGAACGTCTCTGGAACAAAGTCGTCGTCTGCGATGAACACATCCGTTGCAATCGAAGGAGCAATTGACAGGTCGTTATCACCCTCAGTAGTCGCCTGACCAACGAAGAACGATAGTGAGTAAGCATTTGCGAAAATGCCGTCTACCGTGTCGTTGCCACCGCTCACTTGGACAGTTAGCGCATCACCAGCGTTATTCTCACTGGTTGATTCGTCGCGTGCCTGGCGCACAGCCGATTCAGGCAGCGTAGCTGCAATATCGGTGAGCGTGATTGGCGCTTCTGGAGCTACAACACCTGTGAACGTGACATTGACGTTAGCGGTGGTAGCAACACCGGCAGTTTCCACCGTGTAGGTGAATGACGTACTACCCGTCGTCCCTTGCACAAGAGTGGAAAGAGTAGAGGTAGAACCGTCTACAACAAGTCCATCTGGTCCGTTAGTAACGGTTACGCCATCAGCAAGTACTACGCTTGCACCAGACGGAACATCCACACCATTGATTTGAGTGAACACGTTGACCGTATCAGTAGGTAGCAAATCGTTAGCAAGTACGTCGATGGTAACGGGTGTGTCAACTGCTGTAGTTGCTACATCATCAGTGAGAACCGCTGTCTCATCGCCTTCGTCACCTTCGTCGCCTTCGTTGCCTTCGTCGCCTTCGTCGCCTTCGTCGCCTTCGTCGCCTTCGTCACCTTCGTCGCCTTCGTCGCCTTCATCGGCAGGCTCGTCGCCTTCGTCGCCTTCGTCGCCTTCGTCGCCTTCGTCGCCTTCATCGCCTTCGTTGCCTTCGTTGCCTTCGTCGCCTTCGTCGCCTTCGTTGGCTTCGTCGCCTTCGTCGCCTTCGTTGCCTTCGTCGCCTTCGTCGCCTTCGTTGCC
>CAZFIA010000070.1:0-20613 GCA_964519335.1 uncultured Pseudomonadales bacterium
GTGTACAGACGATGTATTCACAGAGGAATGGGGCAGGTCTTGGGCCGGGAGGATGAACGCGACCTTTTCACCTATTGAGCAGGCCGGGCATTTTTTGCAGAACACGCATGGCAAGGAACTGGCTACAGTGTTGTTGCAGCAAATAGAGCAGGAGTAGTTGCTGAAGATCGGAAAGAAACTATCTAGCTTGCGCTTGCCGAAAGTGCTGCGATGAATGTCGGACCAATGCCACAGCAGCCACCGACAATTGAGGCGCCAATGGTTTGCCATTCTTTGGCGAACTCGACAAATTCTGCCTCCGTCATGTCATGCCACTCGGTGTTAAGTTCGTTCCCCAGCGTCCAACCTTTTGGCACATGAAAACGATTGGGGTAGGCACCAATAGGTTTATCCGTCAGAGTTGCCAATTCGCCCAGCGCGGCAGTGATCGCATGCGGATCAGTACAGTTAAATAGAAAGGCATCTGGTTCGAACTTGCTCACCGCAGCATAGGCCGCTTCGACCGACTCTCCACTACGCAGGCCTGCGCCAACTTTCTCATCCAGAGTCCACGAAACCCAAATTGGTTTACTCGCTCCCACAACTGCGCGCACCGCCCGCACCGCATTTCGGGCTTCTCGCAAACAGGACATGGTTTCGCACACGTATAAATCTACATAGGGTTCTAGTGACGCAGCCAAGGCTGTGTAAATCGCTTTCGCCTCGGCATAAGGTGGTGCGAGATCAAACCGATAACTCTCGTCTAACGGTGGAATAGAGCCAGCGACCAGAACGTCTGGCGCGGCAGCGTCTGCTACATCGCGCGCAATACGTCCGGCCGTCGCAGTCAACTCAACATAACGATCCTCCATTTGCTCTTTACCAAGATAGCTTGGAATGGTGGAGTATGAATTGGTAGTAATGACGCTCGCGCCGGCAAGGATGTACTGACTGTGGACATCAGCAACCAAATCGGGATGTTCGATCAGGGCCTTCGCAGACCACAGACCGTCAGACGCCCCAATACCGCGGCGTTGTAATTCGCCCCCCATACCACCATCCAGTATTGTTAACCGACGCATGCAGTTACCCCCCAACCTGGCTACCTTCGCAAAGCTCTTCTTTCCGGCTACAGGAACGCCGCAGAGTGACCAAAAAATAGGCGTAGTTCCAAAACTGTGCACCCGTGAGCATACCGAGTAAAGGCGCTTTCAGGTGATTCTTGCGAATCTCAGTCGAACTTTGAGAATTCCGGTGCCGTCTATGCTCTTGCCACCAGTACTTTAGTGACACCCAGGGAACGTGTAGCACACTGGGAGTGACTGCAAGACTCACGTTCTCAAACTTCGGCGGATCGAATCCAGCTTCAACCGCTGCGGCTGCAAAAGCATCGGTCTGTGCAAAGGTGTCTAGTGACCAACCCTCGCAGGTGCCTGAGAAGCAATACTCGAAGAACTTCGAAGCAGTTAGCGGAATGCGAAAACCATCGGCAACAACCAGAGTGGCTCCGGGTTTTAGAATACGTGCTGACTCGGTCAAGAAAGCGCGTTTGCCAAGCCCGCGATCATAGCAACTACTTTCAATCGCGTAAGCCGCATCAAAAGAAGCGTCTGGATAAGGGGTCTGTCGGAAATCGGCCAGTTGGTAGGCGATCCGGTTATCGATCAATGCTGCTGGCGTCAACTCTAGCGCCTTCTCTATTTGCCAGGGCACGATGGTAATCGCGGTTACGCTTGCGTTTGAATACTCTGCCACACCAAATTTTGCCGCGGCACCCACACCACAACCTAGATCGATGAGTTGCTGAGGTCTGTCATCAGCAAGCCCCAATCTTGCGTAGACTTCTCGGTTCATCTGCTTCAACAGCCCCTCGCGCCGCAGAGGGTTTAGCGGCCATCTGTAGTAACCAAAGTGCATATTGAAGTTGGCACTCCATGGCTCATAGTCCAGGCCTGCCGTGGAGTAGTAGTCAACCATGCGCTGATCGAGCGACGAGGTGGCATTGATCGGCTTAGCTGCAATGCGATGGCCAACGGGTGGCTGGGCGCTAACTGCTTTCTTGGTCACGTAATCGCCGCCATTTTGTCAGGTAATACTGAGGGATCGCTCAGTCTATAGTAGAGGAAGCAGAGTAGTTTAATGCTCGGCTGACGCCGCAGCAGGCTCTGATTCCACCAGTGCCCCAACGTCTTGCAGTATTCGATAGCCACTGGGCACAACCAGCAACGTAACCACAGATGAAAAAATCACCCCAAAGGCCACTGATGTTGCCATTGGAATCAGTACAGCTGCCTGAACACTCTGGTTAAGCAGCAGTGGCGACAATCCGGCAAAGGTGGTCAGCGACGTGAGCATGATGGGTCTTGCCCGCGTAACCGCTGCCTCAATTACAGCATCCCGTACACTCAAACCTTCCGCTAGCCGTGTATTGATCCCGTGGACCAAAACGAGACTCGAGTTAACGACCACACCAGAAGCCGCAATAAAACCCATCACCGACATAATTGCCATGCTATTCAGCAGACCTGCCCCTTTCATCAGCAGGTGGCCCCATACAGCGCCGACAAACGCAAACGGAATAACTGACATGATGATCAGCGGTTGTGAGTACGACTTGAGTGGAATGGCGAGCAGCGAATAAATAACAAACAGGGCCAGGATGAACATGGGCACGAGACTGGCAAAGGATTCACTTTGTTCACGCTGGGAACCTTCAAGGCTGTAGGAAACCTGAGGGTAATCACGCATGATTTCCTGGATGGGCCCTTGTCCAAAACGCGCCAACACTTCATTAGCGGTAATAATTGTGCGATCTACATCAGCGGTTACATTAACCACACGCCTGCCATCTGTTCTTTTGATCGCCGAATATCCCGTGCCTAGCTGCACGTCGGCGATCGACACAAAAGGCACTTCCGAGCCATCGCGCGCGCGAATTCGCATGCTCTGCAGCGTGCCCAGGGAACTGCGCTCGGATTCGGTGTAACGCAACATCACGCGCACATCGTCACGACCACGTTGGATGCGTTGCACCTCTTCGCCGTAAAACGCTTGCCGGATTTGGCCTGCAAGATCACCAAGCGACAACCCAAGCGTTTCTCCGGCCGGCATAATGTCGAGCTGCAATTCCTGCTTTCCCGCACGGAATGAATCAGCAACATCAAGCACACCCGGATACTCGGCCAGCCGCGCGCGAATGAGCGAAGCAACTGTACTGAGTTCCTGGAGGTCGTTACCCTCCAACTGTATGTCGATTTCTGCTCCGACGGAAAAACCAGCCGAGTCGAACGTCAGCTCAGCGGCACCCGGTAAAACGCCCACGGCCGCTCGCCATTGCGAAGCTATCTCGAGCGTCCCTACCTCTCGCTCTTCACCTGGGGTTAGCTGCATGGCCACTTCTGCAAGGTGCGATTTGTCGCCGTCAGCGGAGGGTGTGTAGTTGGGTCCGCCGCCGGCACCACTAATGGGCTGACCGCCCATAGCCGCCAGCAGATGCGTGATGGGTGGGTTGGCGGGATTCTCGGCGTTGACCTCGTTACGCACATCGGTGCCTGCCTGCACAAGTGAATCAACAATTGATCGGGTAACACTTGCAGGTGTACCCAGAGGCATCGTGAGTTTGGCAAGCACCCTATCGGCTGGTACCGAGGGGAAAAATGAAAACGGCAGATGACCGCCAGCCAGCGCACCAACGGTGCCAATGAACGCAGCGAGAGCCAGTGATGCCGTGACATAGCGGGCATCAGTGGCCGCCGTTACAAGGCGCCGATATCGACCCTGAATAAATCGTTCAAGCGCATCAGAGAACTTTTGCTGGCGACGAATAACCCGCGCGGCAAAACCCTCAAATGTGCCATACAGGTGCCAGGCAACAAGCACCGCTACGGTGGCGATAGCCAGGGCGAAAAAGCTGCGCGTACTCCAGGAAATTTCAAGCAGCACAATGCCAAGCAATGGGACAAGCAGCAGACCAACCTCGCCTGCCGCACTGTCGCTCTTGCGATGTCCCAGGTGCGCCGGCAAAACCAGCTGCGACTCGATCAGGGAAAAGACGAGACAACAAAGAACGACAGTACCAATAATGTTCTGAATCTGGCCGATGGTGCCTGGGCCGAGCATCACCGGCGTAAACGCTGCCGCCGTGGTAAGAACCCCAAATATAACCGGTACGGAGACCTGTCGAGTGCCATCAATGGCCGCGCTCATGAGGCGAGCTGCATCAGGCGTCGTACCATTGCGGTACTGCAGCGTATAGACGCGCTCACCCACGACTACCGCGTCGTCGACCAAAATGCCAAGCACCAGAATGAAGCCGAAGGTGGAGATGCCATCAATCGACATGCCGAGCAGCGACAACAGAAACACTGCGCCGCAAAAGGCCACCGGCACACCAACGCTAACCCAAAACGAAAGCCGGGGCCGAAGAAACACAGCCAGTAACAACAACACCAAGAGAAAGCCCTGTCGGGCGCTATCTAACAATGTGTCCAGGCGATCACGCAAGAACTTCGAGTCATCGTCCCAGATTGTAAGCTCAACACCCTCCGGTAGATTGGTCGCGGCTGTTGCCAGATAGTTCTTTACTTCAGCCGTTATTCTGAGCACGTCCTGCTCACCAATGCGCGACACCTTAACCAGTGCAGCCGGTTTGCCGTCAAACCACAATTGTTGATCCGTATCTTCGAAGCCGTCCACGACAGTCGCCACATCGCTTAGTTGCACTCGAGTACCATCAGCGCGCGTGAGAACCGTCAGTTTTTCGAAGTCTTCCCCCCAATACGCCTGGCCTTTGGTGCGTAACAGAATCTCACCCGCTCGCGTCTTGATCGAACCGCCCGGCAAATCCAGCGAGGCGGCACGTACCGCACCCGCTAACTCATCAAACGACAAACCATAACGCCGAAGCGAAGCCTCGGAGACTTCCAGAGATATCTCATAGGGCCGGGAGTTGGCTAATTCCACCTGCGTGACGTAGGGAAGGGCTGCAATCTCATCTCGCACCCGCTGTCCAAGAACTTTCAGTTCACGTTCGTCGGTAGGGCCAGTCACCGCAAGATCAATTACCCCACGCTCTGGATCCACCAGCGTAATAACAGGCTTCTCTGTTTCTTCAGGGAAGGTATCAATGGCATCAACCCTGTTCTTTACGTCGTCGAGGGCTCTAGAGGCATCCGCGTTCTCAAACAGCTCTACGGTCACCAAACAGACACCCTCTACCGCACTGGAATCCAGCTTGTCGACCCCCTGGACACCTTCCAACGCCTCTTCGACCCTAATGCAAACGCCCTCTTCGACTTCCTCTGGAGCAGCCCCCAAATAGAAAACCGAGACCGTAATCAGGTTGTAGTCGAGATCTGGAAACGACTTTTGTGGCATCGAAGGCAAACTGACAAGACCCGCCATTACAATGACACCCAGTAGCAGATTTGCAGCGACCGGGTTACGGGCAAACCAGGCAATAGGACCACTCATGACGCTGACTCTGAGGACTTGGCTATCCGTACCTGCATGCCATCAGCGGAACTTTGCAGCGGAGATACACAAACCAGCTCACCAGCAGCAAGACCGCCATTGATATAAACCTCGTCCTGATCCCTGCGTAGTACACTGACATCACGCAACGTCATGCGCATGTCATCACCAACAACAAAGACCTGTGCATCACCACGCATCGCTGACCGCGGTAAGCGTACAAGGTCCGGCAAGGTCGCACCCATAATCTCTGCATCAACAAAAAGGCCAACAGAAAGCGGCGGTCGATCGCCTTCGGCAGCGTACGGCTCTTTTACTTGAGCAACGACATGCACCATGCGTGTCTCCGGATCGAGCTCACCTTCGGTACGCACAACCCGGCCCTGCCAGCTATGCATCGCACCGGCAAAGCGTGCCTGCAGATTAACCGGCACATCGATAGCCGCATTTTGCTGTATACCTTGTGTCAAAGGCAGATTCAGAAAAGCGAGTTCCTCGTCCTGAATCGGCAACCGGACCTCTGCGATATCAACCGCATAAATAGTGCCAACGGTAGACCCCCTTCTCACAAACTGACCCACATCAACACGCTCATTGCGCACCCGTCCGGCATAAGGAGCCACAATTCGCGTGCGTTTCAGGTCACGTTCCGCCCGGGAAATCTGCGCTTTGGCATCGCGCAAGGTGGCCTCGGCAATACGCACCCGGTTGAGTGCATCATCGCGCTGCGAATCACTGGTTGCTCCGCGCCGCACCAAATCTCGTTGTCGATTCAGCGTGCGCCGCGAGTTCTCCAAGTCACTCTGAGCGCGTGTGAGGCCTGCCTTTGCCTGATCCAGGGCGACCTCGTAGTCCAGCGGCTCAATACGCAACAACTGCTCACCCGCTGCAAAAAAACCACCGGAAACCAACGATGGCGATACTTCTGTCACCCGTCCATCAACCTCTGGGATCAGTTCGCTTTCGGTTCGCGGCACCACTACCCCGTTGGTTCGAGCGCTCAGGCGAAGCGTTTGCGGCTTCACTTGCACAACGCGCACGAGAGGCGCCAACGACTCGGAGGGACGAGGGTCAATGCTTGGACCGGTCGCAAGCAATAGCGCGGCAACACCAAATCCGGCAGCAACAATAATGAGCGGCAGCAAGACTTTCTTCATGCGTCGGAACCCTGTTGTAAGCCGGCCACAGCAAAGCCAACAAGTTGTTCCAGTCCTGCCGTCACATTTTCAGTGGCTCGCTTGCGCTTGCTAGCTTTCCCTGCAGGAAACAAGGGCCTGTCAAAATGGGCCAACTGCAGCATCGCTCCTACCATCAGATGGACACGCCACTGCAAATCTTCAGCAGAAACGTTCGGCAACACCCGCGCAAACGCTCGCAGAAATTCTTCAACCGTTGGTCCGAAGGTCGATTCCAGTAGAGGCACCGCTACCTCTTTCGATTCAGCAAATACGTTCGCCAACAGTTTGGGCAGATACTGGTGTTGGCTTACGAGAAACACTGGCTCAACAAACGCCCTCACTATCGCCGTCAGATCAGGCGGGCTGTCGCTCGCTTGCAGGGTTCTGAGTTGGCGCAATCGTTCAGTGTTGATCGGTGCGAGAGCCGCCTGAAACGTCGCCTGCAGCAGCTGCTGCTTTGAGCCGAAGTGGTAGTTGGCGGCAGCCAAATTCACCCCCGCGTCATCTGTTATTGCGCGTACCGACGTACCTTCGTAACCGCGCTCACTGAATAGCCGCAAAGAGGAGTGCAACAGCCGCTCGCGAGTCGCCGCAGAATCGGCGCGCGGGCTCCGGGAAGTCGCCGCTGGGTGATTGGAGGCCGGCAATTGACCACCTCTGTAGTTAAAACGATCGTTTTAACTTAGCACAAAAGTAAAAAAGATGAAGTCTGAAGTCGGACTCGAAGCGGCGTGAATGGAATTGCAGTCTGCTTGTCCATTGCAGCAAACCTGTGTTCAATCGAACAACTAGACCAGTGCTAATTCAGGAGGATGTAAGCAATGCAATTTGGTGTGCACCTACCCCATCTGGGTCGCAACGTCGGCCGAGAATCGCTGACACAATTCGCCCAGGCCATTGAAGAAGCCGGCTTCGCTTCCGGTTGGGTGAGCGATCACGTTTGTTGGCCCGCGGACATTCAGTCTGCTTACCCCTACACCGACGACGGTTCGTTTGCACCGGCGAGCGACATGGGTTGGCTTGACCCTATTGGCACACAGTTGTTTGTTGCCGGTGTCACAGAGCGCATACAACTGGGGTTTACGGTGTTGATACTGCCCTATCGGCAACCCGTTACTACAGCCAAGCAATTGGCAACCTTAGATGTCTTATCTAACGGCCGCCTTATCTTGGGTGCTGGCGTGGGTTGGATGCGCGAAGAAGCGGAGATACTAGGTATGCCGTGGGATCATCGCGGTGCTCGCAGCGATGAACAATTAGAGTTGTTCCAGCGCCTTTTCACCCAGGAACGCCCCAGCTACAAAGGTGAGTATTACCAACTCCCAGAAGTAGGCTTCGAACCGAAACCAGTACAAACTTCCGTGCCTATTTGGATTGGGGGTTCTAGCCCTGCAGCATTTCGCCGGGCGGGGCGATTCGGAAGCGGTTTTCACGCCGCCTTTCAATCCCGATCTGAGGTCGCCGATGAATGGCAACAAGTCAAACAGCAAGCCGAGCTTGCCGGCCGTGATCCGTCAGAGTTAGTCCTCTCACTTCGAGTCTATCTAGATCCTGCGGGTGCAATGGAAGCAGAGAAATCCCTTTCAGGCAGTAAACAACAAATGCAAGATACCGTTGCTGAGCTTTCTGAAATCGGTGTGCAACACCTTGTGCTTGACCCCGTCGCGCGCGGAGGCGTTTCAGGGCGTTTAGATGCTGTGCTGAAGTTTTCTGAGCAGCTCATAGGGTAGCCATTAAGAGCGCTTACTCAAAATCGTTTACGCCAAACCGCGGACTGGATAACCGCCCGTTTGCCCGGTTCTCTCCGGCGCTTCCTTAAAGCTTGCCGTTTAGCGCCAGTTCGCGGCGCACATCCTCAACCAGCATGTTTAGATCTTTAGCATCGATGTCCTGGTATTTCTGGGGCAACAGGCTGCGACGCGAAGCCTCAAATACGGCCAGCAGTTCCATATACTGCAGCATCTGCAGGTCGCGTGCTGGTAGATAGTCTTTGGCTGCCCGCAAAAATTCATCTCGATCAACCGGTGCAGGGTTCTGGGTTGACGTAGACACACGCATAGCCAGCAAGACCACCTCTTCAATGTCTGCGATCGAATAGCCAACCAACGTTGAAAACCAGGCCGTAGCGTCAACCGTCTCGTATTCTGTCAGGCTAATACCATGGCGGTGGCCTAGTGCTTGAACGATCAAGCCAACCTCTTCGGATGTTTGTGGATAGAAAAACGGGATCTTTCGATCCAGTCGCCCTGCGCGCTTGATATCGATGTCCAGCTTATCCGGGCGATTGGTCATCAACACAAACAACACCCGGCCGCGGTTTTCCGGGTCAGACATAAAGGCCTTCAACCGCGCAATGACACGAGAAGATGTTCCGCCATCCGATTCTCCAGAACCACCGCCAAACGCTCGATCACCTTCGTCAATAATTAGTATGATGGGTCCTAACGCACGGATCATATCCAGCACGCGCTCTAGGTTCGCTTCGGTCGACCCCACCCAGCGGTCGCGAAAGTTCTTCAGTACTATCGCTGGTAGACCAGATGACTCGGCAAAACACTTCGCAACAAATGTTTTGCCGCTACCCATCGGCCCCACAAACAACAGGCCCATGGGCACTGCCGCTGAGTCTCCGGTTTTAACAGCGCTGGCTATCTGATTCAGCTCGGCCTTAATTTCAGCCATGCCGCCGACGGCCTCCAGGCCAACGGAAGAATCTACGAACTCTATGAGTCCGGCGCATTCCTGTTCAATAATCTCCTGCTTGCGAAGATTAACGAAAGACAGCACTTCGGCCAGCGGATCCATCTCCGCGACCTCAGTTCTGTGCGCAGACTCGGGGTTAACTAGATCCGCAATCTCGGCAGCGGACATACCCGCGGTGATGGCTGCAAGTTTTTGAGCCCGTTCTCCGGCATTGGCCTGTTTCCCCAGCAGTTCACCTATTAAGGCACGCCGTTCTGCCTCATCTGGTCCATGTTCATCGTCGGGTTTCATCAGCACGGTAAGCTGCAGCAGCCGTAGCCCACTAGTGTGCTCCGCAAGCCGGGTCACTTCCGCCGCAGTGAGCTCCTTATTAACCTGGCGAATAGCCTCTGCTCTCTCATCAGGCCCGGGTAGCGGCACGTGCACTGCGGCAATGCGCGGATTAGCCACCAGGCGACTGTTAAGGTTAGTGAGCGACTCCGTGAGCAGCAACACGATGTTGTTTTGCGCAAAAATCGACGGGTCTAGCGACCAACGATGCACGGTGATCAGGCACGCGCGATCTTCAGGCGACATAAAGTGTACAGCTGCTTGTGGCAACAGCACGTCGGCGTAGTTGAATATCACAGCAACACCGTTCTTGTCGCGAAGTTCGGCTTCAATTAGGGCCAATGACTCTGGCGTTACGGCGGTACCGGCAGCCTTGTTGGAGGAAACAATACCCAACGATGGGTCGACGGAGATAACCTGTGACTTGGTCTCGGCAACCAACACCTGCTGCACGTAATCGATCAGGGGCAAGAAACCATCGTCGTGTAGCACGTGATCAAAAACGTTACCGTGCAAAACGAACATGGTGGACTCGCCCCCGCGGTACTTCCGCCGGACAGTTTCTGCCCAGGCTGGGTCAGGGTTACTCATGAGTCTTGCGCCTCTATCACAGCGTGTGTTGCTCCAACGGCTCTTAGAGAGTTTTGCCTGCGGAACCTTCGGACATCTGTTGCAGCGCTTCGAATTTCTTCTGCGCCGTGATGCTACCGCTTTTCTTACGCAATTCACTGAGCCGCGTATCGAGATCTGATTTGTTCAACTCTTTGCCAAGGTCGGCCTCTGCAATCGTTGTTTTAATGTGCTCACGTACTGTATCTAGTGCCTGGACATCTGCTTCTACCGACAAACCTTCCAATTGTTCCTGAATTTTGATCCGGGCTTCAGCACTTTGCATCTTGGCCAGCATCCGGTCTTTCTCACCCTTAAGCTTCTGTATCTCGGCCTTTACGTTGAGTAAGGCAGCCTTAGCATCGTCGGCCTCTCCCTCGGCTTGCTCAGCTTCGTGCATAAGGTCGGTCATTGCGGCTTCCACAGCTTCCTTTTTCTGAATCAACACGCCACCGAGCTCAGCATCGTTCAATGATAGAGCTCCCTGTAGATCTTGGTTAATCTGCGCAAGCTCTCGTTTTTCTGCATCTAGCCGTCTGCGCATTTCATCACGACGACGAATGATCGCCGCAGTGGCATTCTTCAAACGACCGTACTTTTCTGTCATACCATTGATCGCATTTTCGTAGGCGATTTCGGGATGATCTTGCTCGATGCCCTTGATGAACAGCGACAGAAATCCCTTGAACAAATTCCCCACCCGGGAAAAGAAATTTACTTGTGCCATATGGCCTCCTAATTGTTAACCTGCTTGAAGAACTCGCTGTGATCTGCGGAAAAGTCTAGATAACCCAGTTCAAATTGATGCTGAACTTCCGAGTGGGTGACACTCGGAACATAGGAAAATGCGCGCTCAACGCCCTGCATTGCCCATTGAAAGTGGTCGGCTTCAGCGCCCCCACCATGACCTGAATGCAACCCCACCCATTGATAACAACCGTGCTCTTCGCCACCAATCTTCACAACGTTGTTTTCGAGGTAGTCCAGCAATTCGGGTTGTTTGCTACGCAATGTCTCGTCAATAACGGAAAACTCTTGATCAGCCAGCACCTCAGACCCTACGTGGTATCCCATTGCACGAAACAACACCGGGAGGGTATCCCCCGAACCTTTGCCGTAGCCCAGCGCCACGCGCTCGTTGAGAGCGCTCAACCACAAGGGTGTTGCAGCGAGCGCATCCAATTGATGATCTTGCCAGTCGGCAAAGCCCTGGCCTCGACCGTAGTTCACCACTCCCAACAGCATTGCCTGGGCCAAACAACGGTGCGTATCGCGGTGTAGTGTCTCGCGGTCATCAAACTCATCACGCGCTGCATCAAAGAAATACGAGGCGACCAGCACGCTTCGATCAGCAATAACGCGAATATCGCTATCGGCGCTCATGAACAATCCTCGCGCACGCCCAATTTTCCCCGCAAGGCTTGCGACTCCAGAGCCAAAATAGCCGTTCCAGTTGGTGTACCGGGCAAGAAAGAGCAGTAGGCTGTCCGGCGCATCGGCGGCGTCTAACAGCCGCTCTCGCACTAGCACGTTCCCAGCCTCATAATCGTATAGCGACTTTAATTGTGCTTCAGTGATTTTTGTCATCGTCCTTGTCCTGTCACTTCACTATCTTCTTCGCGTTCGCGCTTCTTTGTGCTCTCTGGTGCGCTTGCTGGTGCTCTCTAGCGGCTTGTCGACGCACCCGCAGTTCTTTGCGCATGGGTTCAATATTTTCTAATTCATCATCTACGGCGAGATCGAGGTCTTCTTCAATGCGCATTTTGGCCACCGCGTCTTGCAGCTTTTCGGTTGCATCAGCAGACACAGGGTTGGTGACCATCGCATGGTAGAGCTCTTCGATACTATCGGGTAATGATAACAGCGCAGCCTCCAATCCCGACTTGCGAGCACCAAGCCGACGTGCAGTGGTCAGCAACTCTTTGAGATCACTCCGAGCCTGCTGCAATCGCTGGCGATTGGCTGGGCTTGCAGATTCGATTTGCTCATCCAGATCCAAAATCTTGCGGTCAAGCTCCTCTACGTTTAACTGCTTCTCTCGTTCTTCCAGGCCTGCATGTGCAATCCACATACCTAAGTAGTCAATCGATGCGTTTTCGAGCCGGTCGATGTCGGTGCTGCCAATTACGGTGCGACGATTGCTTGCGAGTTTGGAGAGGGATTTGATGCGATCACAAATCTTGTTGTAGACACCAAGGCGCTTATCCTGTTTCGAGAACCGCTGGCGAATCTCATCCAGCAAGTGACGACGAATTCGCTCCCTACGCTTGCGATCAAATCGTTTGTCCACCTTGGATTTGAAAACAGCAGAACCGGGGATAAACATGGAGGCAATGGCGTCTCCAGCCACCCAGGTTAAAATCGGCAACGCGCCTACGCCGAGACCAAATGGCAGGGCCAGCACCCCACCCACCGCTGCAGCAATGAGGCCGGCATAAACGTTAGGCGTGGATTTGAGCATTTCCCAAACATAGTTGGGTTCTTTTTCAGAACTATCCCAGCGCTCAGACATGTAAGTCGTTCCCGGTGACCCTCACGGGCACAGCATTAAACCGTGACACGTACCTGACCTTTGCCTGGACTCACTTTGTGCAGTTGCTCCAACACTCTTTCTTCCATACGGGTGGCATCTGTGGAGCGTTGCCATAAGGATGTGCGGGGTCGCGGTTCGGTAATAGTGAAGTCGTCTGCTACGGTTGCCGGCTGTGTCGACAAAACTATGACACGGTCGCCTAACACCAACGCCTCTGTGACGTCATGGGTGACGAAGACAATGAGGCAAGGATGAGCGTCATAGAGGCTAACGAGCAAGCGTTGCATGTCTTCTCGCGTTTGTGCATCCAACGCCCCAAACGGCTCATCCATCAACAGAACTCGCGGGCGTACGACCAGGGCCCGGGCAAGTGCCACTCGCTGATTCTGGCCACCCGACAACTGCGCTGGGCGCAAACTGGCTTTGTCCGCGAGACCTACTGCATGCATGATCTCATCGACCCGAGCCTGGCGCTCTGAAGCAGAAACCCGCTCACGCCACAGTTCAAAGCGGAACGGAAAGCCGATGTTCTCTGCAACCGTGAGGTCTGGACGATTGGAATACCGCTGAAAGACCATCGCCGCATCTGGGTGCGCACCGTTACAGGGTTGCTGATCGATGAACACCTCGCCCGCAGTAGGGGTAACAACGCCAATGGGGCGTACGCCACCCATCATGCGCAGCACCGTGGATTTGCCGCACCCAGAGGGACCCAATAGCATGTTGATGCCCGGCTCATCGAAATTAAGCGATAGGTCTTTGACCACAACCAAATCGCTGCTCTCACCACTCGCATCAACGGTGGGGTAGATCTGGCTGACATTCTTCAGCTCAACGTGGATCTTCGACTCTGCAGCTGCAGCTCCAGATCGAGACTCAGCCTGATCATGTGCTGTCATCACTGCACCTCCCAACTGTACAGACGTTGGCGAACCCAGCGCAGGCCGGTGTAGGTTAAAAGCGCTAGTGCAATTATCACAATAATACCTGCAAAGACCTGGTCCATCGCACTGAATCGTCGAGCGTTTTGAATCAGCTGGCCAAGACCTTCCCTGGCATTAACGTATTCGGCCACGGTAATGTAGGTCCACAACACCGAGGTGGCGACGATGATGGCGTCAAAAATTCGCGGCATGGCCATCGGCAAAACGGCGTGGCGAACGGTTTCAACAGCGGATGCGCCAAGGTCGCGAGCAGATATCCAATAGTGTTGAGGTACCGCGACTATGGCATCGCGCACCATGGGGATAAGGTAAACAACCGCTCCCACAAACAGAAACAGCACCTTCATTAATTCACCAATACCAAACCAAAGCACAAATAACGGCAGGAACGCGACCACCGGCGCTGAACGAAAGGGGTCAACCAATGGCGATAGCATTGCGTTAATGCGCGGGGATACGCCCATCGCCAGCCCGATAGGTATACCAATGGCAATGACGAGTAATCCTGCGGTGATCACTCGAAACAATGACCACATGGTTGCAACAGCGAGCAGCGACTGACCGCGCTCCCCATCCCAGGCTAAATAGCTCATCGCCTGGGCAACCTTCCACGGCGGCGGCAGTTTGTTTTCACTGAGCAAACCCATCGCCGCCACTGCGCTCCAAATCACCAACACAGCAACAAAAGCCCCCACGCCGTACCAACGAGCCTGCCGAGTGCTTAAGACCTCATAGGGGTTTATCCAGGCCATGACTCTTAACGGCTCAAAACAGCGACTCGCGTTGACCGATTAAGCGCCCGACACTCATCCAAACTCAGGTCTTCGGAAGTTGGGTTACGTTCGTTGCAAATCGGTGCATCCGGGCCATTGCCTTCCACCACAAACCGATTACGATCAAATTCCCACTCGCCGAGCAGGTAATCCACAACGGCGTTTGCACGCTGCTCGGATAAACGCATATTGGTTCCACGACTACCGGTGCTGTCGGTGTTACCAGAGACAATAAAGTAGGCACTGCCATTACCTTCAATGAACGGCACCATTTCCCGGTCAATTATGCGTTGCGCGCGCTTGCTGAGCTTGGCTGCACCGGTTCCAAAGCTAACCGATACCGGCTTGGTTACTACGGCTTCCGTTTGCGCAGCAACGTCGCGCTGTTCGCCAGAGAATGTGAATTCTGGCTCTTTCGCTGCCGCCTGAGCCGCGCTATCAGCGTCCACAAGTGCCTTGATAAAACGGTAGTCAAAGGACTGTTGTGCAGGTATCACTGGCGAATTGGGATTAGCCAACGCACCTGCGGCCCGATAGATCCCATCGAACCGCTGGTACACCCGTTCATAGTGATTGGTACCACCAACAAAGCCCAATATGCGGGCATTGTCAGCCAAACCGGTCCACACCAGGTTATCGAATAACTCGCGGATAAAACCGCGGCTTTCGTCCTGGGCCAGCAGTGCGAAAAACTCTTCGGTTTCAATCAACGCCTCCACTGCACCGTTTTCATTCGCTTTGGCGGCGTCGACACCCTCCATCCAGCCAGCAACAAATCCTTGCAGTGTGGCGCGGTTAGCCGAATTTTCGAGCACGCGCTGATCGCACACGATGACGTCGTAAATCAGGTTGGTTGCCGTTTTGGTTGAGTAAATAACGTGCGCACCGCGAACATTTTTCACAGCCAGGCTTAAATCAGGATCCCACAACGCGGCCGCGTCAACAGACCCACCTTCCAGTGCGGCGCGAACACCGGCGGTACCCTCATCCGGGTTGATGTAGATCATACGGATGGACTCTTTCGCACGCGCCGTCAAAGAAGAGTTGTCGATCGCGTCTATCACCATGCCATGTGATGGGGTGTACTGAAGCAGGGCGACGGTCTTACCGGCCAGGTCTTCCACACTGCGAATAGCCGGGTCGCTCGCAATGATTGCGTCTGCACCCTGGGTGTTGTCCACGACCATAATCGCCTTGGCATCAAGACCTGCGTTGCGCAGATTAGGTTGCTCCTGCGCCCAAAAGTCACTGGTTCGCCAGGCACAATGCGCGGTATCTGATTCAAAGATGGTGGACAATGTGGGTATGTCGTCCTGAATGATGAACTCAACGTTCACATTGTTGTTGGCAAATATTGAGTTATCGCGGGTGGTCAGCGAATTGCCGTTGGCCACTATGGCCGGCGCATAGCCGTGAAAGCTGACGATACTGACTTTCAGCGGGTTATCTGCTGAACCCAATGGTCCTTCACCACCTTTTTTGCCGAAGGGCAGCCTGAGGCCACCGCCCTTGTTGTTGGCATCGTTTTCAACAGCCTCCACAGTATTGCTAACTGATTCTGAGGTTTGTGAGTCGCGATTTCCGGTGCTGCCACTCCCAAATCGCTCCTTCAGGCCAAACTGCCAAATTGCGGCTCCCAGAAATCCGAGAATCGCAATCGCGATTAGAACTTTGGCGAACACTGTCAGCTTCATCTATAGGTCTCCTATCCCAATAGCTATTCTTTTGGATCAGCACCAAACAAGGTGCTCAGTTCACTGAGTCGGGCGATCTCTGCATTGTAGCGCTTGTCGGCCCGATCTTTGGCCTGCTGGGCATCGTGCGCTGCTCTCTTTATGGCTTCGCACTGTCCAGCGTTCTGGGTCAATTCAGTTTGTAACAACATCTCAAGGTCGGCGATTTGCTGGCGGATCTCGGCTGACGCCTGCCGGCCGTATTCTTCTTTCTCGGCAACGTCCGCGTTTGATTGGGCAACCAGCTGCTCCACCGAACGAGCAACCCTGACTTTCTCGGCTTCCAACGCGTTAATCTTGCGCCTGGCATCCACCAACGAATCCGCAATCGTCCAATCATCCTCCGCCGCATCCATGGCAAGCACCGCCTGTTTACGAACATCCGCAGGCAGCGAACTTAAACCGTCAAGCAATTTGAACAATTTGTCCGCGGCAAAGGGTGAAGGTTGAACCTGAGCTAGTTCGTAAACATCTTCGAATGAACGAGAATCATCGACCAATACACTCACATCGTCGGAACCGTCGTCGTCGATGACCAACTCTTCGTCAAGCGTCCTTTCGCTGCTCGCCGCGGCCCCTCTCGCCGGGGTGGGCGCTGCTTTGCCTCCCCGGGCTAGTTCAGCAATTTCGGCCGCGCTCATAAGAGCATCGTCATCGGGTAGCTCCGCCTTCTCTTTCTCGCTTAGCTCCACCAATCCGAGCTTCGCCAGCGCACGCGCAAACCCCATAATGCTCCGCCAACAGCCTCAAAGGCATCATATTACCAGTGAGTCAGCCTCTGATGCGATACGTACTCGTTTGGTGGTCATATCTAGCGAGCCGGAATCGGGACGACTGCCGAACACTGTATAGCCCAGTTTGGCGAGGCAGGCCAAACCCGGGCGAACTCGTCTGTTTCAACAAAAACAGAGTGTTATGGCGGCAATGGGAACAAATAACCACAGGGCTCTGCATCACCCTTCTATTCTCAATGAGTACCAGTTGTTCAATTACCGACAGTGGGCAGAAGGGATGAGTGAGAGGGAATGGGGACACCCCTCGCTGTCTGAAGAAATAGAGACAAAGCGCGGCTCGTCAACAGCACTAGACTATGGTTGCACCGCGCCGCACTGCGTGCAGGACACGCTGCTCACGGTCTCTCCCGCGACTATGTCCGCCAGCCAGTCGCGCACACTGCGCTCACCCACGGTGTACTCATAAAACTCCGGGCGCCGCAATATCGTGTGTAGCTCGCCAGCTGCGATGTAAGACTGAAAAGTCGGAACCTCGCGACGAATGTCTGCCTGGTTGAGCCTTAATGGGCCCTCCAGCGAGCCAACGTCTAACCCATTCATGCGCAAAAACTGCAACTGAACATCGTCCTCCGCCGTATCGTAAGCGTGCAGTCGCAGTTTTGGTTGCGCCTTATGTGCGAGCACATAAAGTTGCTCAAAATTGAAGGTGTCATCATCGAGTTCCGCAAACGCCGGCTCTACGCTCACTGCCATCAGAACATTGGGTCTCACCGCCCGGGACTACTTTTTGCCATCCCGATTCAACCACCGCCGGTGAGATCTCTGCACCTGTTGGCGTGACCCCGTTCGTCTCTGAGGCGCAGCCTAAAACCATCATGACTACAACGCTCAACGTACTCGAAAGCCAAGCCCGGTTAAATTTGCTCATCGTGTTTATCCCCTTAAGAGGGTTCTTTGCCAAACACTATCGTGCCGCTCGCCCCAAACATACCACCGACTCCATGCGCCACAGAAATCTGCGCGCCCTTCACCTGCGCGGCGGCCACACCTCTGATTTGTCGCACACTTTCCTGCAGCGCGTACATACCGTACATGCCAGAGTGCATGTACGACAGGCCACCGCCATTAGTGTTGAGCGGCAATGCGCCACCCGGTGCCGTATTACCCTCAGCGATAAATCCAGCAGCCTCGCCGCGCTGACAAAACCCCAGGTCTTCCAATCCATAGATCGGTAAGTGGGCGAACGCGTCGTAAATCATCAGGTGATCCACATCAGCATGACTGATTCCTGCGTCGTTCATCGCACGGGGTCCGGCGACCCGGAACGCCCGCGAACTGGTGAGGTCTTCCATTTGGCTGATCATCGGAGTCTCGACACTCTCGCCGGTACCCAGTATGTGCACGGCCTTGCCCTTGCTGTCGCCCGCACGTTCGGTGGAGGTCAGAATTAGTGCCCCGCCCCCGTCGGTCACCAAACAACACTCAAGCAGGTGAAACGGATAAGCAATCATCTTTGAGTTCAGCACATCATCAACAGTAATCGGATCACGGAAACTCGCGCGCGGATTCATCCCTGCCCACTGACGTTGTATCACCGCCACCATGGCAAGCTGCTCGTGCGTCATGCCACAGTCTTTCATGTAACGCAGCACCGGCAAGGTGAACATGGTTGGGGGGCCCGCAATGCCAAAGGGCATTTCGAATTGCCCCGGTAGGGAGGCCGGGTCTGCCGCGTAGCGCCCCGCACCGATCCTGGACTTGCCACTCTCACCATGGGTGATCAGCACGTTCTTACACATGCCGCTGCTGATCGCAGCCACGGCATGCCGCACATGCAACATAAACGAACAGCCACCGACCGAGGTGCCATCTACCCAGTTCGGCGTGATGCCTAAATGAAACGCAAGATCGGTGGGTCGGTCGCCAGCTGTCGCTACGCCGTCGATGTCTTTGGCCGTCAGGCCCGCATCCGCCATGGCATTGAGCGCGGCATCTGCATGCAGCATTTGCTGACTCATGTTAGGGATGCGGCCAAGCTCGGTGGTTTCGGCGGCACCGATGACCGCGACACCCGTCATGCTGCACCCCCGCTGTTCGCTGGCCGGAAGAGCGGCAACGTAATGTCATCAGTCACCGCCTCAAACACTACGGTCAAAGGCATATCAAGCTGCAGGGCTTCAGGTGTTTGCTCGCACTCGACGATATTAGTCATCATGCGCACGCCTTCGGCAAGCTCGACCAGTGCAATCGCGTAGGGGCCATCAAACGCGGGGTGGGGTCTTTCATTTATCACGTAGCTCGCAAGCGTGGCATTACCCGATGCAGCGAAGATAGCCACATCACGCGTGCTGCATTTCGGACAAAACGGCCGTGGCGGAAAATACGTATGCTGGCAGTCGTTGCAGCGTTGTAGAAGCAGCTCGCTGCGTTTGGTGCCATCCCAAAAGTGCTGGGTTTCGGGCGTCGGCTGCGGCAGAGGCCGCGCTGGCTTTGACCCTTTTGGACTTGGCATAGGACCCTCCCAACCCGATGACAGAAGCTCGCATTATAGCGCCTGCGGCTGGCGCAGTCGCAGAAGTTCTCATTGCACAGCTTATTGTTAGCAGGATTGAGCGCCTCATTTTTCCGTTCGCTATACTCTCGCCACAGGGTCTTTTCGAACCCAAGAACAATTGAGGTTACATAGATGCTAGTCGTAGGTTTAATGGAACACGGCGGACCGGAAGTGCTGAAGGCATACGACACCGAAAACGTACACGCAGGGTCTGGTCAAATAAGAATTGCGAACAAAGCCGCAGCGGTCAATCCAACGGATATAGTTGCGAGAAGCGGGGTGTTTGCAGAGCGACAAAAAGGCTTCGCGCCACCCTGGGTGCCCGGTATGGATGCGGCTGGGGTAGTTGATGAGATAGGCCCTGACGTCACGTCAACACTCAAGGTGGGAGATCATGTGATGGCCATGGTGGTTCCCCAGGGGCAGCATGGCGGCTACGCCAGCTCCATCGTACTGAACGAAAACGCTGTTGTTCCTGCACCCGCTTCATTAACCCACGCCGAAGCGGCGAGCTTACCAATGAACACCCTCACCGCCAGACTTTCGCTGGATTTGCTGGCACTTCAAAGTGGCCAAACCCTCGCGGTAACCGGCGGGCCCGGCGCGTACGGAGGCTACGTGATCGAACTCGCCAAAAGTGAGGGTATTAATGTCATCGCTGACGCCAAACCGGAAGACGAAGCACTGCTTAAGAAACTCGGGGTCGATGTCATCATTCCAAGAGGGGAAGGATTCGCCGAGAAGGTAAGAGAACATTTCCCTCAAGGGGTGGACGGCATCGCTGATGGCGCGCTCCTAAACGAGTTAGCCATACCCGCCGTGAAAGACGGCGGATCATTCACTTCAATAAGAGGCTTCAAAGGTGATCCCCAGCGCGATATTGCTTTCACGGCAACCTGGGTGACGACGTACAACGAAGACTTTCAAAGGCTCGACCAAATAAGACAGCTCGTTGAAGCGGGCAAGGTTACACCTCGGGTCGCGGGCACCGTTTCACCAAATGACGCGCATCTGGCACATGAAAAGCTCGAGGCAGGCGGTAGCCGTGGACGCTGGATCATCGAATTCTAG
>CAZFIA010000071.1:0-16074 GCA_964519335.1 uncultured Pseudomonadales bacterium
CAGATAGCGGGCCGATGGCTGTGATGAGGAATCTGGCATGCGCGGTTTCGCCCTCTTCGGTAATGACATGCCACTGATTCTTGCCTTGATCGAATGCCGCACTTTGGACTCTAGAGCCAAAACTAATGTCACGCCGAAGATCAAGCTGATCCGCGACGTAATTTACATAGCGCAGTGTCTCTGGTTGAGCCGCAAAGTGTTCGCTCCAGTTCCACCCATCCAAAAGCTCCTGGGAGAACGAATACTGATAGCTGTAGCTTTCGGAATCGAAACGCGCGCCGGGATAGCGATTCCAGTACCAGGTACCGCCCACATCTGAGCCCGCCTCATAGACCCGGACTGATAGCTCGAGTTTGCGCAACAGGTGGAGCTGATACAGCCCCGATATGCCAGCGCCAATTATGATCGCATCAAAGTGATGAGTGTCGCTCTCTCTGCTCATTTTATCTAAGAGAAGCACCCAGAAGTTCACGTGCAATAACATGTCGCTGCACTTCGCTGGGGCCCTCACCAATCCGTCGAATTCGCATCTCGCGAAACCAGCGCTCAAAGGGCAGGTCTTTCGCGACACCCAGCCCACCAAACATTTGCATGCATCGATCAACCACACGGCCACCGGCTTCTGTTGCTACCAGCTTGGCCATGGCAGCTTCTTTACGAAAATTCTCGCCGTTTGCTGCTTTGTGTGCAGCCTCGAGAGTCACCCACAGCGACTGCTTAATGTCGACATCGTTGTCTACCAGCATCCATTGAATCGCTTGCCGCGATGACAAGGGTGCGCCAAAGGTTTCTCGCTGCGGTACGTACTCCAGCGCCATTTCCTGGGCCTTAATTGCAACGCCGATACAGCCTGCGGCATAAGGTATGCGCTGACGCGTGAGCCGTTCATTGGCAATGGCGAAGCCGCGGTTAAGCTCACCCAGAATGTTTGACTGCGGTATTCGCATGTCTTCAAATTGCAATTCGGTTGCGTAGTGCGCCGATCGCAACGTGTGCACAACGCGACGCACATGAAACCCCGGGTTGTCGGTATCTACGATGAAGCAAGTGACGCCGTTGCGGCCCTGATCTTTGTCTGTACGCGCAAACACCAGGCCAAAGTCTGCTTTGTCTGCGCCGCTGATCCACAGCTTGGTGCCGTTGATGATCCAGTCATCCCCATCTCGTACTGCCTTGGTTTGAATCGCCCGCGCAGGATCTGAACCCCCTGAAGGCTCAGACAATCCAAAAAAACCACGCTTTTCGCCGCGCAGTGTGGGGTACAGATATTTTTCTTTCTGCTCGTCAGTGGCTTCAAACAACTGCGCAAGCCCCGCGCCACCAAAGGTGCCGTAACAAGGCGCGTAAAGCCCAGCCCGATGTTGCGCCATTTCAACCGCAATCAGCGTACGCGTAACCAGATCTATGTCAGGACCACCAAAGGCAGGTGGTATATCCAGACCATAAAGCCCCATTGCTTTGGTTTTCTCTATCAGTCGGGCGCGATCTTCAGATTCTATTTCATCCGCATCAGGATCAAGATCGAGTTCTAATGGCACAATCTCTTCGCGCACAAACCGGCGCACCATGCCTACAATCAGATCTTGTTCTTCAGTAAGAGATAGATTCATGCAGGGCTGATCCTGCCGAGTGTGACGCCTGTTTCTTTCGCAGACGTAGGTAAGGATCCGTTATCTGCGATCTGCGCCATAAGAAGCTCTCGGTAACGGGTGTGATACATGGTAGTCACCTCATAGCGCACAAACACCGCGCTTGCGTGCAACAGCAACGCTGCCTCTACTTCGCCTTTGAGTCCAAACGCGCTCTTACCGCCTGCAAACCCGATATAGAGCAGCTTTTTGTTCGCATCAGCCAACTGAAACACACCGAGATTGCCGTGCAAGCGTGACAACGCTTCAGCTTTTGCAAGCCAGGGTTTGGTTAATCGAACGGCCATAGCTATTCCGAGTGGGGACTAGATTCAGTTATACCACGAGTATTCGCTCTCGTGACCTCACTGCCCCGGGATTTTTGGTATGTCGCGAGAGCGCTAGCAACTAGGTCCAAATTATCTGCCGAAGCATAGTATCGAGGCGTTGCGTACGTTAGTGTCTACTGGGTAAGCATCGCGCTCTTTTGTGCCATTCCCAGCATCCCCTAGCAGTTCCAGCAGAGGCAGCAGCTCTTGTCCACGCCCTCAAACCCGTTAACCTGGCGCATCCGCACCTTTTTTGCTGCGGGACAAATTCCGGAAGGTGTACAAACGACTTCGTTCGGCTTTTTCCTTCTATTTTTCTACAATCAGGTGTTAGGCCTTTCTGGGTTCCTGGCCAGTATGGCGATTGTCATCGCGCTGTTAGTCGACGCCATAACCGACCCCATCATCGGCGCCTGGTCAGACAGCTTCCGCCATCGCTGGGGCCGGCGGCACCCGTTTATGTACGCAGGCGCACTCCCCTTTGCGGCTAGCTTCTATTTTCTATTTTCGCCACCAGCAGAGTTGAGCCAAATTCAGATCTTTACTTGGCTGGTTGTGTTTTCAGTCCTCACTCGAACCACCCAATCTGTGTATTCCATTCCTCATACCTCGCTTACCGCCGAGCTGTCTAACGAATACCAGGAGCGAACCTTATTATCGTCGCTTCGTCAGGTGTTCCAGCAAGTAGGAACGTTGATGGTGTTCCTGATTGGCCTGCAGATATATTTTGGGGCAACGCCTGAATATCCGAACGGACAGTTAAATCCCGCTGCCTATCCAAGGTTCGCGGGCATGTTCGCCATAGTCATTTTTTTAGGCGTAATGTTGACTGCCGCAGGCACCCACAGCCACATCCCCTATTTGCCTCAGGCCCAACCCGATAGCGAGCGCTTCAACCTGAAGCAGGTATTGAGAGAAGCCGTCCTCGCCTTTGGTTTTCGATCTTTCAAATCTATTGTGCTTACCGGCGTGCTTTTCGGCATGACCATGGGCATGGTCGCGGCGCTGTCGATCTACCTGGGCACTCTCTATTTTCAATTCAGTCTGGAGCTTATTGGTCTCAGTTTTCCCGCATCGGTTGCGGGCAGCTTTCTCGGCGCCGCTTTGGCTACGCCGCTAGGTAAATATTTTCAGGAGAAGAAGAGTCTGCTGATTGGCGGCCTACTCTGGTACGCCTGCTGGAATACAATGCCCATTATTTTGAGCTTGCTGGGGCTATTCCCAAAACCAGGCAACCCCGCGCTGTTCTATCTGGTAATGACTGCGAACGCCATTTGCTCAATGGGAATCGGCGTACTCATGGTGATGATCGCCTCGATGATTGCCGACATTACCGATCAACATGAGGAAAAATACGGCAGCCGTAGCGAAGGCATCTACTTCGCGGCCGCGTCGTTTGCGGCCAAGGCGATCGGCGGATTTGGCGTCGTCATATCAGGAGTGGTGGTTGATCTGGCGGGCATTCAGAAAAACGCAACCGTTGAGACAATCGATCCCGACTCGCTGCAAACACTGGCCATTGCTATGGGGCCCGGCGTGTTGATCTTGATTGGTATCACTGCCGTGGTCGCGAGCTTCTATGATCTATCCAAAGCGAAACACAGCCAAATTCAAGCCTCTATTTCTCGCGCTGCGAGCAGCGCAGAAGGAAGCTAAATCAAACGGCTGACACAATCAGCTACGAAAAGTGGAGGCGGACCGCCCCAAATTCATCCCGGTGATGACGCATCACTGCCCAAAACAGCGTAATCAATCCCGCCATCTCAAGCCCCTCCTCAAGCGTCACAATAAGCAGATAACCGATATTTGCCTGACTGTTGCGTTCAACATACCAGCCGCCGAGCATCTCTACGCCAATCGCGCCGCCCAGATACAAAGCACCAGCAACAAGCAGACGAACGCTTGTAGTGGGTCGAATCGCGACGAGAAATCGCCAAAACAGGCCGCCAAGAACTGCAATCAACAGCAGGGCAGGAATAACCCAGGAGTAGTAGAAGATACCAAGGTCTTCGTCACCAATGAGCTTGCGCATCGGTTTCATGAAACGTTCGTGGATCTCGAACGACTCGTCGAACCCCATACAAAAAAAACCAAGACTCAATCCAGCCCAATAGCGATACAACGTTGAACCGCTGAGTAGTGTTCGCACCGCAAGCGATGCAAGCAACAACGCATTTAGGATCATGAGCACAACTGAAAAATAGGTTGGCGCGTTATTTTCCGCATCAACATAAAGGAATCGACGAAAGCCACTCATATCACCAGGATTTGCCAGTCCGCTGGTTAAGGCCGCTAGCAGGCTGACCGTAAGCAACGCCAGAGCGATAAGCGCCAGACCTCTCGCCAAACAGGCGCCATTTACTGTGATCTGCTGCTCATTTAAAAATGGTCCGTTCATCTAGCCATCTTAGGAAGAATGAGCGAGCACTACTCGGGCCTAGCCCGCAAAACGGCGCTCGCTAACCCCTGTTTACATGGTCTATTTTGAAAAGCTTATTGCCCGGGTCCCGGCCAGCCGGACTGTCCAAAATTTGACCTGATTGGGCATCCACGGTTAAGTCCAATCTAGGTTTTCTCAGCAAGGGGCATAAATGGTCCGTTTATCCGATCTACACAGCGCAGAAGCCGCACACATGCGGGCGCGAGCCGAGGCGATGCAGCCTGTTGCTCCAGCACCCTGGATCACCCCAAAAGCGCTGGCAGACTCAACCGTCGCCATTATCTCAACGGCAGGATTACACCGTCGCACTGACGCACCCTTTACACTCGGGGCAGTCGACTATCGATTACTGCCGGGCGATGTTGATTTTGCGGAAGTGGTGGTGTCACACGTCAGCACCAATTTTGATCGCAGCGCCTTCCAGCAAGATCCAAATGTATGGTTTCCGCTCGATAGACTGAGGGAAATGGCCGCAGAAGGTGAGATTGGCAGGGTTGCTAACTGGCACTATTCGTTTATGGGTGCACAACCTAACCACGAAGCACTCGCAGCCACTGGCGAAGAAGTAGGCCGGCTGCTGGCGAAAGATGAGGTCGACGTCGCTTTGCTGGTGCCCGTCTGACCTATCTGCACGGGCGCCGTGGGCGCTCTCGCAAACTACATCGAACGCGCCGGTGTCGCGACGGCATCGATCAGCCTGATCCGAGAACAAACACAGGCCACGAAGCCACCGCGCGCGCTTTGGGTCCCCTTTGCGCTGGGTCGACCGCTGGGTAGCGCCGCCGATCCAGAATTTCAAACGCAAGTGATACGCGCATCCCTCGGTATGCTCGCAACTGCAACCGAACCCAGCATCGACGATTACCCTTTTGACGCACCCGAGGAAGTAGAGGCAAGCGAATGGGTTTGTCCCGTTAGTTTTGAAGTGCCTACCGACGAGTCGATTAGCGCGCGCCTACTGGCGGAAGTAGCGCGTCTCGCGCCCTGGTCAGCCGAGACACGAGCCTCGCGCGGTCGCACGTTGTTTGGGGCTACCGGTGCGACTCCAGATCAGGTGGAAGCGGTTGCCCGGGCGCTCGGGTCCATCGCCACTCAAGGTGATGTAACGCAGCCCCCGGAAGAAGGCATCGACTGGGCGTTTGATATGCCGCTCTTGGTTCGACACCTGGCCGATGATTTACGCACGTTCTACCACGAGGCGATTGCCGCACAACCTGGACCGGGTGCGCCCAACCACAAGGCGCTGAACGACTGGATCTTCGGTGGCACGGCACTCGGCGACGCCCTGCAGGCTATTGCGGGGCATCTCACTAAAGAAGACACGCCAATAGCGCTGCTAACACGCGGGTTGCTCATACCCGAAGGGTACTTCAACAAAGGCAGCGCCTTTGGCAACACCAAAAACGAGAAAGACTAATGAAATACTCCGTCGCCTTTGCCTCTGAAGTCGATTCCTGGCGTTGGGCCAAGCGCGCTGAAACCCTGGGATTTCATGCCGCATGGTTTTACGACACTCAGCTACTGAACCCCGATGTGTTTATCTGCATGGCCCTTGCCGCCCACGAAACTTCAACCATCCGTCTGGGAACCGGCGTGCTGGTGCCGTCAAACCGAATCGAACCCGTAACCGCAAACGCCTTTGCCAGTTTGTCGAAGTTGGCTCCTGGCCGCATAGACTTCGGCGTGGGTACAGGCTTTACCGCTCGCCGCACAATGGGCCTTGGCGCATTGCCACTCGAGAAAACCAAAACCTATGTCGATCGCGTGATGAGTTTGCTCGAAGGCGACACGGTAGAGTGGGATTTCGAAAACAAGCGTCGCAAACTTAAGTTTCTAAACCCAGACCTTGGGCTGATTGATACAAGCTCACCAGTTCCACTGTGGTTCTCTGCCTTCGGCCCCAAAGCTAAAGCCGTAACCGCAGAGCTCGGCGCAGGCTGGTTGAACTTTGGCGCGCAAGGTGCCCAGGGAAGTCTTGAGGAGATGCAAACAAAATGGCAAGAGGCAGGCCACGATGCTGACGCATTGCAATCGAACCTGTTTTTTCTGGGCGCGGTGCTGGGTAACGACAGCAAACAAAACGAAGAAAAGCTAATGGCCGAAGCCGCTCCATTAACGGCAGTTATGTTTCACAACATGGCCGACGAGGTTGGCGCGATGGGTGGACAAAATCTGCCGCAGGGACCACTTTCGAACATCGCCGGTGCCTACATGAAAGTGCACGACACCTATGAACCAGCCGATGCCCGCTATCTAGAGAACCACCGCGGCCATCTGATGTTTGTGCGCCCCGAAGAAACCCATCTCACGCCCGAGCTGGTTAAGTCAACGACAATGAGCGGAACACACGACGAGCTGGTGGAGCGCTTCCGCGAACTCAAAGCGATTGGCTACGACCAGGTAACGGTGCAGCTCGTTCACGGCCACGAGGAAGCGCTAGAAGAATGGGCCGAGGTGTTTGCGGCTGTGTGATACGGCCATGGTCTATCGGCTACGTGTTTGCAATGAGTGTGAGCGCGATCTCTGTATATGGCCTGCATCTTGTCAATCTGAAAAGATGACGGGCTGATCTGGTGTTAGATCGCTCTCAGAATGACGCGTTTAGGGTGCAATTGCGTGGGGTATCACGTCAATTTTGATTGACCCCAACTATTCTCCCAATGTTCGACAGGCAGGGAGCAGGCATGAGTTATTGGCAGGTTCTGGGCATAGAGCCCACAGCTGACCTGCGCGTTCTAAAACGAGCCTATGCAATTCAGCTCAAGCAGCACAAGCCAGAACGGGACCCAGAAGGTTATCGAAGGGTTCGCTCGGCCTATGATGCAGCCCTCCAATCATTAGCAGCCAGGTCTAGCCGACCACAGCTACGAACAACTTCCGTTATCGAAGCTGCGCCCCAGCAGTCAACGCGAGACATTCCCTCCTCTCAACGGTTGGAAAACACTCAACAACTGGAAGACACGCCGGTTTGCGAACACGAGCATTCCGGGTCTCCTAGGACCGATCCTCAAGAATCAATAACAAATTCTCAGCGCGGCTATAAGCTTGCGAGTCAGCTCAAAGAACAGCTAGACGGACAGACGGATCGCCAAGCAGCCGCCAAATTAGGTGACTTTCTGGAAGCCACGTGGAACGAAGCTCTGGCCACACGACAGGTTCTAGAAGGCGAAGTTTTGGACCTGCTCGATTCGAAAATAGACGAGAGCTTCCCCTTGGAGTTCGCCCTGGTTGCGTCGGCGGCCTACGACTGGGACCAGAGGTTCACCGATCACGATCCCTGGAAAAGAGCAAGACTTCGCGTCCAACATCAGATCCACCGCTCAACACTAGTGCAAGAGATCTATTCGAATGCTCAACGTTGTGATCAGGAGAATTCTGTCGAGTCTTCCGATATCGCTGCAAGCCTGTTAGTCGGAAAATTGGACCGAGAGAAACACAAAAGAACTTTAAAAAAGAGTGAAGTACTCGAGGCAGTCAGCTCGTATCTGGACAGGCTGGATGCACTAGGTAAGGGTTTTACCGAGTCCCTGTTACCCAAGGGCAAGGCGGCTTGGTGGCGCAAGGAATGCCTAAAATACTATGCCACCCTAACTGACGCTATCGCCCTCTGGGTCTTAATCAACAGCATTTTGGTTATGGCTTTGGCACGGGCGTCCGAGTGGTTAGGCCTAACTTCTCTTACTAACTTAGACAGTTACTGGGTATGGCTTTTCATTCTAACCCTGTCTAGCACGCTGCTATATCCCGCCATCAGAGGAATGGAAATAGTCGCAAGCAAGGGAATAGAGAATAGCAAAGTACCGGAGCCAGAATGGGTTCATGCGTTTCTCGATTCGGCGATCGACAAATGGGATGCACTTCAAAAATTTAGAAAACGGGGGTTGACCGCACTAATCTCTACAACAGCCCTGTGTGTCCTTCTCCTATCCGCTAATTTTCAGACCTGGACTACTTTCGAGGTTTTCTGGATCTCCGCGATATCGATCTTCTTTTTTTGTCACCATCGCAACGGGTATTTCACTCTAGCCGCTGTCTGCTTAGGCTATTGGGCGATTTATATCGGCGAAATCACTTTCTTCCACTACGATTTTCTCTACTCGCCAAGTTACGGGCGTGTGGTTGCGAATTGGACTTTAACTGCCTGCGTTGTTGTTTGCGCTCATGTGGCTTACTCAGAGATTTTGGATCGATTGGAAGCAAGAGAAAACAATCCTAACTTCATAGGCTATTGGCACTGGCTTTTAGGCTATTCCCCATGGATGTTGGTTTGCGTTCTTCCCTCGTATGGCTTGCACATTTTAAACCAGAGTTGGCTCGGATAATCACAAGGAAAACTATAAGTGACAACAATAGGTATAGACCTAGGCACAACAAATAGCCTGGTTTGCGTTTGGAAAGATGGCGCTCCTCAGCTGGTTAACAACGCTTTGGGCACTACCCTCACTCCATCAGTGGTTTCTCTCGACGACGAAAATCGCCTTATCATCGGCCAGGCGGCAAAAGATCGGTTGCAAACCCATCCCGATCGCACCGCTCAGCTGTTCAAGCGTTCAATGGGCACGGGGACAACTTACGACCTCGGTGAGCAGAGTCTGCGTTCCGAAGACTTATCCGCCCTGGTGTTGGGGTCGCTAAAAGCAGATGCCGAAGCTTTTTTGGGAACTAAAGTCGATTCCGCTGTTATTACTGTGCCCGCTTACTTCAATGATATTCAACGCCAGGCGACGAAAATCGCGGGAGACCTAGCAGGTCTACAAGTACTGCGCTTAATCAATGAGCCCACAGCTGCCTCCATCGCGTATGGGCTGCACGAGAAAGATGCGTACTCTAATATTATGGTCCTGGATCTTGGTGGCGGTACCTTTGATGTATCCGTTCTTGAAATGTTCGAGGGCGTTATGCAAATCCATTCGTCAGCTGGCGACAACCGACTCGGAGGACAAGATTTTACCGAAGAGCTCGTGAAGTGGGCAGCGCAAGGTCTCGAAATCAAACTTGATGATATTACTCTTTCGGAGCGAGCTGATTTAACGGAAGCCGCAGAACGACTAAAGCAGACATTGAGTAGTGCCGAGTCGGGTAAACTGGAATTGGGTCGCGGAGCTGGAGGCAGGTCGCTGTCCTGTGCTAGAGAAGAATTCGAGAAACTCAGCGAACCGCTGCTCCGCCGCATGGTGAAACCGATTGAAAGGGCCCTTCGCGACGCAACACTGGATTCATCAGAACTAGATGGTGTTGTGTTGGTTGGCGGCGCTTCGCGCATGCCGATTATTCGTTCACTCGCATCACGCCTCATCGGCCAGTTACCATTTGTCAAAGTGAATCCTGATGAGGTAGTTGCGATTGGTGCCGCAGTTCAGGTTGGACTGATGCAAGATGACGCGGCACTGGAAGAGATA
Organism: uncultured Pseudomonadales bacterium; assembly: GCA_964519335.1. Taxonomy (GTDB): domain Bacteria; phylum Pseudomonadota; class Gammaproteobacteria; order Pseudomonadales; family Azotimanducaceae; genus JALZVT01. The sequence continues at coordinate 9,797 of CAZFIA010000071.1, forward strand.
GTACTTACCGATGTGGCGCCCTATTCACTAGGAATAGGTACAATCAATCCTGCAGGCGGTCACGACGCATCAGCGTTGTTCAGTCCGATAATCGAGCGCAACACACCCATTCCAGCAAGCCGCTCACAGGGATACATCACGGTACATGATTTTCAGACGTCAGTGGATCTAACGCCCTATCAAGGTGAAGCCCCCAAAGTGGTGGACAACATCAAGCTGGGTGATCTCAGCGTAAAAGTGCCTAGAAACAAGGCCGGCGAAGAGGCTATTGAAGTACGCTTTACATACGACATAAGTGGATTGCTGGAAATTGAAGCGACAGTAGAATCAACCGGTAAGACCGAACGTCTGGTTGTTCAGCGCAGCGAATCCGCATTAAACGAGGATGAAGTCGAGAAGCGCCTCGCCGAACTTCAAAATCTGAAGGTTCACCCGAGAGAGAATCAAGCAAACATTGCAGTAATTGCTAGAGCGGAGCGCCTCTATCAGGAGTTCTTAGGGGAACATAGAGATCTCATTCTGAAGCAGATTACGGCATTCGAGCAAGTGGTAGATACGCAGGAGCCCAACGCTATAGAAAAGTCGCGGAAGAAATTGCTAGAAGTGATAGCGCAGCTGGAAGAGCTATGAAACAACGCCTACCAAAAACCTCATCACTGCTTTTAACCCAGCGGCTTCGGTTGATGAACTTGTGCTAGCCGATCTTTCCGATTTGGCCACCATCGACTGGCAACACAGCAGCGGTTATAAACTGCGCCTCGTCTGACGCGAGAAACACAGCAGCATTTGCCGTGTCCCACGCGGTGCCCATCCGTTTGGCCAGCGGGACAAGCGCATTGCGCTGCGCACGCACTGTTTCACGATCCAGGTTGCGAGCTTTCGCTTGCCCTTCAATAGCCATTGGCGTGTCGAGCAGCCCAGGCATAATCACGTTTGCGCGAATGCCGTACTTCGCGTTGCTCATCGCCATTGTGTGGGTAAGCGCATTTACGCCCGCTTTTGAAACTTTGTAGCCCACATAGCCGGCAGCAGACAGAGCCGCCGCCGATGAAATATTGATGATGTTGCCGGCTTCTGCCGCACGCATGTGCGGTAGCGCGTACTTGCAGGTAAACAAAACACTCTTAACATTCACATCCATCATGGTGTCCCACACTTCTTCGGTAATGCGAATTACGCTGGTGTCATCGGTACCAATACCCACCACGTTGGTCAGGTTGTCGATCTGTTTGTAGTGTTGCATACATGCTTGGATGGCTTGCTCGCAGTCGGCTTCCTGCCGGGCATCGGCAACAAATACTTCAGCTACTCCACCCGCTGCAACAATCTGCTCCGCGGTGACCGCTACCGACTCAGAATCCCGATCAACAAGAAACAATCGAGCTCCTTCCCGAGCATAGAGAGTGGCAATGGCGCGTCCATTGCCAATGGTTTCACCTTTGGTTTGGCCGGCTCCCACAACCACCGCGACTTTGCCTTCTAGCCGTTTTGCCATAACGCTGTCCTCTTCCGGAATGAAAAGATCATAAGTGTAAACCTATTGGATGACTAACTGTCTGACTTAGAGGTAATAGGTGGGGAGGAATCGCTGGCCGCCCAACCGAGCAGCAACGTACAATAAATTTCCCAACAAGGAAAATCTGTCATGGAACCTACACTTCGTTGCTCGCCCGAATTGTTGCGGAAGGATCTGAGCGGCAAGACCTACATTGTGACCGGTGCAAATTCTGGCATTGGCCTCGCGACAACTGCTCAACTCGCAAGCCAGGGAGCACATGTTATCGCGTGTTGCCGCCGGCTGACGGCTGCTGAGGACGCACTCCGTGACCTTCAAGGATCTATCGAAATCGCGGAACTGGATCTTGGTCGACTTACTAGCGTGCGTAAGTTCTCCGCGGGTTTCTTGGCCACAGACAAACCGGTTCACGGTCTTGTTAACAACGCAGGGGTTATGCACTGCGGGGAAGGAAAGACCGAGGACGGGTTTGAAACCCAAATGGGCGTTAATCATCTCGGCCACTTCTTACTAACCGAGCTGTTGTTAGAAAGACTTAAATCAAGCGCACCCGCTCGTATCGTTTGTGTTTCCAGTGTTCTGCATGTAGGAGACAAGAAACAGGTCGGCACCATAGATATCAAAGATCTCAACTTCGAATCACGTTACTACGACAAAACACAGGCCTACAGTCAGGCGAAGCTCGCTAACGTTCTTCACGCGGCAGAACTCGCGCGGCGCCTTGAAGGCAGCGGCGTAAGCGCATTCTCTGTTCACCCGGGATGGGTTAGATCTAATCTTGCCCAGCACGTGATGCCCGTTTGGATTCAAAACGTTGTCATGCGCCCATTTGGTGGTTTGATCGGATTGATGGGCCCAGAAGATGGCGCGCAGACAACACTTCACTGTTTGTTAGATGACGGGGCACCGGCAAACTCCGGTGCCTACTATTCTCAAAATAGCATTTGGTACCCGAAAAAAGAGCACCGAACCGGTGGGTGGCCCATGACATCACCCAACCCAAATGCGCACGATGCAGAACTCGCAGCCGCACTCTACGACAAGAGCCTTGATTTGGTTGGCCAGATCCCGGATGTGCTGGAGAAGCAAATCGAACAATAGTGCTCGAGCACAAAAACCCCAACAGATCAGGAACGATTCACCTCGTGGCGCTCCACGGTCTCACTTCTCTCGGTTGATCGAGCGAAATGGTGGCCTTGTTGTGTTTTTGCCTAAAAGAAGATGAAAGAACGAACAACCACATTCTTGCGGCAAGGCGCCTCGCGCGGAAGCCTTGGGTCGACACACGCCGAGTGAAATGACCAGCGTGATACCGAACCATCCGTTACCGAGTCGTAGCACTTCAGCATCGAAACCTCATTGGGCTTTTGCTGCGGTAGCCAATACCACTCGTGTTCGGGTCGGTGCGTGAAACGCGTCGTCTCCCCTACCCGGTCGTCATACACTCGATAGTTGGTGATATAGGGCTGATCTGCAAATGATGGCCAGGCGCAAAGAACAAAAGGGTTCTGCTGAACGGTTTCCATTGGCTTTGCGAGGTTAACCGACATAAAGCGGCGACTCATTTTTGCATCTGCCTCTGCAGCCGTGTAGTTCTGCACGCGTCCAAAGTTGCGCAAATTGCTAATCAACAATTCGCGGCAACGCACTCGCCCACTGTTATCATTCAGGTCGTTGTGAACCAGGTTGGCATAGTTGGCGTTAACGCCTGGATTCTTGTTGTCTTGATCCTCGGTTCGATCGCCCGTGTAATCCTTGTCAAAAACATCGTGGTTATAGACCAGGGCATCAGTAGCGCCTGGAAAGAAATCCAACAACAATTTCTCCATCTCCGGGTAGTACACCCGCTCCACTTCGGCGGCATCATAAAAGTTCTGGCATGCCGACTCGCATTGAGCTAAAGACACACCAAGTTTATCCATACACTCGGGTGAATCCGGAGCCAGCCCAGGGTAATACTCTTCTATCCTGCGCGCGTCGCGCAAAACCTGCGGGTAGTACAAGCAGCGATAGGTTTCTTCACGCTCTTCGGCTCGCAACTTGTTCGCTTCATCTGCCCGGGCAGGATCTTGCCAGAGCGCATTGGAAGGAACGATAGAATAGGATGGCTGCTCGTGGACGGTGTAGCGCAGTGGTAGCACGATGCCGCCGGGAGGTGCAGTTAAGTTGTTGTTGCGAATGTGGTCTACACACTCGCTGTAACGGCGAAAGCCGACGCCCCATTTTGTCTGAACTGGGCCTGGTCCAGCACTGTCCAGCATTTTAGTCACGGCATGGCCTTCACCGGATTGCACTTGCGCGAGAGCAGCTGCGGTTGCCGCCGCGGTTCCTGCATCCCCATCGGCATCAAATGACATATAAGAAAGCCCACCATTCGCCGCATGGGGTGGGGGCTGGCCCGCCGTACGCTCAAGGGAAGGTACAAACGGGGCTGATGCTTGTTCACTGCTCACTGTTCTGCCTCCGCGGATAGTTTTTTGGCTTTCTCTCACAGCACCCTCAATATTACGCCTGAATCCCCAACTCTGCAGAGCAAGCCTTTAATGGCTTAAAAAAGCAGCAACGCTAGAAACACTGTCACTGCCACCAAAACAAGAATAAGCAACAGGAACAAGGACATAAGGCAGGCCCATAACAAGACCAATATCAACAACCCTAACAACGACACTCCTAACTTGCCATCCGATCGGCGCGTACCCACACTGGACGTAAAGAACCAATCACCGCCGACCCTGTGAGCAGACCGAGTGAAGTAACCACGCAGCACTTTCACAGCCCGGGCAAAGGACCTTCCAACATTTCAGTTCCAGAAACTTCCAGTAGTACCGTCCCTCGATGGTTTCTGCCATTTATTGCCGCCATGGTGGCTATCGCACCCTTCGCTATCGACACCTACCTGCCCGCGCTCCCGGCGATGGCAATCGCACTCGACAGCAGTATCGTGCAACTCAACTACACCATCAGCACTTACCTCATCGGTTTTGGACTGGGCCAACTGCTTGGCGGACCTATATCCGATCAGTTAGGAAGGCGGCCTATCGGACTACTTGGACTTATAGTGTTCATCGCAGGCGCCATTGCGATCTCGTTTGCAACTTCCGTAGAACAAATTCAGTGGTTGCGCCCGGTTCAAGCCATAGGGGGTGGACTCGTTGCCTCTATTTGCTATGCCATGGTGCGCGACAGCTACTCGCCAACCGAGGCTGCAAAACGCTTTCCGCTTGTAATGTTGGTGATGCTTGCCGCACCGTTGATCGCACCGGTGCTCGGCACTCTACTGCTGCCGTTTGGCTGGATGAGCATCTTCTGGTTTCTCGCGATCTACGGCGTGGCTATTCTTCTGGTGTTGTCAGGTACGCGCGAAACAAACCAACACCGTACCAGCACGTTGAGATTGGGCGATTTAATCCCGCAATATTACGAAGTGCTCGATCGCCGAGTAGACGGCGTACGGTTGCCGTTACGCTACGTGCTCATTCAGGGATTTGTCGGTTCCGCGCTCATGGTGTTTCTAACCAATGCGGCCTTTATCTATCTCGACTACTTTGGCGTTGGTGTGAACAACTTTCCAATCTACTTTGGAGCGAACGTGCTGATGGTAATGATCTTTACGCTCGTCACCGCCCGTCTGGTTCGTCGAGTAGCGCCATATCGATTGTTCCGGACAGGATTATTGCTGCAGCTCTGTGCGGTGACTGTCCTTGGCATAACGGTATTCTTCACGACACCTAACGTTTTTGTGTTCACGCCCCTCCTGGCGCTTGTTATCGGCTCAACCGGCCTGATCAACTCAACTCTCAGTGGCCTGCACCTGGCCAACTTCAAGAAACTGGCTGGCAGTGCCGGAGCGCTGATGAGCATGGCTACGTTTTCTTTTGGAGCGGCGCTGGGAGCACTCAGCAGCCTGTTCAACGATGGCACCTTGCTGCCCATCGTCGGCGTGATGATGTTTTCGGTGACCGCGGCTAACTTAATCGCCAGAACGGCGCCTGCACCCTTGCAATGGGACGATGCGGCTATTGCCGCATCTCAATCGAAATCGCGATTCGACTAGCGCTATTTTCTAACCCGTTAGCTAACCGGCTCTTCAACCGGCGTCAACACTAACTCTACCCGGCGGTTTTCCTGCCGACCTTCATCGGTGGCGTTGTCCGCAACCGGAACATCCGAACCAGCGCCATTGGTTAAGATGCGCGTCGACTCTACGTTTTGTTGCTGGAGGTAAGCCCCAACAGATTCAGCCCGGCGCTCAGAAAGAACCTGATTGGAGGCTGCGTTGCCGGTATTGTCAGTATGGCCAGTGACGTTAACCGTCGTCTCGTTATACTCATTCAATATGGCTGATACGGTATCGAGTACCGGGAAAAAGCCAGGTTGAACTTCGTCCCGACCTACATCGAACGTAATGCTTCCCGGCATGTTTAGAACCAGGTCGCCACCGCGACGCTCCACAGATACCCCAGTTCCGGCCAGGTCGTTGCGTAACCGCGCCTCTTGTTGATCCATATACGCACCAACACCTAAACCGGCTAACGCTCCTACGCCAGCGCCGATCAGTGCTCGCGTGCCTCTGTCTTCTGAGTCATCACCACTAAGCGCGCCCGCGGCAGCACCAACGGCGGCCCCAACAGCGGCCCCCGTCGCTGCAGTCGATTGCTGGCTCTCCACACCTCCTGAGTTGTTGGCACATCCGCCAACGACCAATCCGCTGGCAACCAATGACAGGACAAATAGGTTTCTACTTTTACTTAGTGTTTTGCTT
>CAZFIA010000071.1:16174-20580 GCA_964519335.1 uncultured Pseudomonadales bacterium
CTTAGTGTTTTGCTTTGCATGGCATTTCTCACTTCAATCTATTCTAGTTCAACTTCTGTCATGATGCGGCGCAATTGATCTCGCAACACCAAAGCCTGAGCATGGTCAGGCACCTTCGCAATGATCGTATCCAGTAATATGAGCGCGCCGGGGCCGTCGCCATTGCGCATCGCCCACTGCGCAGCCACTAGCAGATGCTCGGTATCGACCTGTTCGATAGCCGTATAAGCCGTTTTTTGTGGTGTGCCGACAGACTCCTCTGCAATCGGCGCCACGGGATCTTGTTTCTCAACCTTTGGACGAGAGCTGACAACCGCCGGAGTTTTTGCGGGCGGTGTCTTCGGTGCAGGCGGCGCTGCGGATGCAGGCAGTTCCACGGGAGCAGGCAGTTTCACGGGAGCAGGCGGGGCCTTGAGCGCTGACGCAGTTTTTACTTGCTCGGACTGCCCGGGCACAACAATCCGCAGGGTATTCTTCCCGGCATTCGCAGGGGCATCTATTTTCTTAACTGTTTCCGTTTTCGGGCGGATAACCGGAGGTTCGGTAGGCGCTTCAGCCGTCGGCTGTGCAGCGACTGGCGCAGGCGGCAGGTCAGCAGACTCGTGCCTATCCGTCTCAAATGTGGGTGTGGGTATGTATTGTTTCAACCAGGGGAAAAGTACGGCGCCTGACAAGCACACCAACAAAGCGAACCTCCAGATTCGAATCTTGAGGGTCTGCGGGGTTTTAGTGGCTACGGCCCAATCTGTCGACTGAACATCGGGCTGCAGTGACTTGGGGATGCCGGCGGGCACTACAATTTTGCCTATCCCAGAGTTAGCGTTTCCCCTGCTCGGCAACTGGAAAACGTTTCCCGCAAGTTGATCGTCTCTTCTGCTCTCGGCTTGTCTGGGCCGCGAGCGCTCAGTCACCAGGATCGGTGGCATTGTTTCCAAAATGGGTGAGGTTGCGAGGACCATGGGCGTCTGCCCGAGCAACAAGGTGGTGTTAGGCTCCACCGCCACCCGCTCAAGTATCTGTTCACCGTCAATTGTTACCCCGCCAATTTCAGGCGTGACAAACAATCTGGCACCTTCACGAGAAAAGGTAACCGAATGCTGGGCATCTTCGAAGGAAAAACACAGCTCCGAGTCTGCGCCAATACCTAACGGCAGGTCAGGGTTTATTCGTAAACCCCCGTTTATTGAAGAAAGAAAAGCAAACCAATCAACCCTACCGTTGCTAGTAGGGCTATCAGCGTTCTTGCCTAGTGCTTTCACCCTGCCCCCAATCGATTGTTCAGCGTATTCCTCGTTCCGGGAATTCCGCCAATACGGCCTATTTGAATAAGTACAAAATTAGACCAATATCAGTGAACGGTCACTAAATACATTCACCAACTAATACTGGTACGCTCAGCCTCAATCTAGCGTATCGGTTGCCCGGCATGTGTAATATTTTCGATAAAGTTTGGCTTATTTTTGCCTCTTTATGTATGTCTGTCTGCTTTAGCGGTTGTACAGTTCAGGGGGTCCCAGGAGATTGGATTGGGGCTAGTTTTCCGGAGCTGGAAGAAGGCTTTGGTGCCCCCGAAGCCGTATTGATCAATGAACGCAACAACCGGGTTTACGTCTTCCGTGAGCTGCCGTTGGAACAGGGTGCGGCGACAAAAATGACCTTCGGTGACGGCGAAATTGTTATGCCAGACGCCCAATGCGCCATTTTGTTCGAACTGTCAGAAGAGGTCGTGACCCGTTGGAGCTGGTTTGAGGCCGGTTGCCAGGAATTCTCACTACCGAGGCGTTCGGCCCGGCGTTAGCCTCTTTGCTTCGCACCCAGGCAAAACAGGATTGATCCGCTGAAAGTTGCGGCAACGGAAAGATGCAGAAAAAGGCACCGAAAATCGTCCTATGCTTGTGGTTGTGCGTCTGCATAGCCGCTTGCCATGGAGCGGATGGAGCGGATGGTGCGGATGGCGCTGATGGCGCGGATAGAGATAGGGAGAGCGTTGCGATACCAGCGACACCCGCTTCTGCAATCACCTCAAGAACAACTTCTGAAATAACTTCTGAAACAACTTCTGCGCCAACAATGGACAAGCGAACCACGCAGATGTGGTCGACCAGCTGCGCTCTATGCCACATAGACGGTAACGCAGGCGCTCCACGCGTGGGCGATCAGGAGGCATGGCAGCCACGGATAGCACAGGGTGCCGCCGTGCTATTGAAACATACGGTTGAGGGTCTTAACTCCATGCCACCGCTTGGCTACTGCATGGCTTGCGAGAACCAACACTTCACGGCGATGATTGAGTTCATGAGCGGCGGTACCTCTTCTAATGAGTAGGCACTGGACACGCAGAAATTTGTTGGCAAGCGGCGCCCTGGCCGCTTTGTCCGGGCTCGCCGGTTCGAGCCGTGCAACAACGCATGCCCAGGCAACGCAGGTCCAGACAACGTCCAATCTAAGCGCTAGAACGCCTGAGTGGCGCAACTGGTCTGGAGGTCTGACTTGTCAGCCGGCTGGCCGAATCTCACCGGCGTCAGAAGCCGAACTTAGCGAATTTCTAGCGTCCACCAGCGGCGCGGTCCGACCGGTAGGTTCGGGTCATTCGTTTACACCACTAGTGCCTACAGAGGGTCACTTGCTGGTGCTGGATCAGCTAACAGGATTAGTGCACAGCGACTTAAGCAAATTGCAGGCAACGTTCGGCGCCGGCACTCGCCTAAGCGCAGTGGCCGACCAACTATCGGGTATCGGCCAACACATGTTGAACCTGCCAGACATTGACAGGCAAACACTAGCGGGAGCAACCGCAACCGCAACCCACGGAACCGGCATCGGCTTTACCTGTTTGTCGGGCTTTGTTACGGCCTTGCGTTTGGTTACACCGGAAGGTGATGTTTTAGATCTAAGCGAAGACAACAAACCCGATCTGTTCAACGCCGCACGAGTTAGCCTCGGTGCACTGGGTGTAGTTACATCTATGACGTTGCAAAATCGAACACCCTATCGACTCAAGGCAAAGAACTGGGTGCAACCCATACAGGAAGTGCTGGACAACTTTGATGCCTCGGCAGCCAACCACCGTCATTTCGAGATGTTCCCACTCACGCATTCAGACTACGCGTTAACGCTGTCTATAGATGAAACTGAGGAACCCGTAAACAACCCACCCGCTTCACCGGAAGATGCGGCTGCGCTGGGCGCGGCTATGGCGATGTGGTCTGCAACCCCGCCAAAAGACCGCAAACCATTGGTTGATGGACTGGCTGCGCAGATTGAGCCAACGGAAGCGGTAGACGAGTCGTACAACATACTAAGCAATATACGAAATGATCGATTCAATGAAATGGAGTACTCGGTGCCACTGGCCAATGGCGCACCTTGCCTAACCGAGATACTGAAAACCATCATCGATAAAGAAGTAGATGTGGTGTTTCCACTTGAGTACCGTTACGTCCGCCGAGACGACACCTGGCTAAGTATGAGTTCCGGCGACGAAGATCATGCTGCGATATCTATTCACCGAACTGCCGGAGAAGATTTCCGCCCCTATTTCGATCTGATAGAACCCATATTCTGGAAGTATGGCGGACGCCCACACTGGGGGAAGGTTCATTCGTTGGGCGCCGAAGAACTAACCAGGCTCTATCCTCGATTCAAAGATTTCCAGGCGCTGCGTGCGAAGCTGGACCCTACCGGTCGTATGCTGAACGATCATCTACGCAAACTGTTTCTCAGCTAAGGTTACTGATAGCACTGTTGGGGAGGCTCTATGCTAAGCGAACAAAAGGTAAGTAGAAGAAGGCTCATAACGGGGAGCACAGGATTAGTCGCTGGTGCCCTGTCCAGCAACCTACTCTGGGCGCCTGCCGCCAGTGGTCGCGCTCAGCTAGCTGGCCACAATGCCTATTTCTCGCAGCTGAACCGATTGCTCAAGCGGGAAGGTCCTGGCCATCCGGTAATGCTGCTGGATGCAGCACGTATGAACCACAATCTCGACCAGATCACCCGATCTGTGGGGCCCAACAAACACTACCGGGCAGTGGTGAAATCTCTGCCATCCGTACCTTTGTTAAAACACGTCACCGAAAGAGCAAAGACAAACGCGCTCATGGTTTTCCACCAGCCCTTCCTAAATGCGATCGCCGACAATTTCTCGGACGCAGATGTGCTGATCGGAAAACCCATGCCAATTCAGGCGGCTCGCACCTTCTACCGCAAGCAAAACAACAAGAAGTTCAGTACAGCGAATCAGGTTCAATGGCTAGTCGATTCTGAAGAACGATTGCTGCAGTACCAGGCGTTAGCCCGCGAGCTGGGCGTGAGCCTGGGAATCAATTTCGAAATCGACGTGGGCTTACACCGCGGCGGGTTTGTCGAGCCTGAGGCACTCGCAGAGTCATTGCGTATCATTGAAGCAG
>CAZFIA010000072.1:0-20176 GCA_964519335.1 uncultured Pseudomonadales bacterium
GCCAATGGCTGCGTGCTGTCAAGATGAGCACCGGGAAGGATCGATCTTCGGCACGTAGTGTTTTTATAACTTCAACGCCATCAACCTTAGGTAGTCCCAAGTCGACAACGGCAGCGTCATATTCGTATTCGCGGCCGAAGTAGAGGGCTTCTTCACCGTCGGAAGCCTCATCGGTCACGTAGCCTTCAGCCTTAAGGTAGTCGACTAGCTGGCTACGCAGAGCCTCTTCATCTTCAACAACTAAAATTCGCATGACTCGACTCCTGTTCGAAAAGCGTACGTTAGGTTACAGGGCACAAATGAAGGCTAGCCATCACCAATCGTGCGCACCCCAGACCGTGATCCAGACCGCTGACCAGATCTTTGCCCAGATCTTTGTGAAGAGCGTGGTGAAGTTCGCTGAGAAGAACGTGACTTGGCAGCGTCTTCTGAAATCGCAGAACCGCTCTTGACATACACTGTTTTGACGCGCCCACCGTCAACCAACACTCGAACCTTGTAACCCACGGTGTCGCCGTGTCTAGCCGCATTCACCGACAGGACGCGGCCACCGTGCAACTGACGCACCCGGGCAGCGGCCTGGGCGGCACTCACCGTTGGCCGGGTAACGGCTGCGCGTTGCGGGCGCTCTGGCTGCCCAACAAACGAACTTCTTCTGCTCTTAGCACTATTGCTGCTATCGGGTGCTGCCAGATCTGTTGCGAGGTCTGGAGCGGCGCTTAAAGGAGTGAGCCCGGCATCCGCCGACTTGCCAACCACCGGGTCAGCATCCTGCGCCGCAGACGAGTCGGTCCGGTCTTCAGCAGCGCTGAGATTTGGAGTGAAAAGCGAAAGGAGCGCCATCAACAAAGCCGCCACCGAGCAGCGCGCAGGGAGAGACACAACCGGCCTCTCGGGTCTCCGAAGTCTAAGAGACCGAGGTCGGGCGTGAACGCAGCGGGGCTTTGGGGAATACATACTGGCCATAAAACTGCCGAACGCCCATCAGGCGAAACACGCCGATTGTAACCCATTCACCAATCAACGGGGGTGACCCGCACCCTGACATCCAGATAGCGTCCCGGGTCATAATCGAGCACGGTGGTATAAGTTTCACCACCATAGGCGTAGGCGACGTCGTAGCCACTAACACGCTCCTCAATCCGGGTATCGGCGACTACCGTGCACACGCGTTCTGTGCGGTAACTCACTCCCCCGTAACCCTGACGGCTCTCCCAGTGCCGGGCCTCGGCGTTCCGGCGCTGATTTCGCCGCGAGATATCGGCACCGATGCTGCCTCCCAGAATAGCGCCTACGGCGGTACCAATGCGCTTATTCGTCTTGCCGTTGCCTACAGAATGTCCGACCGCACCCCCAAGAATGGCACCCACCACACCTGGCGTACGGGATCTATAGGCGTTGGACTGGCGTCGGGTGTCGCGATCGTCATACCTCGGCTCGGATCTCACCTGGACGCGCTCTTCGCGGCACAGTTCACGTGGCTCGCTGACTTCAACGGTCTCGAACACAGGATCAACGGCCAACACTTCGGCGCGATAGATCTCTTGATCGCGGTAATTCGCACTGGATGGCAGTGCCAGAGTAGTCGCGAGCACCGCCCCAGCGAGTGCCAACGTAGCAGACAGTGCAGACGCCGAGTTTTTGCTCGATGGTCGAAATTGCCTACTTGAATGTTTGGATCGGGTCATAACTGCAACCTCTCGTATGAGCTTTAGCATCGAAGCGTAGGCACAACCGACTGAACCAGATATGAATAGGTGGAACCCAGCCTGACACTGGGGTCTAAATCCAGAGAGCACCGGTTTTAAGGGGTACGCAGACGCCTTGGTGCTTTTGCCCAACACCCGAGACCGATAGACTGCGCCATCGGTTAAATTGTCCTAATGTTCTGAGGCCTGATAGCTATGCGCTTAACTGTGCGATCCGTGAATCTACACCGCCCCCGGGTTCGTCGTACGAGCCACCACAAGACCTGCTTTATGGCTCTTTGTGGCCTGTTGATAGGCGTGTTGCTCAACGCCTGTACAAGCGACGGTCTGGGCCCGGATACCACTAACTCAGGCCTGGGTATTTTGAGTTCCGATCTAGCCACAGATACCGTTGTCAAAAGCCCTAACGACGACCGCGATTATCGATACATAACGCTCGACAACGCTCTGCGCGTACTACTGGTTTCGGATAGCACAACAGACAAATCGGCAGCGGCCTTGGCAGCCTTGCGCGGCAGCTACGACGAGCCATCCGAACGACCTGGGCTTGCTCACTTTCTGGAACATATGCTGTTCATTGGCACCGAGAAGTACCCTGAGCTCGACGGCTACCAGAGTTTTCTAGCGCGTCACGGTGGCAGCAGCAATGCCTACACCGCCGGCGATCACACCAACTACTTCTTTGACGTCCAACCGAGTGCGTTCGATGAAGCGCTCGATCGGTTTGCGCAATTTTTCATTGCGCCCTTGCTCGACCCCAACTACGTTGATCGCGAAAAGAAGGCGGTGCACAGCGAATATCAGCTGCAACTGAAAGACGACGGCTGGCGCGGTTTTGCCGTGCAAAAAAAGAGCATGAACCCCGATCACCCGGGAACGCGCTTCAACATTGGCAGCCTCGAAACCCTTGATGGCGACGTCCAAAGCGATCTGATCAAGTTTTTCAATGAAAACTACTCAGCAGATCAGATGACGCTGGTTGTACTGGATTCCTCAACACTAGACGCACTGGAAGCAATGGTGCGCACAAAATTTGAGGCGATCAAGAACCACGAGATAGGTGCGCGCGATACGCTACCCCCCGTAATCAAACGCGAACTCCTACCCATCTATGTTCGCCACAAGACGCTAAAAGACATACAGTCGCTGAGTTTTAACTTTCCTGTACCTAGTCTCGAACCTCACTCTCAAACCAAGCCAGCCGTATATATCGCAAACCTTTTGGGTCACGAGGGTGCAGGCAGCCTATACAACCACTTGCGCGAACTAGGATTGGTAGAATCGCTGGGAGCATCAGGCCAACGCTTCGACGATGACAACTCTTTCATTAGTGTGGATATCCAACTGACCGATGCAGGGGTCACGCAGATACCACTAATCACCGAAGCACTGTTTGACTACATTGAGTTGATCAAAGCAGAAGGCGTTAATCAGTGGCGTTACGACGAGCAAGCAGCGCTCGCTGCGCTCGCGTTTCGCTTCCGCGAAAAAGGCTCGGCGACGGGCCTGGTCTATTCCCTCGCGCCACTACTGGCTCGCTATCAGCCTAATGAGTTGCTCACTGGTCCTCAACTCATGAACAATTATGACGCGGCACTCATCAAGAGTTACCTTAACGAACTCAATCCAGACAACGTAGCAATTACCCGAGCTTCTAACGATCAAGAGACCGATAGAATCGAGGAGTGGTTCGAAGTGCCCTACGCACTAGAAACTACGGTCGTTAAGTTTCACGAAGCGCCCAACCCAGACCTCAAGTTGCCCGCAGCGAATCCCTATGTCCCAACCCGCTTAGGACTGATCGAAAGCGCAGGCGAAAAGCCAATTCAGGCCATTGCCGAACCAGGGCTCGAAGTGTGGCTTGCCCCCGATATCGAGTTCGGAACACCACGCTCAAGCATGTTCTTGCAAATTTCGAAGCCTGGCGGCATCAGCACTGCAGCAGACGCAGCCAACGCGCGTCTTTATGCCCGACTTGTGCAAGACGAACTCAATGCCGGAATATACTCCGCAGCGCTCGCTGGCCTCGGCTATGGCATCAGCAGTTCGGGCAGCGGGTTCAACCTGAATGTCGCGGGCTATAGCGACAAACAGCAGTTATTGCTGACAGAAGTGCTTGAGACCTTTACCTCGCTGGACATCAACTCCGAGCGTTTTAACTTGCTCAAACAGGAGATGCTTACCAATTGGCGCAACTTTGCGTCTGAGCGACCCTACACCCAGGCATTTAGTGCTTTAAGGGTTGCCCTAAATAACCAGCAGTTCGCCCCAGAGGAGCTCGCAGATGCGCTGGAAGCAGTAACCCCAGCGAGCCTCGCCGGCTGGCGCAATGCTGCACTCAAAGAAGTTGGCGTAAAGGCACTGCTGCACGGCAACCTCAGCTCAAAACGCTCGAGCCAGCTTAGAAGCAGCCTCAAAGACAACCTAAACATAGCGGCGGTTTCAGCAACACAACCTGTAATCCAACGTGTGCAAAGCAAACGCGATGAGGTGATTGAGGTAGATCATGACGATTCTGCAACAGTGCTTTACGTACAGGGCAACGATGAGAACCTCTCCGAACAGGCACGCTTTGGGTTATTAAGTCAGTTGCTGCGCTCCCCATTCTTCACCTCTCTTCGTACCGAGCAGCAGCTCGGTTATGTAGTGGCCGCGTCCAATGGACAGATGCACAAAACACCGGGACTGGCGTTCATCGTCCAATCTCCAGTAGCTTCGAATGCTCAAGTAAGGGCGTCCACCATCGATTTTATGGCCAAATACAAAACGGTACTGGAAGCTATGCCAGAGGCCGAGTTTGCGGCGGCCAAAGGAGGCTACCTGAACCGGCTTCGCGAAAAAGACAAAAACCAGCAAGGTCGTGCCGGCCGCTATTGGGGTGATCTATTGCTCGACGTTGTCACCTTTGATCGGCGTGAACAGATCGCCGCTGAAGTCGAGCAGTTAACGCAAGCCAACATGACTGATGCGGTTGCTGAACTAAGCGACAAGCTGGAAAACGCTTACTTTCAGGTTTCAAGCCCCGGCAAGTTCAAGTAGCTAACCGCTGAATCCTGTCACGCAGGCAACCAGGGCTTAACTGACCTTGGAGGCTCTGCCAGGGACATTTGCTCGTCATCGAGACTTAGGTTTGGGTTGTAGAACGGATCAGCCTGCAGGAGCGCACCCCAGCGTTCTTGCATGTAGTTTACTTCTTTCTCGAACCGCTCAAATTTGTCTGCGTCCATGTCGGAACCACGACTGGCCGATTCCATGTGAAACAGCGTGGCGTGCGGTGTCCAGAGGTTCCGATAACCGGCTTCGCGCAGGCGCAAACAAAAATCGATGTCGTTGAAGGCAACGGTTAAGTTCTTCTCATCGAGCCCCCCCATTTGCTGGTATAGAGTTCGCTTGACCACCAAACAAGCCGCTGTTGACGCAGATAGTTCCTGACACAACTGCAATCGACCAAAGTTACCGGGATTGGTGACATCGAGATGTTTGTGTAAATGGTTAGCTACACCCAAAACTCCCAACACAACACCCCCGTGTTGAACGGTATTATCGGCATAGAGCAGTCGGGCACCTACGGTGCCAATTTGCGGACGCACAGCAAGCGACATCATTTCATCAAGCCAATCGGGCTCGATCATTTGAATATCATCGTTTAACAAACACAGATACTCGGAACCTGCGTGCTCGACGGCGTAGTTGTTAATGGCAGAGTAGTTAAACGGCTCGTCGTATCGCAACACTCGAACTTTGTTTTCAGAGCTAATCTCTTCGAGCAACTTGAGACTGGCCTCATCACGACTGCCGTTGTCGACCACCAGAATCTTCATGTTGGGATAGCTTGTGTTGTTGAGCAAACCATCCATGCAATTACTCAACAACTCTGCGTTGTCGCGAGTCGGCACAATTACGGTAACTTCCGGAACGGTCTTGGGCAACGGCCAACGCACACGCAGGTAGCCGCCAACTCCAGCGGGTTCGACATGAGCGCCAGACGCTTCGCCAAGATGATCTTGCACGGCACAAACGCCTGCTGCCACCGCACGATCGAGGTTATCCGCCGAAAACGATCCCGACTCGCCGAAAACTCGCCAGTGATAAAGTACATGCGGGATATGAGCTATCCGCTTCGGACTACTGCGCTCCACCACGCGCAAAGCCAGATCGTGATCCTGACTGCCATCGAAGCCTTCGCGAATCCCGCCAAGCTTGTCTACCAAACTCTTGCGATACACGCCCAGATGGCTGATGCAGTTTTGGCCAAGCAGCAGCTCGTAGTTGAAATCAGACTTAAAGTGAGGATCAAATCGAGCGCCATGCTCATCTACTTTATCCTCGTCACTAAAAATCAAATCAAGCTCTGCGTTTTGATTCAGCTCGTTAACCACCATGTAGAGCGCGTGCGGAGTAAGCAGGTCATCGTGATCTAAGAGCACGACAAATTCGCCTTCAGCGAGTGCTAGAGCGCTGTTAGTGCAGTTGGCAATCCCACCCTGCTCGGCGCGAAAGACAAACCGCACACGGGCGTCTTTCCGCGCGTACTCTTCGACAATTTGGCGAGAACCAGGCTCAGACGAAAAATCATCAGCTATGCAAAGCTCCCAATGTTCATAGGTTTGCGCCAACACAGAGTCGAGGCAAGCGCGCAGAAACTCCGGAGTGGTGTTGTAGACAGGCAACACCACAGATAGCAGAGGCTGAAATTCAAAGGTGTCGCAATGCATACGCATTGCGTCCAGGTCAGACTCAGACAGGGTATCGTAGCGGGCTATCCAGTCTTGATAGGTTTCGCCCAGCGCCAGCTTTTGTTCAAGCGACCTGGCGTTTGCCACTTGATTCCTTATACGTCTCAGACTACCGCCAAGGCCACGCTGGCGGAGCCCGGCAACCCCCCGTCGCACGCCGCCAGGAGAACCCAGCCTTCGAAGGATGGAACCCGCAGTCGACGGGCCGGATAAGCGATTGTGAATCGCCCCGCGGCTACCGACCAAAGCGCCCCCAAGCAGCCGGATCGGCGCCGATAAACGCCAGGATGAGCTGGTTTTCATCTGGTTGATGTCGGCGGTGAGTTGCAGGGCGAGTTGCTCGCTATCCCCGGCATACTTTTCTGTATGAACCAGCCTCTGCTGCAGGTCGGCGAGCTTCTGATCGAGATGTTCTCGTGCGTCACTAAATTGAGTTTTAGCGGTTTGCAACGCCTCTTCTAATAGCGCCGATTGTTCTCTTTGCGCCGCAAGTTTATCTTCAAGCCGCGCACTCGTTTCACCCAGCGAGAGCACATCGCGTTCAAGTTCGACGCGCTCTCGTTGCAACTCTTGATTCTGTTCGAACGTCTCATGGCGCAACGCATCGACGCGCTGCAGCTCTTCACGCAGCCCTTGAACGTCAGCAGCCAGCTTGGCCTGATTATGCAACGGCAACGCCATCGTACTGAATTTCTCTCGCACAACGCGACTTTGCGCAGATGAAAGCCCGGTAAGCCACTGCAGCGCCTTACTCTGCTCTTTACCAACGGCAAGAACGCCCAGGCCGTGGCTATGTTCGAACGCGAAGGACGGATAGCGCTCTGAAACTTCCCGCCAAAGCTCCTGTACCCCAAAGTCACGTTCGTAGACATTAATATCATGGAACAACACAACACCTTGCTTACTGACTTTTGGCAACCAGGTTTCAAAGTCATGTCGAACGGCATCAAGCGTATGTAGACCATCGATGTGCAGCAGGTCGATGCTGCCATCGGCAAATTTGTTTACGGCATCGTCAAAAGTTGTGCGCACAAGATCAGAGAAGGCAGAGTAGCGCTGATCATGGTATTCCTTAAGTTCATCATAGATCTCGCTGGAATAAGCGTCAGTGTGAGAGTCACCTTCCCAGGTGTCTATTGCATGTGCTTTGGTATCGAGCTCTAGGTGCCTTATCGCCTGACAGAACGCGCAGTACGACACTCCGCCGTGGGTGCCCAGTTCAACCAAACTACTCGGCTTTACCGCATCTATTATCCAAAATGCGAATGGCAAATGGCCTATCCAAGCGCTCGATATGTCGACGCGCTCGGGGTGCAAGGTAAGAATTGGGCGATGTAATTTCTGCATCAGGGTTCTAGTTGGTCCACAGCTTGTGAGCTAATCAGCTCCTCCGGATTAAAGTTGCAACAAAGGCCGCGGCGCTAGGGCAGGCTATATAGCGCACACACACTGCCGCCGCGCTTTTGCAGTAACTGCACCGAATTGTAACCGGCCTGAAGCCATTCAGGGTCAACAAACGCCGAGTATTGTTCCTCGTCGGTCTGGTGCACGCCCGAGGCGCGGTTGTTAACGCGAACGACGAGGCTAGCTGCATCAATAGGCTGCGAGCTCTGAAACAGCAAGTGAGCCGCCAGGAAGTGGTCTGGGTGGGTGTTTTGATAGATCTGTTCTTCAGCGAGCGTCACAGAGGGTGCCCCCGAACAGTCGGGACGTGGTGAGGAGGGCACTTCGAAGCCAGGGTGATTGTTTTTGGCTACCACCGCCGCTGGCAAATTCTGCTGTGTGGCAAAGTCAAAACGCTGGGGCAGCACAATCCGCTGGGTAGAGGAGAGAATTGCTCTTTGGGTTGACTCAGCGACAGAACTGGATGCATGTTCGTGCTGGGTCGTGGCTCTCTTTTTAGCCGCGCTGCCCTTTTTCTCCGCAGCGCCTTTTTCAGCCACGGCGCCGCTTTCCTCTGAGGTCAGCACCTTTTCAATAACGCCCAAAATGTCTGTGGACTGAAAGACGCGGTCGTCCTTTCTCCCTTTAGTCTGTCCGGGCAGCTTTATCAGCATGGGAATCGCCGCAATGTCGATAAACGAATCGACATCAGGTTCACGCCGGTTCTTGCCTGACACAAGGCGGAACCCGTGATCAGCGGTAACTATAATTAACGCGTTGTCGTATTTGTCCAGTGCTTTCAGCCGCTGCAGAATCCGCCCCAGTGCCAAATCCACGTACCTAAGCTGCCATTCGTATTGGTAGCGCGACTCGGTCACCGCCCAGGGTTTATCTATAAACCGATCGCCCTGCGAGTCGATAACGTGTCCAGGTGTTTCGCCGTGGCGAAACAGCCGTGCCCCAGTTGGCAGCAGCGTGTAAGGCACATGCGGCAGAACCGAATGCAAAACGTGAAGTCCTGGCGAGGCTGTTTTTGCAAGTCCATCCACAAAGCGTCCTATACTCGCTATCCGCTCGTCGATCGGTCCTGCCGTAGGATTGAAGTTGGGTGACCAAAACCCAACCCAATGGCCACCGATAGGCGGCAGCCGGTTAACCAGCCACTTGGGTGCCGTAAGGTGGCCTATCACTATCAGGGTATCCAAGATGACAAGCCGCAATACGCCTGACCGCTGACACTGGGAAAACAGGCACAACCTAGTAATTGGCTCCTCGACATTGAAAGAGTACGCCCCATTTAGCATCGAAAAAATGTTACGCGGATGCGAAACCACATCAGACGGTTTGTTTAACTCTGGAGGCTCACCAGTAAAAATTGCTGGTATCGCAAGCCGCGTGCTTGCCGCCACCGCTGACGCCTGCGCATACCAGGACGCATCGGCTGCGAAAGCGGCAAAATTTGGCAGCCGCTGCTCGTCAATCTGTTGCGCATCATCAAGCATGGTAGTCAACGCGAGCTCATCAAAAACCACCAGCACAATGTCCGGAATGGCGCCGGTTAGAGCCATTTCGTATTCCGAAGTTTCCAGTTCGCTTTCTAAAAAAGATGCCGGTAGCTGCCACAAAAAGATCGCCGGGAAAACCAGCGCTGCAAAGGCTGCCAGTTGCAGAAACTCAAACGCCGAGGCGCTACGCTGAATGCCCCAAACGACCATCAGGCTCGTCAACGCCGAGATAACAAACTCCGTAGCGAAGCCCATTTCTGGAAACGTATTGCGCAACAATCCATTAAAAAGTGCCATCAACAAACCAAAGGCTGCGAGCGCAAAAAGCCACGGTATTCTCTTTCGAAGAGATCGAATCAAGTACGCGGGAACAAAAAAGGCGGCCATAAGCCCCAGCGGAAACAAAAAGCTCACCACCAGCAAAAACAGCATCAGCCGCCAGCCTGCCAACTCGTGAGTGATCAGGTAGGTGGGGTTTTGTTGCAACAAATCGTACAGGGGCTGCGCAACGGCGAAACTCCAGAGAGCAAGCAACGGCCACACAAACACCATGGGACTTCTTGGAGCCCGACATTGCTGACTACTCTTGGGTTCTTTACTCAAAGCGTGGCATCAAGCGACAGGCACTCGGTAGCGCAGCTCTTGCGCGTAGGGCGGCAACGAATCCAGCAACGTCTGGCCATAGCGCTTGGTTACCAGGCGCTTATCCAGGCACGTGATCAGACCATGATCATCCTCGTGTCGAATGAGACGACCACACGCTTGAACTAGCCGAATAATTGCCTCAGGCACCGAGATGTCCATGAACGCATTGCGCCCCTGGGACTCCACCCACTCCGCGAGGGCTTGATCTAGCGGATCATCCGGCACAGAAAAAGGTAGTTTCACAAGAATGACATGACGGCAGTAGTCATCTGGTAGATCAACGCCTTCGGCAAAGCTTGCAACGCCTGCAAGATAAGCAGACTCACCCGCCTCTACGCTCGCTCGATGCTCGTTCATCAGTTTCTGTTTGCTGCCTGAACCCTGCCAGCGAATCGAATCAGACAAATCTATGGGTAATAGCGCCCGCACCTCCTTCAGCTGGCGCCATGATGTAAATAGCACAAGTGCACTGCTGCGTTCATTGAGCAATCCTGGCAACAGGGTTGCAACCTCTTCCGAATGACCCGCGAAGTCGCGCGGTTCGGTTTGCATATCGGGGACGCGGAACGACGCAATACGCGCGTAATCAAACGGGCTCGGAATACGCTGGGCAACGCAGTCATCTGGTAAACCAGCGCGTTCCAGAAAGCTCGTGAAGTCACCGGCGGCCGTGAGGGTTGCAGAGGTGCAAATAGCCGCCTCTGCAACGTTCCACAGTGCATTCATCAGGAGCTCACCCGGCAACAGTGGGGCGCTGATTAACTCATAGTCTTCATACTGCTGGTTAACCCACCGTGCACGCTCTGGTGCACGGTCCTTATCTTCTAGAGCCCCTAAAGGCTCTTTACTAGCTAAAGGCTCTTTACTAGCTAAAGGCTCTTTACTAGCTAAAGGCTTCGAATAGTCTTGCATCAGCCCCACAATAGATTCTGCGCGCGCCTGAAATTGACCTACCGCGCCCAGCCAGTCTTCGGCCTCAAATGCATTGGTCCACTGACGATCGCCATCGAGTACTTCCTGCAACATATCGCGTACTTTTTCGAGAGCAGACTCAATAGCCTCTGCACCCGGGATAGCGTCCATTGCGACCGCCACAATGTCGGCGGGCACCTCGCCATAGACAAATCTGTAGGTGAGCAACTCATCGTCGCGCGCATCAAATGGCAGTTCAGCAATTAGATCTGACAGTCTGTGCACCACCTCCGAGAAGGTCGTGCAGTCAGCAGCTAGATTCTGGGCGATGCTCTCCAGCTCCTTCGGTCGACCAAAACGCTGAGTAAGCGTAGCTACAGAGGAAGCCACACTGTCGAGCCATTGCAGCGCACTGCGCAATCGGGCGCGGTGAGTAAAATGCTGTTGGGTTTTGGCCGGTAGATGATGCGCCTCGTCGATTATGTAAATGCACTCTTCGGGTTCAGGCAAAACCGCCCCACCCCCCAGACTCAAATCTGCCAGCAGCAGGTCGTGATTAACCACAATAACGTCAGCTCCTTCTAGCGCCCCGCGAGCTTTGAAGAAAGGACACTGTTTGAAGTAGCTGCACCGATTGTTGCTGCACCCCCGATGATCAGTGGTCACCGGACGCCACAGTTCTTGCTCTACGCCATCTTCCCAGGTATCAATTTCACCGTCCCAGTGACCGGCCCCAAATTCGCTCAGCATCTGTTCGTACAGCGCCCGACCCTGGGCATCTACAGATTCGAAGGTAGGAATTAGCTGCTGCTGGGCGTCTCCCTGCAAATTATCGTCAAGACGCTTAAGACAGACGTAGCGCTGCCGACCTTTGGCGAGGGCAAACGTAAATCGAATACCTGCGTTGGTTTGGAGATCGGGCAGATCACGCAATACGACTTGTTCTTGAAGCGCAACGGTGGCCGTCGATATCACTACGCTCTTACCTGTCGACTTGCCAATGGGAATGGCCGCAAGCGCATAGGCGGCGGTTTTGCCGGTCCCTGTACCTGCCTCAATAGCCGCAACTCGCGGCTTTTCACCAGACAGCGTCCGGGCCACTGTGGCGATCATTTCTCGCTGTCCCCGGCGGCCCTTGAAGTCGCGCGCACCGAGCCAGTTGCGGTACCCTTCCTGAATCTCCGTTTTTACCTCAGCGCTGAGCGTACTGTCTGACATGGCATCCTGACGAAGGTAAAGGTGCGAAGGGCCCAGCGGGGCTAGAATCCCCAGTTTAGACGATCCGCCATTTCGGCAGTAGAGGAAGACAATGTTCCGGCAAATCTCAAGGTCAGCGACTTACGCCATAGGCGTGTCCATTGGTCTACTGGCAGTAACCAATACGGCAGCGGCGGCCGCTCCCGACATCAGCAAACTCGCTCTGCCGCCAGGCTTCAATATCGAGGTCATAACCTCCGCCGTACCAAACGCCAGGCAGATGGCGCTATCCGAGCGCGGGGTGTTGTACGTGGGTAGCCGCCGGGCCGGCAACGTATACGCAATAACCGGCTGGGAAGCCGAGGCAAGCGGTCAGGCTCAGATCAACGTGCGTGTCATCGCAAGCGGCCTCACCATGCCAAGCGGTCTGGCTTATCAAAATGGCAGCCTGTACGTGGGCGCGCTCAACAAAATACTGCGTTACGACAACATCGACGATCGACTCGATATACCAGGTGAACCCGTTCTAGTAACAGACGCACTCCCGGATGAAAAGCACCACGGCTGGAAATACCTGGGTTTTGGCCCAGACAACGCGCTCTATGTGCCGGTGGGCGCACCCTGCAACATCTGCAAATCAAAGGACGCACGATTTGCGTCTATTCTTCGTATGAATCCTGAGACAGGAGCAACTACCCTCTACGCTGAGGGCGTGCGCAATACTGTCGGACTGGCATGGCACCCAGACAGCAAGGCGTTGTATTTCACCGACAACGGCCGCGACATGCTGGGCGAGGACGTACCCGCAGAAGAGATCAACCGGGTAACCGAACCGGGCAGCCACTTTGGCTACCCCTACATCCACGCCGGCGACATTTCAGATCCAAGATTTGGTAAGGGGCAGAATAGTGAGGATTTCGAGCCACCTCTGCTGAAGATTCAGGCCCACTCGGCAGCACTGGGTATTGCGTTTTATGGCAGCGAAAACTACACAGGCTCGCAACCCAGCACGGCCTTTCCGAAGAACTACAAGAATGCGCTGTTTATAGCGGAACACGGCTCGTGGAACAGAAAAGAGAAAGTCGGTTACCGGGTAAGCGTTATGTTTGAAACACCCAGCGGCCCCCAGTACGCGCCCTTTATAACCGGCTGGCTAGAAGACCAGGCGAACTGGGGCAGGCCAAACGACGTGCTGATCACCCCAAAAGGCGCATTGTTAATCTCTGACGATCAGACGGGCAGCATCTACCGGGTAAGCTACCAATCTCTGGAAGAACTCTAAAAAAACAGAAACCGCCGTTTGCGTTCGAGCTTCTTGCGGCAACCGTTGAGTTGCGTTTGATAGTGACTTGCACGCTGCGCAACAGAATTAGCGTAGCGTTGCACCTCGGGTTTGCGTCGATAACTGCCCCTTGCATACCCACCCTGGCCCTCATGATACGCAAGATACAACTGCTCAGCGTTCGACTTCGCTATGCCCAGCTTGGTGTGGGATACGGTGTTGTACCAGCCGATAAAATCAACTGCGTCAGCAAATTTGTTGCGGTCTGCAAACGGGCTTCGGGTTGCTTTCTGGTAGGCATCCCAGGTGCCGTTGGTGGCCTGAGCGTAGCCATACGCACTTGAAGGACGCTTCCAGGGCACAACTCCCAATAGCTTCTTCCGCGGAGGACGGGCACGGGCTGAAAAACTGGATTCACGCTGGACAAAGGCCATCTGCACGGCGACCGGCACACCCCAGCGACGTTCGCTTTTTGCCGCCGCCTTAAACCATTTCGGGTGCTCGGCAAAAATTGCACAGAGATTATCCTGTCTCGAAGGCGGTTGGCTTGCACAGCCCTTAATGGTGAATACCGCAAACAGACCAATGAATAGTAATGCTAAACGCCATCTCATGACCCTAGGAATTCCCTTCTTGTTCGAAATCATGCTCGCGAAAGAAGGCCAACATCGTCTCTTCATCCATCACAGGAATTTCCAACTCCTGCGCCTTCTTGAGTTTGCTCCCTGCTCCGGGTCCAGCAACAACCTGGGTGGTCTTCTTGGAGACCGACCCCGCAACCTTGGCACCCAGGGCCTGCAGACGAGCCTTGGCTTCATTGCGTTTCATTGCTTCCAGCGTACCCGTGAGCACCCAGGTCTGACCTGTTAACGGCAAAGTAGCACTTGCACCGCCCGCGTCGGATACGTCGAACCAGTGAACTTCGCGCTGGATCAAGTCATCCACCAGTTGGGCACTGCGTGGGTCCGAGAAAAATTCCACAATGCGCTGAGCAACTATTGGTCCCACGTCATCAACTTCCTCAAGCTGCTCAACAGTCGCCGTTCGTACTTCGGGCAACGTCCCAAAATGCTGCGCCAAAGCCTGCGACGTCGCCTCGCCAACTTCTCGAATACCCAGCGAGTACAAAAAGCGCGGCAAGGTTGTCGCCTTGCTCTTCTCGAGCGCAGCCAGCACATTTGTTGCTGACTTTTCGCCCATTCGTGGAAGCCCGGAAAGCTCGTCAACTGTAAGACCAAACAAGTCAGCTGGATTGCTGATCAAACCTTCGGATAGCAATAATTCGATCAGTTTGTCACCGAGCCCTTCGATATCCAACGCAAGGCGCGAGGCAAAGTGCCGGATGCGTTCCTTCTGTTGAGCAGGACAATCGACATTCGGGCATCGAACAACCACTTCGATCTCGTCGTGAACGAGGTCTGTATCGCAACTGGGACAGTTCTCAGGGGCTTTTATGCGCCGCGCGCCCTTCTTGCGTTTGGCAAGCACTACCTGAGCCACCTGAGGAATGACATCTCCCGCTCTCCGCACAACAACTGTATCAGCACGCCGCAAATCCAGTCGTTGCACCTCGTCCATATTGTGCAGGGTGGCGTTGCTGACTGTAACGCCTCCAACAAACACTGGCTCGAGCCGTGCCACAGGCGTCACTGCGCCGGTTCTGCCGACCTGGTATTCAACATCTAGCAGCTCTGTGGTCGCCTCTTCGGCAGGATACTTAAACGCCACAGCCCAACGGGGGCGCCTTGTTAGGTTACCCAGCCGCGCTTGCAAGTCTAAACGATTCACCTTGATCACTGCGCCATCGATCTCATAGCCGAGGTTCGCTCGGCGCTCTAGCAGATTATCAATATAGCGTGCACAACCCTCTCTGCCTGCCACGCAGAGGGTGGCTGGATTGGTACGTAAACCCCAGCCTGCAAAAGTTTGCAACACCTCCCACTGACTGCCTGGTTGCCAGTCACCAGTAACACCGGCGCTATAACAGAACATAGACAATGGTCGTGCAGCGGTGAGCCGAGAATCAAGCTGACGCAAACTCCCCGCTGCTCCATTGCGCGGATTTACCAGTGTTTTTTCACCTTTTTCGCGCGCGGCATCATTAAAAGCAGCAAAATCGGCTGCAGGCATGTAAATTTCCCCGCGCACCTCTACCTTCGGCGGAAGGCCTTTACCCGTTAGCCGCAAAGGAATGGCACCAATGGTTCGCACGTTTGCCGTAATATCTTCTCCGGTTTCACCATCACCGCGAGTAGCACCTGTGGTGAGCACCCCGTTGTCATACAGCAAACTAACCGCAACACCATCGATCTTGGGTTCGCAGGTAAATTCAAGATCTTTGAAGTCTGCCTCACCGAGCCGGTCACCGACTCGTTTTAACCAATCATCGAGCTCATCGATGGCTGCACACTTATTCAACGACAACATTGGAAGCTGGTGCGTTACCGAATCAAACTGATCAAGCGGCGGCGCGCCAACCCGCTGGGTGGGCGAATCAACTACCTGTAGTTCTGGGTACCTGGTTTCGAGCGCCTGCAGCTCATCCATCAGCGCGTCGAATTCGACATCGCTGATTTCTGGAGAATCCAGTACGTGATACTGATGCAGGTGGTGATGCAACACGCGCCGCAGCTCGGCTGCGTGTTCTGAGATGTTCCCGGAAGCCTTTGTCATGAGCCCAGTATCGGCCAGAGCGCGGCAGATTTAAATCATGCGCGTCGGGACATATTGCGACGGGTGAATTCAGCCACTCGCTGCCGATAATGCTCCCTGCTCTGCCGGGTCAGCCGATTGAACTGTTCATCACATACCTCACCCTCTAGCTGGCGCGCCAGTTTGTCGGCCACTGTGTACATGTCGGTGAACACTTTGGTTGCCTGGCTTGGGCATGGCAACTGCATAAACAAACACAGCCCCCGAAACTCTTGCTCCGGCATTGCCTCCAAATCAAAGTACCCTGGTTCCGTAACGCTTGCGATGCTGTACTCACTTGCTTTGGATACAGGATCCATGCGATGAAATATGTTCATGTCGCCAAACTTTATGCCGTTCCGATAGAACAACTCCAACACATCTACCCCTTGGAACGCGCGAGTTTTAGCCACGACATTGAGCACCACCAGCTCTTCGGCAGGCTGAGTATTGCTACCGCCTGGAACTAAGGCCGCTTCGTAGGCGCCAGATGTATTAGGAAACTCGACAATCGGTTCGGTCGTGAGGCTGAGCTGTTCGGGCTGATCCTGAGACTCGACGCGGGCCTCACTCTTTGCCTGTCTGAGGGCCTTCGCTTTGGCTTTGGCCTCTGCTTTGGCCTGTTGGCGGTTCTCGACATCAATGCGAGCCTGAGCTTCGCGCTGCTCCTGCTCTAACCGGCGAACACGCTGCGCCTCAACCTTCGCATCACGCTGCTTCTGCTTTTCTCTCTCAATTTCTTCTTGCCGTTGTTGCTCGGCCACCGCCTCAAGCTCAGCGCGTTCTCTTGCTGCCTGCTCCTTGCGAACCTGTTCGCGTTCGGCACTGCGCTGCGCTTCCAGTTCTTCTTGTGAGGGAGGTTCAAATTGCTTGCGTGGCGCAACAGCCGCTCGCTCAGGCGTTAGTTGTTTCTTGTGTGGAAGCTCGGAGGTGGGGGTAACCGAGGGCACAACTTCTTCGCTCTGGGCGTCAGTCAGCAAGGGCGCTGTCTCGGTGCTTGCCTGTGTGCTTGCTTGAGCCTTGGCAGCCTGGGCAGCAAAACGCTCTTCTAGCGCTTCCATTTCGAGATCAAGCGTCGCCTGCTCGGGCTGATACCCGGCGTCAAGATCACCATCATCAACAACCTCAATTTCCGGCGCGAGGCCGTCCCCGGCATAGGCAACGGCATCATCGAGAGCCATCAATGCCTCTTCCAGGGCATCAGCGTCACTAATTGCATCAGCTATTGCATCAGCGCTTGAGTGAAGAGTGCCTGAGTGGCGAGTGTCTAGTTGGCGACTTTCCAAGGGTTCAGATTTGCGAACACGCAATGCGTCATAGCCCATAGTAGGCGTAACCCGGGCACCGCCATTAGGCAGTTCCTCGCTCAGCAAAACCATGTCATCCAAGTCGCCATCAGGCAGATCAGTTTCGATCTCCATGCGAACATCGTTTTTGCGCACACGATAGGCGGTCCAAAAACCATGACAGATCACCGCAACTATCAGCAGCGTCCCAATAAGCAAAATCCAACTTTTTATATCCAATTCAACTCTCCTCTAGCAAAGAGTGCGTTCCGCCTGTGCAACAACTTATACCGCTGCAAGTTCTGCTGCTTCCTCCACATCAACAGAAACCAGACGAGACACTCCTGCCTCATGCTGTGTGACGCCCATGAGATGGTCTGCCATCTCCATGGTCAGTTTGTTGTGAGTAATCACCACAAACTGGACGTCGGCCGACATTTCTTTAATTAATTCGGCAAATCGCACGACGTTGGAATCGTCCAACGGAGCATCAACCTCATCGAGCAAACATACTGGCGATGGGTTGAGTTGAAAAATTGCAAAGATCAGCGCGATTGCCGTTAATGCTTTCTCTCCACCTGATAACAGGTGAACAGAGGCATTACGTTTTCCCGGCGGCCTCGCCATAAGCGAGACCCCGGTATCGAGCAGATCCTCCCCGGTAAGTTCTAAACTGGCGTGTCCACCGCCAAATACTTTGGGAAACAACACGCCGAGTCGTTTGTCGACTTCTTCGAAGGTTTCTTTGAACCTAATGCGTGTCTCTTTATCTATCTTGCGAATAGCGTTTTGCAAGGTTGCAAGCGCCTCTTCCAGATCCGCAAACTGGGCGTCCAGGTAAGTTTTACGCTCACTCTGGCTGTCATATTCATCGATTGCTGCAAGGTTAATGGGGCCAAGTCGATTAATTCGGCGCTCCATCTTTTCTAGCGATTCCGCCCATGCTGCATCAGTTGCGTCTTCGGGAAGCGCATCCTTTACTGCGGCAAACTCGAGACCCGTAGCAGTCAACTGCTCGCGCAGCGATTCAGCTTTAACAGTTAGACCCTGACGATCTACCCGTGATTGTTCGAGCTTTCCACGCAGGCCTTCAAGCGCAGTCTCGAAACCACCACGTTGTTCTTCCTGGCTGCGGATATCGCGATCAACCTGCTCGAGCGCGCCACGCAGCTCCGAAAGGCTTGCCTCGGTGGTCAACCGCTCCGCAAGTAAACCTTCAAGTTGTTGCTGCAGCTCGGGCATAGGCTTCCGGGAACTCTCAATACCTTCGGTAATAGCTTTCCGGCGCTCTACGAGCTCTTCGGTTTGCTGCAGTAACCGATCACGGGTATTTCGGGCCGCTTCCAGATGCGAGGTAATACCGCCCAGCTCAGAGTTAATCTCGTGAAACCGAGCCTGCGCGGTACGTGCCGCCAATCGAGCCTCATCAAGCTGAGCGTTGTTTGAATCCCGCTCTGCGATCAACTTGTCTCGGCGCTCCGATTGACTCTCGCGGACCTCTTGAGCCTTTTTGAGCTGACCCCGAGCCTCGTTAAGCACCAGCGTCTCCGCAGTAACCTGCGCTTCTATGTCACTGCGTTCTTTAACCAATCGCTCGCGGCGGGTTTCCGCCTCTTCGATACGCACTTGCTTCACGCCTAGATCGGCGCGTAACTGACCGAGCACTCTGTCCAATTCAGCAGAGCGTTGTTGTAGCGTCTCGCGCTGGTTTTCGCACTCATCAATGGCCGCTTTATCGGTAACAATCTTGGCCTGTAAATCGCCGTGCTGCCGCTCTGCTTCTTCAAGGGCGATTGACTGGGTTTCAATTTGTTGAGCGCGCTGAATAATGCCCGTCTCGTTTTCTTCACCACGAATAGCTCTAACCCAATCACGACCAAACCAGAGTCCGTCGCGGGTCACTATGCTCGCAAAGTTATCCAGTGTATTTCGCTGCTGCAGTGCAACCTGCACCGATTCAGCGGCGTACACGCCGTCGAGCAGCGCGCCAAGTCCAAGTTCATCGCCGCTAACCAGTGTTGCAAGTAGAGGCAGCTCGCTATCCGATTTAGGCTGAGTCTTTCCTTCATATAGCGTTACGGTACCGCTAGGTAAAGCAGCCAATGCTTCGGCATAACCATCGATGTTATCAACGCGAATAGCCTGTAAGTCTGCACCAAGCACCGCCTCAACCGCCACCTCCCAACCAGGAACGACGCTAAGCTGCTGCGCAAGTCGTGCTCCATCAACAAGAGATTGTTGAGAAAGCCAGCTCTGCACCTCAGTGTTGTGTTGACCCAGTGCCGTTTGTTGAACCGCCTCAGTGGCAGTCAGTTCATGCCGGCAGTCGTTTAGCGTACCGCGACAGTCTTCGAGCGATCGCTCGGTTTGCGACAAGGTCTCACGCGCTGTTGCCAGGGCTTCAAGAGTGCCGGCAACCTCCGTTTGAATTTCTTGCTGCTGAATTTCGGTTTTGCTTATTTCTGCATTGAGTGATTCAACATCACCGGATACTTCGGAATCGGTGTCCGCAGCTGCTTCCATCTGTAACTGCTGTATCCGGCCACCCAGCCGCTGCAACAGGTTTTCTACATGATCAATCCGGGTCGCCTGCACCTGAGCATCTTGCTCAGACTGAGAAGACAGCAGGCTAAACTCATCCCACCCCGTCTGCCAGGTGCTGATCTGAGTCTCAACGCCACCAAGAGATTGTCGGGCTGCCTCGTCTCCACTACGTGCTTCTTCGAGCTGCGGGGTAAGCGCTTCAAGCTGTGAGGACAATTCAGTAATTCGTTTATCGTCCATCTCGAGCTGGCGACGGGCTTCTGAGTCACGCGTGCTCACCGTATCC
>CAZFIA010000073.1:0-7795 GCA_964519335.1 uncultured Pseudomonadales bacterium
CCGTTGGGCCATGCGGTCCGGTTTATGTGAGTGACGACATACACTTCGTGTTTGGTGTTGTGGGTTTCGAAATACAGACAGCCCGTTTCCGGATCAGGGTTCGGATCGAGTATTTTGAGTAACAGAGGCGGCGCGCGACGAACTGTGCGGCCGGGTGCCAGTGCGAGATAGGCGGAGAGCGTAAGTGTAGTTTCGCCCTGGGTCACGGTGGATTCGCCGCGTTCTTCAATGCCTGAGAACCAGATTTCCTGACCCCAGGGTTTGGGAATAGCGAGCGGGTTCAGGACTACCGGTGCGTCAAGCAATATGGGTTTGGTTGTACGGCTTGGGTAATTTTGTGCGGTGACTACTTTGTCGCTAAGGGGTTGCGTTAGTTCGGCTGCCATCAAACCTTTGTCTGTCAGCGTGTACGCAAGGTTTGTGGTTGCTTGCGCTTGTTCTGCCCAGGGGGTGGAGCGAGTGATTTGCTGCTGCACGACCTCCTCGCCAGCCTCCTCTTTAGGCTCCTCACCAGGCTCCTCACTAGGAAGAGAGCCACGCGAAGCGAGGTGCAGGGCTTTATCGGTATCCGGAAGTGTCAGCATAGTGACCTGGTTGAGGGATTGTGCGGCGCTTTAGCGCAGCTTAATGCCAGTATAGTGGCTTGGCCATTTAGTTGAGACCCTTGTTTAGTCATGTTGCCCGACGCCGCCACCTGCATAGCCGCGAGAACCGAGCGTGACAAGCGCCTTAGGGGGGTCTTCTTTGTTGGTGATGGCGCAACTTTTTGTGTGCCCGATTGCCCCAGCCGAGTCCCGGCTCGCGTGCGCATGGAGTTTTTTGCAAGCGCCCCGCAGGCGTTGGCTGCCGGTCTTAAGCCGTGCCAGCGCTGCGCACCGCTCGTGGCACCCAGGGTTCCCGACTGGCGTATTGAAGAGACTTGCGTTGTTCGCGCCTTGCGTTTGATCGACAGCGGCTATTTGAGCAGGCATTCCATCCAGGCTCTCGCGCAACGGCTTGATGTGACTGCAGCTGCGTTGCGCGCGAGCTTTGTCAGCGAGTTGGGTGTTGCCCCCTCAGCCTGGGCAAAGGCGTGCGCGCAACGGCTGCAGAGCCAGATAAAAGCATCGGCTTCTAGTCCGGGCTCTGGGACCAGTGATGTTGAGCTACTCAGGTTCGTTTTGCCTGTTCGCGAACCCTACGACAGCCGCTGGGTATTCGATTTTCTCAACCAGCGATCGCTGCCCGGTGTGGAGGAGGTAGTTGCTGGTTGCTATCGCAGGCGGATAGCAGATCACTGGCTGTCGGTGAGCTATAGCGAAGGCGAACTTAGAGTAGAGCTACCGCGCGCGCTTCGAGCGCAGAGTAGTGAGCTGCTTGGTCGCGTCGCGCACGTGTTTGATGTGCACGCTGATTCGTACACCATTGATGCGGCGCTAAAGAAGGAAACCTGGCTTGAACCCAGAGTCACGGGTGGCATTCGCGTGCCCGGCGCCTGGGATGGCTTTGAGACGGCAGTGCGCGCGATACTGGGCCAGCAAGTGAGTGTTGCTCGCGCGCGAAATCTTGCCATCGACTTGATGCAGCGCTTTGGCTCGAGTGGTTTTCCACGGCCGTCAGAATTGATCGAAGCTGACGTGTCTGCGATAGGCATGCCGGGTAAACGCGGTGAGGCCGTAAGACAACTCGCGCGCGCTACGCTTAGCGGCGCTTTGCAGCTTGATAACGCGGCAGATCCCCAGAGCCAATTCGAAACGCTTTGCGCGTTGCCCGGCATAGGTCCGTGGACGGCGGGCTATGTGGCCATGCGAATTGCAGGTGATGCCAATGCGTTTCCGCGGGGCGACTGGGTGATACTAAAGCAGCTAGGCATGACCGCAGCCGCCGCCGAACGCTATTCACAGAGCTGGGTACCCTTTCGTGCATACGCCTTGATGTATATATGGCAAGATTCAAAATCATGACAACTCACTACTCCTACATGCCTTCGCCCGTTGGTGATCTGCTGCTGGCGGGCACAAAAGAGGCACTATCGGCCATCTACTTCAGCAGCGGCAGCAAGGCTCGGGGTGCGAACCCGGAGTGGGAGCGCTGGGATCATCCGTTTCAAGACGTACGCAAACAGCTCGAAGAGTATTTTGCGGGTAAGCGGAAGGTGTTTGATGTGCCGTTGGCACCGAGTGCCACACCTTTTCAGGCGCGAGTGCTCGATGAGCTCTTGAAAATCCCTTATGGCGAAACCTGTTCGTATATGGATATTGCGGTGGCGCTGGATAATCCCAAGGCTTCACGGGCGGTAGGTATGGCCAACGGCAACAATCCCATTCCGCTCATTATTCCCTGTCACCGGGTGGTCGGGTCTAACGGCAGTCTGACCGGGTTTGGCGGTGGTTTAGCCAACAAGCGCTATCTGTTAGATCTGGAAACCTCAAACTCTGGGCTGTTTGCCTGACGGATCTAACTCTCGCTCGACCGGGCACCGATCTTTGCAAACTCGGTAAAGAAGTTAGGAAAGGTCTTGGCCACGCACTTTGGGTCGTTGATGGTTACCGGCATACCCTTGAGTGCGAGTAGCGAAAAACACATCGCCATGCGGTGATCGTCGTAGGTGTCGATGGTTGCTGGCACCCAGGTTTGAGGTGGCGTTATGGACAGAAAGTCGCGTCCTTCGACCACACTTGCGCCTACCTTGCGTAGTTCGATGGCAAGCGCGCTCAACCGATCGGTTTCTTTAACGCGTAGATTGTACAGATTGCGCAAGTGCGTTGTGCCTTCTGCGAACAGCGCGAGTACAGCGGCTGTCATTGCAGCATCGGGTATGTGGTTTAGATCCATATCAATGGCTTTTAACGCGGCTGGGGTAACGCTTACTGCGCGCTCGCCAATTTCAACACCTGCACCCATTGCGCGCAGCACTTCTGTAAACCTAAGGTCTCCTTGCACACTGTCACGTCCGAGCCCGTGGACGGTTACGCCTGAACCGCTGATAGCGCCTGCGGCCAAGAAATAGGTTGCGTTCGAGGCATCACCTTCGATTAGGTAACTGCTAACTGCGCGATAGTTGCCGGGGTGCACCGTGAAAACCTCGTGGTTCAGGTGCTCTGCCTTTGCGCCAAAGGATTTCATCAGGGCAAGCGTGATGTCGAGATAAGGCTTGGACACCAGTTCGCCTTCTATGGCGACTTGCACGCCTTCGCGTGCGAGCGGTGCGCTTAATAGCAGCGAAGTAATAAACTGGCTAGAGATGTCGCCGCGCATCTTTATCTTGCCGCCGTTTAAGCCTGTGCCGATTATTCGCACCGGTGGAAAGTCGGGTGCACCCAGGTATTCGATGTCAGCACCCAGTAAACGCAGCCCATCGATCAAATCGCCAATAGGTCGCTGCTTCATTCGCTGGTTGCCCAGCAAATCGAAGACGCCCTGGCCAAGGCAGAGCGCTGCGGTTAGAGGACGATAAGCCGTACCCGCCATGCCCAGATGCAGCTGCAGCGGTTCGGCGGTTCGGTTGGAGGGCGCTGACGCCAGCGTTTTAACATCTTTCACAAGAGGACCGCCTGCGCCCTGCACTGTGCAGCTGTTGCCACGCCCCAATTCAAGTTGTACGCCCAGCTCAGAAAGCGCTTGCAGCATGTATTGGGTGTCGTCGCTTGCGAGCAGGTTATGCAGCGTTGTTGTTCCCTCGGCCATGGCAGCCAGCAGCAGTGCACGATTGCTGATGCTCTTGCTGCCGGGAAGCTGGATATTGCCACCCACCTCGCGAAGCGCGGTGAGCGTTAAAGAGGGAGGAAATCTGGTCACAGAGTTGGCCGCCGGCAAGAGTTGATCAATGCTCGGCTAGTTTAGGCCATGCGCGCGCAAAAATGCGGCTCGCTCTGGATGGCGTTCTGGCGGGGCAGGCGTTAGTCCAGAAAGAAACTCGGCGAGGCTGCTCGCAACCGTGCGCACGGGTCGATAGCCAGGACGCTCCAGCAGCACGTGGCCAGTAGTGTTCTCAACCGTTAAGAAGTGTTCAGAATCCACGTCTGTTAACGCGAAGAACACGCTGAAAGGTGTCTTCGATCGGGTTTGCGCGAGAAAATGGCCGAGGAGATTCTCGATAAGTCGCTCGGTGTCCGCATCGTTCCAGAGTTGCAGAAGGCTCACGGGTCCGTCGGCGGAGTCTGCCTCAAGCCCGCCGGAGTAAAAGCTTGCGTAGTAGGTCTTGATGTCGCTATGGATGTTGCGTTCGAGCGCGCGCTCGAGGGGTTCGAATATGCCGTCTGCGGCAGTTGCCTGACGCGCCAGAGGTCGCCAGGGGACTTCTAGCCCCGAGGCCGAGTTAGAACCAGATTCAGAGGCGAGACGAGGTTCGCCGGTTTCGCAGGGCGAGCGCCATTCGGGATCGAAGGGATCGCACAGCATGGGGTAGGCTTCGTTGATCGCGGCAACGATGCGCCCAAGTTCGCTTGCAACAGTTTCTGTTGGGGCTTGCGCAGGGCTCATGTGCCGAAGTCACTCATGTCGTTTTGTAATCGATGCGCTCGACGCTGTACGCAAGCGTTCCCTCGGGGCCGGTTACCTCCAGTTCATCACCGCAGCGCTTGCCCAGGAGTGCCCGGGCCATGGGTGAATCGATGCTTATGTAACCCGGTTCGCTACCCGCCTCATCTGCACCCACCAATCGCAGATTCATGGTTTCGTCCTGCTCATTTAGTACTTCAACCCAGGCGCCAAAGAAGACGCGGTCTCGCTCGCCGGGCAAACGGGTGATGACTTCTGCGTTATCCAGTCGCTTGCTAAGGTAACGAATGCGCCCGTCGATTTCGCGTAGCTGCTTCTTGCCGTAGATGTACTCGGCGTTTTCGGAGCGATCGCCCTGGGCTGCGGCTTCCGAAACTTTTGCAGTTACTTCGGGGCGCTTTTCTTTCCACAAGTACTTGAGTTCCGCCTGCAGGGTGTCAAAACCCGCCTGGGTCATATGGGGTGACGACTTTGGTCGCGGAGGACGGTAACGAGACATGGGTTGATCGCGCTAGGGGTTCAGATTTTGGTTAGCGTCTGCGAGCTGGTCTAACTGCCTGGATGTGAGCAGACCTACATTGGTGATGTAGCCGGCAACCAACTCGGCAGGCGTTACATCGAAGGCCGGGTTGTGAATTTTCACACCCGGCAGATCCCAGGAACCGCGCACTTCATTGGCATCGCGCTGTTCTATGGTTACCTCAGCGCCGGTTGGGGTGGTCACATCATAGGTGCTGGCCGGACAGGCCACGTAAAAGGGCACGCCATAGTGGTGTGCAAGCACTGCGACGCCAAGTGTTCCAATCTTGTTGACCACATCGCCGTTGGCAGCCACCCGGTCGGTACCCACTATGATCAGGTCAACCTTACCGGCCTGCATTAGTTGAGCTGCCATGGAATCGCAGGCGAGGCTTACGTCGATACCTGCTTGCGCAAGCTCCCAGGAGGTGAGTCTCGCGCCTTGCAGCAACGGTCGCGTTTCGTCGGCATACACATGAAACGGCGTGCCTTGTTGGTGCGCGAGATACATGGGTGCCGTTGCGGTGCCCCAGGCAGACACTGCGAGCGCACCCGCGTTGCAGTGTGTAAGAACGTTGGAGTTGGGTTTGATCAAGTGCACGCCGTGTTCGCCAATGGCCGCACACATCGCCTCATCATCGGCATGAATCTGTTCTGCGTGGGCTTTGAGGGCGGCAAGCGTCGGTGTGTTTGCTGCGACTTTGCGCATTTGATTGGCGGCCCAGGCGAGATTAACGGCGGTTGGCCGCGCGCTAATCAGATAGTCGGCTGCGTTATCGAGCGCGCTGCAAAATTCTTCTGCGGTCGCGTCTTTGTGGGACTCCATGGCGACAACCAGTGAGTAAGCCGTGGCAATCCCAATGGCCGGCGCACCCCGTACCTTTAGTTCTTTGATGGCTGTCCAGGTGCGTTCTATGGTGGTTTGCGGCTCGTACACCACGGTATCAGGGAGTTTGGTTTGATCCAGCAGGTGCAACGCCGTGCCATCCCACTTGATCGCGGCCGGCGCCTGGCTTGAGTTATCTGTGAGTGAGGTCACGCGTTTTGGCCCTGGGTAGCTGCGCGTGCTTGCAGTGTGAGTGCGCGCGCAAGATAGCTGGTGAGCAAGCCGCCTGTATCGCGGGCGGTGGGTCCGAGCGCAAACACGCCGTCTGTGTGGCCGCGTGTGGTGAACACCAACGGCCGCGACATGTTGGCCGCGAGCAGATCAATGACGGCCTGACTCATTGCGGGGGATCCGTACGGAACATCTGCAGGCGTTGAGGGCAGCAGCAGTTCGTCTGCGTTGTTCCATATCTCGGGACTGTGGGCATGGAATACAAACTGGGCGTTGGGTTCTGCGGCGTAAATCATGGCGTGGGTCATGGATTCACTAGAGGGTGGCAGTTCGCCGCGTGCTTCTAACCAAAAGCGTTCCAGGTTGACGGTATCGATAGTGGTCCAGGTGCCAGGGTCGTCATGGTCGCGATGGGCAGCCTGACTTGCGGATACGATAAACAGACCGGTTGCTGAGTTAGAGGTTGCCTTGGCGCCGAGGTTGGTAGGTGCCAGGCGCGCGCTCAGATTGCCAAACGAATAGCCGTCGTAACGCTCGGAGTCTTGACCAATCAGGTCCTGGCGCATGAGCAGCTCGCGCCATGCGAGTAGGTCCGGGTGCAGTGCGGCGCCGGGACCGGGCTCTAGCGAATAGCCAAACTGAACGACGCCTTCGGTTTCGCCGGCATCTGGGGAGGCATCTGGGGTGGCGTCTGGCGTTAAAAGATCGGTCACAAACACTGGCCGGTAGGGGGTACAGAGAGGATTCTAGGCTGGTATTGGAGTCGGGTCATCCTCTGGGTACGATGGGGCCATGAAGTGTCGTAGAGCCGGTGGCGCGTTGGGTGCCTTTGTGGAACAGATTGATCTTGCGGAGGCTTCCGCCAACACCGCGCTGCACGGCGAAATAGTGCGCGCGTTGCATGAGCATCAAGTGCTGTTTTTCCCTCGGCAGTCCATCAGTCCGGCCGAGCTTGAGGCCTTTGCTCGAGGGTTTGGTGAACTTGAAGATCATCCGGCCTATCCGAAGGTAGGTGATACGGCGGTGCAGATGCTTGAAAGCACCGAAGAGAAGCCGTCAAAGATAGAGCTGTGGCACTCCGATATGACGTTTGCTGCGACGCCCCCGGCGCTTACTATTGTGCACGGCAAGATCATTCCCGAGGTGGGCGGCAATACGCTTTGGAGTTCTGCCGCGGCAGCGTTCGATGCGCTTTCTGCCCCCATGCAAACCCTCCTGCTTTCGCTCACGGCGGAACATGACTTTGCCAACGGCTTTAAAGAGAGTCTGGCGGAACCGGGTGGTCGAGAACGGCTGCAGCCCGCGCTCGATGCCAATCCGGCCGTGGTGCACCCGCTTGTCCGGACCCATCCGGTGAGCGGTCGCCGGGCGATCTATGTAAACCCCCTGTTCACCACCCGCATCGTCGAGCTGGAAACCGATGAAAGCGATGCCCTGCTTGAGCTGCTTCACAAACTTTGTGTCGCGGACGAACTGACCGTGCGATTGCAGTGGGAGCAAGATACAGTAGCGCTCTGGGATAATGCAGTAACGTTGCACAAGCCCGTAAATGATTTCTTCCCGCAGCATCGATTGCTGCATCGCCTGACGGTACGAGGGTCTGTGCCGATCTAGCCTTTGAAGAGAGATGTTCAAGACAAGGTTGTCGCAACATTCCCAAATCACTGAATCAACATATGACTGAATCTGCCTCCGCCGCTGCCTCTGACAGTGGCCCAGAAGGTGGCCCAGAAAGTGGCC
>CAZFIA010000073.1:7895-19791 GCA_964519335.1 uncultured Pseudomonadales bacterium
GTGGCCCAGAAAGTGGCCAGTTTGGGCTGCTACGCAGCCGTCGCTTTGCGCCGCTGTTCTGGACTCAATTTTTGGGTGCCTTCAACGATAACGTGTTTAAGAGTGCGCTCAGCCTCTTGTTTGTCTATGGCGCTCTGGTTGCGCAAGAGTCGCAGGACATAGTCGTTAACCTGGCGGCCGCGCTCTTTATCCTGCCTTACTTTTTGTTCTCTGCGATTGCCGGGCAGCTTGCAGACAAGTATCCCAAAGAGCAGTTGATTCGGCGCATAAAGATTTTTGAGATTCTCATTGCGGCCTTTGGGGCGATGGCGGTGTTCTCGGGAAGCGTGTTTCTCATGCTTGCCGTGCTGTTTTTGTTGGGCGTGCAATCCACTTTCTTTGGGCCGCTGAAGTTCTCGATTTTGCCGCAGCATCTTGCGGAAAGTGAGTTGATTGGCGGTAACGCGCAGATCGAGATGGGTACCTTTGTGTCTATCTTGCTGGGTACATTGGTGGGCGGGATTATTGCCGGCCAGGCCGATTCGAAGATCTGGCTTACGGTTCTAATTATCTCGGTAGCGGTAGCGGGCTATTTGTCATCGCGCTCTATTCCGCATGCGCCGCCCGCTGACGCAGATCTTGAGATCAACTGGAATCTCTGGCAGGAAACCAAGAATCTGATTGGCATGGCGCGGGAGCGGAACTCGGTCTTCCTATCGATACTGGGTATTTCCTGGTTCTGGTTACTCGGCTCAACCTTGCTTGCCCAGTTTCCTGGTTTAACCGAGCGCGTGCTGTTGGGCGACACAACGGTGGTCACGCTCATTTTGTGTGTGTTTACGCTGTCGATTGCCATCGGCAGTCTTGCCTGTGAAAAGCTCTCTGGGCATCAGGTTGAGATTGGGCTGGTACCTATGGGTGCGTTTGGTTTAGCGCTCGCGGGGCTGCACATGTACTTCTCGATTGCGAATGTCGCAGAGTTGGCTGAAGGCCTCGCGCATCGTAACTGGATTGAGTTTCTTAAAGCGCCAGGCAGCGTGCGCTTGCTGCTCGATTTTGCATTCATCGGCGCATCAGGCGGTATGTTCATTGTGCCGCTGTATGCGTACATACAAAGTAAAACACCTGAAGACCGGCGGGCGCGCATTATTGCGGTTAACAACATCATGAACGCCATATTCATGGTGTCGGGTAGCTTGTTTGCGATTGCCATGTTGCAGTTTGCCGACAGTGGCATACCTTTCTTGCTACTTGTGATGATCCTTATGCACGTCGCGGTTACGGCATTCATATTTATGCAGGTGCCGGTTTTCATAATGCGGTTTCTGGTATGGATACTCAGCCACACCCTCTATAGAGTAAAGCACGAGAATTTGGGCCTGATCCCAAAAGAAGGTGCTGCTGTTTTAGTTAGCAACCACGTGAGCTACGTAGACGCTCTGTTGCTTGCGGGTGCTATTCGTCGGCCTGTCCGCTTCATCATGTTTAAGCCGATATACGATCTGCCCGTATTGAATTTTGTGTTCAAAACCGGTGAGGCGATTCCTATCAACAACCGCCACGATGATGCGCAGGCCTACGCTGCCGCACTTGAGGAAATTGCCCAGGCGCTGAAGGACGGTGATC
This sequence comes from uncultured Pseudomonadales bacterium, assembly GCA_964519335.1. GTDB lineage: Bacteria > Pseudomonadota > Gammaproteobacteria > Pseudomonadales > Azotimanducaceae > JALZVT01. Next base: position 9,501 of record CAZFIA010000073.1, read on the forward strand.
TGTTGTGCATTTTCCCGGAGGGCAAGCTCACCCAGGATGGTGAGGTTGGAGAGTTTAAAACGGGTATCGAGACCATCATTGGCACCACGCCAGCCCCAGTGATACCCGTGGCGCTTCGCGGGCTGTGGGGTAGCTGGTTTAGCCCTCAAGATGGCTTGTTCAAAGGCCGATTGCGTCCCTTCAGCAAGGTAGAGGTGGCCGCGGCCGAACCTGTTGCTGCCGAAAATGTGTCAGCTACCGATCTGCGGGACCGCGTGATCGAACTGCGGGGTGAGATGGCGTAACCCTCCGGTACACTAGCCCCACAGTCGCTACGCTCTCACTGGGCTCCTTAAGAGGTTCGATATTGATGGATTTTGCTGACTCTAAATATGGTTTTTCGACCCGCGCGATTCATGCGGGCCAACCTGCCGACGAAGCCACCGGCGCCATCATGACGCCGGTCTATATGAGTTCTACCTTTGTGCAAGAATCGCCCGGTGTGCACAAGGGCTACGACTATTCCCGTAGCGGTAACCCCACCCGCGCCGCCTACGAGCGCTGCATTGCCAGTCTTGAAGGCGCTCGCTTTGGTTTTGCGTTTGCCTCTGGCTCTGTTGCTAGCGCTACCGTAATGCATATGTTGAATGCGGGTGATCACGTGCTGTGCTGTGATGATATGTATGGCGGTACTTATCGCCAGTTCGAAAAGGTGTTCCGACCGCAGGGGCTCGATTTCAGTTACGCAGACCTCTCTAACTTGAACACCCTGCAGTTCAAGCCAAACACCAAGATGCTTTGGGTAGAGTCACCTACCAATCCATTGTTGAAACTCACCGATATCCAGGCGGTCGCCGAGCGCTGCAAAGCAGCTGGGGTGCTCTGCGTGGTCGACAATACGTTTATGAGTCCGTACTTTCAGAACCCGCTCGCTTTGGGTGCCGATATTGTTACTCACTCTGCAACCAAATATCTAAATGGCCATAGCGACCTAGTGGGCGGCGTTGCCGTAACCGACGATGAAGCTATTGCTGAAAAACTCGCGTTCTTTAGTAACGCGGTTGGTGGTGTGCAAGGAAATCTCGACGCCTTTTTGTGCATGCGTAGCCTGAAGACGTTGGCGCTGAGGATGCGCGAGCATCAGCGTAACGCGCAGGCGATTGCAGAGTATCTTGAAGGCCACCCTAAGGTAGAGAGTGTTCTCTATCCTGGCTTACCCAGCCATCCCCAGCATGAACTTGCAAAAACCCAGGCGTCGGGCTTTGGCGGCATGGTTACCTTTTTCATAAAAGGGGAGCTTGAGCACGCACGACGGTTTCTTGAAAACACGCAGCTGTTTTCGCTGGCCGAAAGCCTCGGCGGTGTCGAATCGTTGGTTGAGCATCCGGCAATAATGACGCATGCGAGCATCCCTCCCGAGATGCGCGAAAAGCTTGGTATTAGTGACACCCTGATTCGTTTATCGGTGGGTGTGGAGGATGGCCAGGACTTGATAAACGATCTTGAGGTCGCCTTAGCTGCGGCCTGAGCTTGATGACGTCTAGTGCTGAGCCAGCGGATTTAGATGTTGATGTTATCGATGACATCAAGGCGCATCTTGACGTCGCGGGCGACTTTGAGAAAGCGGCTTTGATACCTGGTATGTATTTGGCCTGGTGTGCGAGGCTAAGCCTTCTAGATCGAGACTTTGCCGAACAGCAGGCTCAGTCGATTCTGCGCCTGCATTACAATGATGGCTCGTGCATTGAGATGTTGGTTACCGGCTGCGCCGGCACGCTCAAATACGCACACCTAAATAAACAAGGTGCTGCGTTTACACGCGATTACTATGCAAACTACCTTGGCGATTGGCAGGCTCTGTTTGGCGACGACATCTACGCGGTTGAAGACAGTTGGGAGAACTACGCCAAAATCGCTGCGGTTCTTACCAAAGCCCTGCGTTCAAACGGAGGGCGGGCTAAGTCCGCGCGATTGAAGTTAACGCGACCTAAGACGTGGCGGTTCTGGAAGTGGTAACGCATGAGCACTAGCAAAGACACCAGTGGTCGATTGCAGGCGATCGCCGTTCGCAATATCGAATTCTTTCGCCCCAAAGCTTCTGATATTCCCTGGCGGTTGTTATCGAGCGGAGCGGCCAACCACACGGTGGACGATCTCGAGCAGGTGTTGGATATGGATTACACCCGCGTTGCCAATCGTATCGAACCCGCGGCTACCATCGGCGTTTATTCGATGTTACGTGTCGACGCCCAGCGCTTTGAACTCATAAGCCTAGCTGTTGCGCCGGAAATCGAGCATCAGTTGGTGGGGCGACGGTTGTTGGGGCATGCGCTGGGTCTTGCGGAGTCGAAGGCCGCTCAAGAGGTTGTTTTAAGCGTGTGTGCTGAAAACACCCGCGCTCTGGACACAACCCAGCGTTATGGGTTTGTGCGTTCTGAAGCTGCAGCACAGAAAAACACCGACAGGGTGGCGCTGCGTTTTGAATTGACGCCAGAATGACGGGCACCCAGCAAGAGCTTAAGGAGCTATCAGAGGTTCTTAAGCAAAGCCTGTTGCCACGGCCACAGAGTTTAATCTTTAGCAGCGGATCGTTACTCTGGAATGGCGAAGCCTTTGCGCTGCAGCTTCAAGGTTCGTTTACCGCTCAAGCGCACCTGCAGCTAACCAATTTGTTGCAGCACTTTGAGCATACAGAAACCGTGCCGGAGAAGACGCTTCGAAAACAGCGCCGAGAGATACCGCTCCGAGTATTTTGCGCGGGTGATGCTGCTGTACTTGCAGGCACTGGGGCCAGGGACGATGCACTGCGCAGCGAGGCCTATACGTTAGAGATAAATGCCAATGAAATAGCGCTTCAGGCGCGCACGCCACTTGGTGTATTGCGGGGCGCGCAGACGCTTTCGCAGATTCTTGTTCAGGTTGGCGCCTTGAGCGGAGAAATCCATAGCTCAGACTTGCCTTGCCTTAAGATTGAAGATCAACCTGCCTTTGCCTGGCGCGGCCTGCTGATTGATGTGGCGCGGCACTTCATAGAGTTACCGGCCCTTCTGCGTACGGTCGACGGCATGGCGCATCACAAGCTCAACGTGCTGCATCTGCATCTTACCGACGATCAGGCCTACCGGTTTCCGTCAAAGGCCTACACCAAGCTCAATGCGGTTGGTCGGTGCTACACGCGCGAACAACTCCGGGAGCTTGTGGTCTATGCAGAAGCGCGTGGTATACGGATAGTTCCCGAACTTGATATGCCGGGCCACACCACGTGCTGGCTTGCGGCTTACCCTAACTGGTCGCTGTATGAGGTTAAACCCACCAGGCGCTTTGGCGTTCACAAAGGCTGTCTAAATCCAACAGTTGAAGAGACCTATGAGGTCATAACTACGCTGCTTACCGAGTTTGCTGAGGTCTTTCCCGATGAATGCGTGCACGTGGGTGGCGACGAAGTTCATCCGGTGTGGTGGAGCGAGCATCCGGAGGTGCGTTCGTTTATGCAGGAGAAAGGCTTCGACACTCCCCGCGATTTGCAGGCGTATTTCAACACCAGAGTGAGCACGGTGCTTGCAAAGCTGGGTAAGCGCATGCTCGTGTGGGATGAGGCTGTGCATGAGAGCTTGCCTAAAGACACTGTGGTTCAAGCCTGGCGCGGAATGACAGCGCGGGACGCTGTAGTTGCGGGCGGTCACTCGTGCATTGTCTCGGCGCCCTACTATCTGGATCTGTTTTACCCAAGCGATCTGCACACCCGGTTTGAACCCCTGTTACCGATAGAACAGTCTATTGCTGCCGAAGACGCCATGCTTCTTGACGAGCGCCTGGCTCATGTCGCCGGCGGCCTTGAATGGACAAAGCAGTGGCGCGATCGGCCAGATGATCTGGCGGCAGGCGAAGTGGGAAGTGCTGAGCTTTCCGACAATGTGCTGGGTGGGGAGGCCTGTCTGTGGAGCGAGCTGGTTAACACGCAGCTTCTGGATGTGCGATTGTGGTCGCGTTTGCCGCTCGTTGCAGAACTGTTCTGGAGTGGCACGGTTGATGCGCCTGCCTATACAAGAACCGCGTATTCATTAGGTAGCTGGCAGGCCTGTGGTGGACCCGAGTTTGCGGCCGTTAGTGGAGCGCTGTTGTCGAAAGATCAGCTCGAAATACTTGCGCCTTCGGGAATAGACGCAACGATTGCGCCGCTGCTTGCTGTGCTTGAGCCCAGCAAGTGGTACTCGAGGTTGTTGGGGGCCGACGCACTGGCTGCGCGGCTGGAGGGCAGTGAGATGCCTCAGGCCCGGCCCTACGATGTTGCAACGGAGCTTGACAGCATCGCCTGTGTAATCAGCCCCCAGAGTTTTGTAACCGCGCAGTTCAGCGAACTGTGTGAGCGCTGGCGTGCAGCACCCTTGTCTGAGCAAGACCAGTTGATCGCGAGCGACTGGATTAGGCTGTGGCAGCAACAAGCGAGCGCAGTTGAAGCACTGGGACTTAACGAAGATATTGCGCGGCAGTTACTCGAACTTGCGCAGCGCTTGCAGCAAGTGTCGGCAATTTTGCAGACGCTGCTCGATCGCTTTGGTGGGCGGAGACTATCCGAGGATGCCGCCACCTCTGTCGCCGATTATCTCGCCGACAGCGTGGGTGATCAGCTTACCGCCTGGTCGGCTCCCGTTGGAGAGCTGATGCTGGCTCCTGCAATTGCGATCTTGCGTCTGCAAAATCAATTGCTTGGTTCGCAGCCCAACGAATGACGGAGTCGAATTCTAGTGCTACAGGTGGTGACGCTCTTGAAGAATTGGTACGTCGTGCACTGGTTGAGTGGTTCGGCGACGAGTCGTGCACTGTGGAAGTGTTTGGCCACGGCCACATTAACCATACCTGGCGGGTACAAAACAAAGGCGCCGAGTTCGTATTACAGAACTTAAGTAGCGAGGTGTTTTCAGATCCTCGTAGCATCGCCGAAAATCAACAACGCTTGTTTGAGTCGGCGGCGCAAACGCAGGATTTCAACTATCAGTTGCCGCAGCCGCTGGCGACCCGCAGTGGTGAGACGCTGATTAGTCTGGCGGCCAGGCCCCCTGCCGGTTTCGTCGCTAGCGCCGGCGCCGATCAAGAGCAGCAAGGAGCGATCTCAGACTATTGGCGGCTGTGTCCGTACATTGGTGATTCGCGCACGCTGCAAAAACTCTCGAACCCCGCGCAGGCGCGGGCGGCGGGTGAGGCGTTTGGCCATTTTCAGCGCATGGCTTTTAACGTTGCGCCTGACGCGCTGGTGCCGGTCATCGACGGCTTCTTGCAGCTTGATGGCTATTGGGCGTCGCTTACAGAGGCCGTCAGTGAGAGTGGCAAGCTAGATGAAGAAGCGCGTTCGCTGTGGGTTGAGCTTGAGCGTCAGTTTGACGGTTGCCGGTCGTTAGGCAGCTCGGCGGCGACGGTGATTCACGGTGACTGCAAAGTGAATAATCTGCTGTTTGCCGCAGAATCGGATGCCGTTATCGCCGTGCTCGATCTGGATACGCTTATGGCTGCCCCCTGGTGGCTAGACTTCGGTGATTTGGTGCGCTCTGCAGCCTGGAATGAAGCGGATCACTTTGAACCGGCGTTGTACGCAGCTTTGGCTCAGGGTTTCTTTAGCGGCCGCGGTGGTCTTGAAGCGAGCGAATTAGATGCCGCGCTAAGAGCGCCTGCGCACCTGGGCTTTATGCTGAGCGTACGCTTTTTAGATGATCACCTGCGCGGCAACAGGTATTTTCGGGTAGCTCAACCCGGTGACAACTTGCAGCGTGCCGCGGCGCAACTAGAAAAGCTGCAGCAAATGGAGAAGTTTCAAGACTTTATGCGCGAGACGCTGGCCGCGATCGCGAGTATCTAAACAGGAGAACACCATGGCTATACCCGTCTTGCCCAACGCAGTGGCCGCGGATGGATTTAATGGATTTCCGGAGCCTTTCTACAGTCGACTCGGACCCTATAGCAGCCGCGAGTTAGGCGATCACTTTGATTTGAGTGCCTTCGGCGTATCGCTTGAGACTCTGCCGTCTGGCTCACAGTCCGCGTTGCGCCATTGGCACAGTAAGAGCGATGAGTTTGTGTGGATGCTCGAAGGCGTACTTGTGCTGGTTACTGATGAAGGCGAAAGCCTGTTCACGCCGGGTATGTGTGTTGGCTATAAGGCGGGAGAACCTAATGGCCATCACCTGATTAACCGATCTGAAGAAGATGCTGTGTTTCTGGTTGTGGGGTCGCGGGCTGCGGATGACAACGTGCATTATCCAGATGACGACATTCAGTGGCTCAAATCTATCGATGGGAAATTTGTAGCGGCACGAAAGGATGGCTCGGCTTACTAGGTTGCTATCTGGAGCGGGTGTTTTCGCCCTTCAGCTAGTGCTCAGAACTGTACGCACGATGAGCACCATGATGCCTACAAATAAGCACGTGAAGACGATACCCGCCACGATAAACTGTGAGGCCCGGCCCTGGCTAAAGTCGCGTTCGCGGTTTTTGCTTGATTGCACGCCAAAAGCCGCAGCAAAGGTGCTTTGCAGCACTTGCAGGCTGCTAACGCCCTTTTTTTGATTCTCGTTGCTATCCGGACCGGTCTGTTTTTTGGGTGTGTTGGTCATGCGCTGATGGTATGCCTGTGCACTGAGCTTGCCAAACATCGGCCAGGAAAGGGGGGTTAAGACAAAAAGTGGCTGGTAGGTGCTCTCAGGAGTTAAGCTTCAGCTAATCGTGAGGAACCTCTAATGCGCCGAATCTATAGCCCCGCAGTAGCGCTGACCGTGCTGACTTGTCTGCTGAGTGGTTGTCTGACCAACCCGAATCAACCGCCGAGCCTGCTCCGGGGTGATGCTCTGAGTTACCCAGAGGCGGCGCGCAGTCAGGGTATTCAGGGTGAAGTGGTTGTTCGATACGACGTATCCGCACAGGGCCGAGTTGCCAACGCGCAGGTTATTTCAGCCGAGCCGGCTGGCATTTTTGAGCAGGCGGCACTCATGGCGGTGCGTGGTTGGCGCTTTCGACCGGGCAGACAAAAAGGGGTTGAAAGCGAATTTACCGGGATGGTGAGCACCATTGAGTTCAAATTTGGTGAGGCTGATGACTACCCCGACCGCTGACCAGTCGGGGGAAGCATCCAGTCTGCCTGCCCCCTTGCTGGTTGCCGTGGTTGCGCTAGTGATGCTGTCTGGCACGCTCGCTGCGATGCCTGCTACCCAAACGGCAGAAGCGTTGGCGATAGGCTCGCGGCTCACTGCCCGGCTAACCTTTTTGTTTTTTATTGCGGCTTATCTGGCGCGCCCTTTGTGGCAGCGCTTTCGCTGGCCCCAGGCACGCTGGGCGCTTGCTAATCGACGTTGGCTTGGTCTCGCTGCGGCGCTGTCGCATAGCGTGCATCTGGGTTACGTGGTCGCCTATCGTATGGTGGTTCCGGAGAATGATGACTGGGTTACTCTAATCTTTGGCGGAGCTGGGTTCCTTCTGTTTTGGTTGCTTGGTGTCACGTCTAATGACTCTTCTGTGCGAGCCTTAGGTCACAGATGGCGCTGGTTGCATCGCGGCGGCATCCACTACTTGTGGTTTATTTTTCTGGTGACCTACGCGGGCGCCGCAACTGTTGTGCCCTGGCTGTGGGTCTTTGTTGTTCTGCTGTTGGGGGGTGCTGGGCTTCGAGGCGCCAATCATTTTTTCAAACCCCAAACAGCGTCATGATTAGCGCGACCATGGTTGGCGCGACAAGCTATGTGGTTACTGTCGCAAAAGAAGTGGATCATGAGTTCACGGTTGAGCTCGAGCCCGAGTTTTATCGAGAACTGTGCGGCGGGGGTGTTACCCATGAATGGGTGCTGGTGCAGTCTTTTCGCTTTTTACTTGAACGAGAAAGCGTAGACGAAATACTGCCGCAGTTTAACTTGCGGCAGATAAGCGACTACTTTCCTGAGTTCGTCGACACCATGCGTAATCAGCTCATCGAATCCCACTGATTCCAGTGAGTGATGGTGCTGACCGGCGGACGCTTGGCGCGCTTAAAGTCGGTACCCAGGGTATAACCGACAGGAAGTAGCGCAACCTGATGCATGTCATCGGGAATACCCAGAAGCTCGGCCGCCTCCTTCTCGAAGGCCAGGTGCAGTGTGGTCAGGGTGGATCCCAAACCGCGCGCCCGCAGGGCGAGCTGAAAACTCCATACCGCGGGGAAGATCGAGCCGTACAGGCCTGCTGTCATCGCGGCAGGCACATCGCCGCCTGGGCGGCCCGCGATGCAGGGAATAACGTGAATCGGCACTTCATGCAGATGCTCAAGCAAATACTGCGCCGATGAGAAAACGCGTTTCTGCTGGCCGTCGCCAGACTTCTGCGCCTCTTCTCCGGCCGCGCTTAGATAGCCGCCGCCCGCTTTTGCGTATAACTCAGCCAATGCCTTTTTCTTGTCGGGGTCGTCTACGACCACCCAGCGCCAGCCCTGGGAATTTGAGCCGGTGGGTGCTTGCACGGCCAGTTCCAGGCACTCGTTGATAAGCTCGCGAGGAACAGGTTTGGTGAAATCGAGTCGCTTGCGCACCGCTCGGGTGGTTGCGAGCAGCTCGTCGGTTATGCTTAGGTCAAAGTTCATCCTGTATCCCCATTTTGGCTAGTGTGAATTACCGGTTACCCGAGTTTTCTGACAATTAGTATCTCTCCATGAACCGAAGTCTACCTCAATCGCTGCTTGTACTCTTAGTGCTTGGTGCGCTTGTCGCTGCTCAGCAACTGTTTGCGTTATCTGGGGGCAGCAAGCTCATGCGAGCGGTTCAGGACGGCATGCATGCGCCATGGTTTTTTGTAGTGGTGCTCGTGCTGTATTGGTGGTTCGGAGGTTACCCGCTTGTCCGGCGTGTCCTGTTGGTGGGCGGCATAGCAGCTGCGCTTTCGTTAGGTACAGAGTTTGCCCAGAGCTTCATCCCAAATCGCTCGGCTAGCCTCGGCGATCTGGTACGCAATGCGGTAGGCGGCGTACTGGGTTTTATCTTCGCCACGGCGCTCATGCACAGTACTCAGCCCTTTGAGGAGCCTGTGCGGCAGCGGGAGCGCACTGGAGTCTTGAAGGGACTAAAACTAGTATTCACCCCGCTGCGTCTGTGCATCGCACTGGCCACCTTAGTGGCGCTGTTTGTTTATAGCGTCTGGCAGCCCTGGCAAGAATTGAAGCTGAAACGTTATCGCGCAACGCTTCTGCCGAATATCGTTGACTTTGGCGACGAGCGTTCGCGACATGCCATTGAGGTCAATGAAGGTGGTTCGTTTCGGCTTGAGACGGGTAGCGCGCTCTGGCCGGAATACGAAGACCAGGGTTTACTCAGCCTTTCGTTTGGTGATAGCGAATACCCCTCGGTGTATCTAAAGGAAGTCATGCAGATTTGGGTGCCGTATCCACAGCTGGTGCTTGATGTATTTGTTTTGGGCGAAGATCCGCTAGCGCTAACCGTTGGGGTGCAGTATGAAGGTAGTGTTGGAACCTCTAACTATGTCGAGAAAGAGCTGCCTGCGGGTGCAAATCGCTGGGTTATACCACGTAACGAATTGGTCCCCGACGAAGCAACCAGGTTGCGCGTTCGCGAAGTGCTGGTCTACACCAATTCAGATCATGCAGGGCGGTCGATATTACTCGGCCGATTTTTTCTTCAAAATCTTTAGTGCCTCGCGCTTGCTAAGTGGGCTCAGCCGATCTTCGTGGGTTGTAACGTAATTAACAACCGCCTCGGGATTAGTGCGGGAATGAGCGCGCAACGCCCAGCCGATAGCCTTGCGAACAAAGAAGTCTTTGTGGTCGAGTGATTGACCAATGTTGCCAAACAGCAAGCGTTCATCGGTGTTTGCTTTGGCTTTGAGTTGGCACAAGATCGCAACCCGGCGGCGCCAGAGGTTTTCGTCTTTGGCGTAGCTGCGTAATCGAGGCTTGGCTATTTTGGGCTCGTTCGCGAGCAAATGAGCAAAGTGATTCGGCGCCAGTGCATCAACCACATCCCACCAGGCGCCCGTTACAACCAGCTCATCTAGCATGTCCCAGACGTCTGTTGTGAGCCAGCTCCGGTAGGGTTTGTGGAATGCAAGCTCTATGGCGACGTAGCGCAGCTCGCGAACCGGTGGTTCACGAAACAGCGACAATACTTCGTTTTGCCAGGCGGTTTGGGTGGCAAGCGTATGCTGTGCGAATACAACTTTTTGGATGGCGCGCAGCTCGGGTGCCGCAACGCCTGCAAAGGGCAGCCCGGACTTCATGTAGGCCTGCTGCTTGGCCGCGCGTTGTTGAGAGCCTGCTCGTTTTAGCTCGCGAAGCAGAGCGCTACGTAGC
>CAZFIA010000074.1:0-19621 GCA_964519335.1 uncultured Pseudomonadales bacterium
TGGCGAATGGCGAAGAGCCCGTCGGCTACGATCCCTCAATGATTCCCGGCTGGGACAACGCAGACTCCCCGGGTTTTGATGCTCTAAAACTCAAACCCTACCGGCTGCGCGCCATGCCGGGAGAATCTCTGATGAACGGGACCTACGCCGCGGCAAGTTGGCGACGCTAGCTCATTTCAGCCCAGAAATTTCTCAAAACTTGGCTGAATTGCGAAACGCCAAACTCAACACGCGGCTGGCAATGCGAAAACCGTCGGATGTGCGTACGAACTTGTCGGTGTAGTGACCAACCGCTGCAGGAGCCGAAAATTCTACCGGCTCAGGCAACTCACTCTCGGTACCAATGTGCCGATAGAGACTAAGATAGGCAATGCCCGTTGCGGTATTTGAGTCGAGCACCTCTATGTGAATGTTTGATAGCACATGGCTTGACCGTAACTTGTCCGGTCGTCGCGCCATGGCGCGACGAAGGTTGTCTTTGCCGTCTATTGGACCACCGGCGTCCAGGTGGAGGTCGTCGGTAAACAGATCAACAAACGCATCATAGTCTTTAAAATCGAGATGTCTGGCATAGGCGATCGACAAGGTTTCACATTCTCGCTGGATCAGGTATTGGTCTAATTTGGTTTCGATGTCAGTCATAGTTGCTATTCATAGTTGTTAGGCCATCAGCTCATTGCGACGTTCTGAAGCGGTGACAGAAAATTCAGCACCCAAAGGGTCACTCGCCATGAACCGTTCAACCGCCTGAAGATCATTCGTTTTAGTCCGAGCGAGAAAGCGTGCATCACCTGAACGCATAAATGCGTAGGCAAACAACGGCGCCCTACCCTTATACAACACACTGTAGGCCTCGATCGTACCCCGATCCGGCGCCACGGCCTGGGGGACATCGGGTACTGCGTCAATAGATGCCTGGGCAGCCGTGCTATCAACCAACTCAAACTGCGCAGGACGTGCAGTTGAATACACGCCCACCGATTCTTTAGACAAGAATCCGCCGTTTGCGAGCACTAGTCCTCGGCTACCTGGATCTGCTCGCAGTGTTTCTACCATGCTCGCAATGCCGTGCATGCTGTAGTTGTTCCCGGCCCCGCCGAAGAAAGGCAAACCGCCAGTCTGCGTAAGTGTTCGTGCAGAACTATCTATGCCTATGGCATCACACGCAAACTGCACCGCACATGGGAAGCAGCTATAAAGCTCAAGATGCTGCATATCACCGATCTGTGCATCGCTCTGCTCAAGCGCTCCGCGCATCGCCGCACCCATGGCCTTCGACGCGTGTAGTTCGGGGCGCGAGGTGACTAACTTGTCTTGAACATCCGCGCCGCCATGTAGATATACCCACTGCTCCTGGGGAATGCCGAGCGATTTTGCCTGCTCTTCGTGCGTGAGCAGGAGTGCTGCACCCTGGTTTACTGCATCTTGTGCGACATGCCATTTTAGATAGGGGTCGGCAACCGGATAATTCGCCTGACTTGGCTTGCTCAAAAACGCCTCGTCACGCTCAACGGGAAACTGTGCGTATGGATTATTCGCAGCGACTTTCGAAAAGGGCGCAAACAGGCTCGCCATGTGCGCTGCGTGCTGCTCTTTACTGAGTCCGTGTTTGGCACGCCAGGCATGTTCGAAGGCACCGTACACTTGCGGCGGAAAACCCATGCCCCCCGCTATCTCGTAGGGTGCAACCAGCGTGGCGCCCATACCGCGATCGTCAAGTTGACCCTCCACAGCATCGTTCCATTCCAATGTGGTACCGGCCCGCAGCGCAGCCTTCATCTTGCCAATCGCCTCAGAACCGGTGAGCAACGCAACGTCGGTCTTACCCGTTGCAATTCGATTGCACATTTCGTTAACGAGCTGCTGCGGCGATTGGCCACCCACCGAGGAAAGAATGCAATGGCGCGGATCAGAGCCAATCTGCTTCGCCACGAGTCGAGGTAGATTGCCATAGACGCCAAAAGGTCCGCTGCGCCCGGGAACAGAATCGCTGTTCAGTCGCACAAAACCAAGGGTGTCGACGAGGCCAGCAATCTTTGTTGATCGACTATCAGCGATTGCCGCCCTGCAGGCCTCCACCGAAAGGGAGAGTGGCGAAAGACCAGTGTTTGGATCCGCATCTCGAACAACATGCTGCCCAACGCCTACGATCACCGGAATACGCTTCGACAAGATACAGCTCCCGCAAAACCTCAATTCTGGCGGTTTTGGAGAGATCAGTCGATGGCTGTGCTAGGTTCCCAGCCACCCAAGTCTTAAACCATAGGAATCCACAAGCATGTCCAATAACGTGTCCAGAGACGTGAAGAATGCGGTTGTCACCGGAACCAGTTCAGGCATAGGCCTGAGCTCCTGCATCACCTTGGCCAAAGCGGGTTATCGAGTGTTCGCGGGCATGCGCAACCTGGCCAAGAGCGACGAGCTGAATCAGGCAGCCGACAAGGCCAATGTCAAAGTGGAACTGTTGCAGCTAGACATCACAGACGACGAGTCGGTGGCCACAGCCTTCGCCAGAGTAAGTGCCGAAGGGGGCACCGACGTTCTGGTTAACAATGCAGGCATTGGTGGCGCAACGCCTCTAGAGATCACCCCCCTCGATGAACACAAGCAAATCTTTGAGACCAACTATTTTGGAACAGTGCGCTGCATACAGGCGGTGTTGCCCCAAATGCGGGAACAAGGCAGCGGCTCGATCGTTACCGTTTCTTCAGTAGAGGGGCGCATCGCGGTTCCTAATCAAGCCCCCTACTCCTCCAGTAAATGGGCAGTAGAAGGTATGACCGAGGCCCTTGCCCATGAAGTACAGCGTTTTGGCATTAGAGTGGTTATTGTGCAGCCAGGCGTGATCATGACCAAGATATTCGAAAACTCGGCGCCGGCAACTCGCTACGATAAAACCTCGCCCTACAAAGACATCATGCGTCGCAACGGTAAAATGTTTGTTGCAGGGTTCAAACAAGGAACACCTGCAGAAGACGTGGCCGAGGTTCTGTTGCAATCTATTCAGACAGAGTCGTACAAGCTGCGTTGGCCAGTAGGTGAAGACGCGCGCACTATGCTTGCAGGTAGAGCAAAGATGACAGATGAAGAATGGGTTGAAATGGGCGGAGACTTGAGTGATAGCGAGTACAATGCGCTGTACGCTAAACACTTCAAGATCGACCTCTAGATCTAAGTTGCTAATCAGAGACTAACCCGGAGTTAAGCGATTGAATTTCTTTCGAGTACTACTTTGGTCGCTGTGCGGCATGGTGTTTGTTCCGACCACCGCTACAGCGCTCGAACAAAACGAAGACTCTAGCCCCGAAACCGACGAATCCGGACCGGTTGCCAATACTGCACAGGGAACCTACGAAGGGTTGCAGGTTGATGGCGTTAACAGTTTTCTCGGCATCCCCTTTGCCGCAAGTGCGGCCGCCGAAAATCGGTGGCAGGAGCCACTCCCGCCACAAGCGCATGAAGGCGTAATGCCAGCAAAATTGGTTGGACCCGCCTGTCTCCAATCTAAATCGAAGCGCGTAACTAGTGAAGATTGTCTGTCACTGAACGTTTGGACACCTGATGTCGACGACAACAAACGACCGGTCATGGTATGGATTCACGGCGGCGGATTGCGCGCGGGTTCAAACGATGTCGCGGGTCAGGTACTCGCAGATTCCGCGCGGCAGCATAACCCGGTAGTGGTGGTAGCAATAAACTATCGATTGGGGCCTCTCGGTTTCTTCTCGCACCGCTCGCTAAAAACTAAACATGCAAATTTTGGCTTGCTGGATATGGTGGCGGCCCTTGAGTGGGTACAGGCCAATATCGCAAACTTTGGTGGTGACCCGGACAACGTTACGATCTTTGGCGTATCCGCGGGCGGCATGGCCGTCAATATGTTGATGACCAGCTCTCTAAGCAAAGGTCTGTTTCACAAAGCAATCGCCCAGAGCGGCTACGGCACCTGGCCGTTAGCGCACACGCGAAGCGCAAAGCGTCCACCCGCACTAGATCTTGACGGCGCCTACTTAAGGAGCGCCGAGCGCCAGGGCGCTGACCTGGTCGAGCCGCTAACAGGCCGCAGGCAATCGCGAAAAAAGCTCATGGCCTTGTCGGGCCAAGAACTCGTCGACTCCCTGCATGGCTTTCAGCTTCCTTACGTCGACGGCCAGTCGCTTAAGGCAGAACCTGGCATCCGCTTTGTACAGAACAAGCAACACAAAGTGCCTTACATTACGGGTGGCGTAAGCAACGAGGGCTCGGTTATGGGTGGTGTGGGAATCACCACAGAAGATTTTGCGAAGGGATTTGGCAGAGACCAGAAAATTGTGCGCAAGCTCTATGAAAGAGACTTTAATCGGGACGATAACGCCGGTTGGAACCGAACCTTTGGTGATACCCGCTATCTCCTGTCGGCAAGGGTATTGGGGGAATCGATGGCAAACAAACAGCCCGATACCTGGCTGTACTACATCGACTTTGTACCCGAGTCATTTAAGTCAAAATGGATAGGCACGCCACACGGTATGGATGGCTGGCTGCTGTTTAATGGCCACACCAGCGAAGAACCCGACATTCAAGCGCTCACGCGCCAGTTGCACGGCTACTGGCTCAACTTTGCGCACTCTGGCAACCCTAACGGCACCTATCAGGTTGCAGCAGCCGAACAAGAGCCCCTCCCGTCTTGGCCCGCCTTCTCAGCAGACGAAAAACAATGGCTGGTTATGTCAGCGAAAACAGAAGCAAAATCAGACGTTATCGGGCCAAAGCTCGACCTCCTGACCCGCCGCTACCGGCTCAGGATCGCACCGGCCGTTAGTCGTCGCTAAACCGCAACCGATTATCCCGGCCTAATCTAGGTACCGCGATACCAGATAGGTGAACTCCACGCCATCTCGCGAATAGTTTCCGGGTAGTCACCGTTTGTACAAACATCGGGCCGGTTTTCCTGGGGAATTTTCTCGCAATCATAGGTGTGCCAGCGCGGCGACGGCGCCTCTAATACGCGCAAGTAATAGTAAGCTGATTGACTGGCGTCAAATTTTTCGTCGGTATAAACGCTACACAAACTCGAGGCACCCTCACCGTTTTTCAATGGCAGCACTTCGGTGTGCATAGCGCCATCGTCGGTAACCCAACCCTTTATAAGCTGCAGTGCATTCAGGTCGCGGCCCGCGGGGTCTTTGCTGGCATGCGCCAGAAACCTTGGCTTGGCTTGTGCGTTGCCTTCGGGAACGCCCGGCAAGTCACCCCCCATAGGTACGCCGCTTGCATACCCTTGTGCATCACGATCGGCTGCGTCACACAAATCATCAGCAAAAGACCAGCTCGCAAACAGTCGCGGCGCTATACGCGGTCCTGAGGTACCAAACACCTCACGGGCAAGCATCGCGTCAAAGATAGCGTCCCGCGTGTTCTCTGTGGCCCAAACACCGGCCAGACCTCCGGGATTGCCATCGATGCCGCTGGTTAACAAACCAGGTTCCAGGCGTTTGGCAGGACTGGCTTCACCGGTTACCGCACCTTGCCAACCAGATTCCTTAAGGCCGCCGGGATTCGCAGAATGGGTATCTGTCGAGCCAATAATTCCGAGCTTTATCGGGTTGTAACCAATCCTGTCTTCTTCGGCGAGCCCCACCACCAGCGCCGAGCGCTGAAAGTCGGTTGGATGAACGCAACCCGCACCCAGCATGCCGTTTGAACCGGTTTGACCGGGCTCACACTCAACGGTGAGTTCGGACGCCGAACCGATTTGCAATTTGCCGGTACTAAAGTCGCGGGTGGCGTAGGTCTTGGTTTCACCAATAGTGCGCACAGCCTCAACGTCGCAGAGTTCGTCGGGTGCACCAAACACACTGCTCAGGCCATTGATGCATTCTGAGCCGCCTTTATGCTGAAAGATCTCCATGATGGGCTCTCGCCGCAAACGGGTTTGTGCGTAACCTACTTTGGCGGCCTCGGTATCTTCCAGCTTGCGGTAAGGGGCCATCCGACCGTTGGCAAGATTAGTGTTGTGCGGAATGGTCAGATAGTCACAACCCGCCTCTTCTTTGCAGGCCACATCTAATCCAGCCCAAAGTTTGCTGTCGATGGGCGCATCTATATAGCTTACCGGCGAGTCAACCACATGCTCATTGCGGAAAATTACATTGCGGTGATAGTTGGATGTACCTGGCGTTCCCGTGTATTCATAACCGATGAAGCTGGTGAATTCGCAAGGGCTGTTGGCACCGTTTGCGGCATCTTGCACGTCCTGCCAGGGGCCCTTCGCATACTCCAGACATCCCCTGCCATCTTCGCCACAAACCACCGGGTTTCGAGCCGGTGTTTCTGTGGTGATAATTGCCCCCAGCATCATCATTCCCTGACGCTGGTCCGAACGAAACGCCGTGCAAAAGGCAGTCTCGTAAACCGGTGATCCTTCCGTGCGACATAACGCCCGTTCGCCAAGAAACTCGCCGTGGTCAGTAACCGCCAAAAAATCCAGAGGTCGGTCGATTTGCGCCGTCCCCTGGGGTGTTCCATCGTCACCAATAGGAAAGAACGGAATCGGTTCACCTTGCGCATAACGCTGGGCATCTGCAGGCGTTGCCCCCGTAGAGTTGGCTGCCGCATCGAAGGAGTAGCTGGTGTGAACATGCAAATCGCCAAACAACGGCTGCCCGGTCGCCACGCTGTTGGCGCAATTTTCTGAGGTACCGCCCTTCGCAACAGGGGTTGCAGCCTCTGTCTCAGCGACTCCTGAACTATCTGAGCTATCTGGGGAAATAGAGGCGGGCTCGCTGTTTTCCGCACAACCCATAAGAAATCCAAGGGTTGTTACCCACAACACTACCAATAACCGCATCCCTAACCCCTCACTAACCGTCAACCTTTAGTGTACCCCCGCCGGACCCGATGCGCAGGCCTTGTTTACTGGGTTAGACTCTTGGCGAACACAGTAATAGCGGGAGACACATCATGCTGCAACAAGCCCAGGATCTGCTTGAAGAGGGCCAAGAGTTGAAGAAACTGCTCGGCTCCTTAACCGACGAAGAGTGGAACGCTCCTACGCCGTTTAAAGACTGGACCGTAAACAAGGTGGTGCAACACCTGCACGGCGCAGATTGCGCGGCGGTAATGTCTCTGACCCAGCCCGACGAATTCAAAGAGATGATCAAGAACCCCAAAGAAGTTTCGGGCACGATGAATCCCACAATGGAAGGTCAGGAACTGTTTGATCGGTGGTGGTCTTACTTCTCCGAAATGACCAACCAGTTAGGCGCAAGCGATCCCAAGCGCCGTTGCCCCTGGTTCGGGCCAGACATGGGCGTCATGATGTTCACCACCGCACGCCAGATGGAAACCTGGGCCCACGCCCACGACATCTACGATCTGAAGAAAGTGGAACGCACTCATACCGATCGAATAAAGAACATCGCAGAGATCGGCGTGCGCACCTACGGCTGGACCTTTGCGAATCGCAAACAACAACCACCCGGTGACGCGCCCCACGTTCGCCTAACTGCGCCAAGTGGTGCGCTGTGGGAATGGAACGAAGACTCGAGCGACAGTCGTGTGGAAGGAAGTGCGGTAGATTTTTGCCACGTTGTCACTCAAGGCCGCAACATTGCCGACGTTAGTCTCCAGGTGACGGGCGATGCCGCAACCCAATGGATGGCTATCGCCCAGTGTTTTGCAGGCCCACCGGAAACACCACCCGCTCCCGGCAGCCGGGTTTAACTGTGCACGCTGAACACATCAAACGGCCGCAACAACTCTGGCCAGAGGCTAGTGACCTGAGGCGCACCACAGTGAGCTTCGAATTTCGCGGCGGCAGTTACAGCGGCGAGATGGTCGCGCCACCCGAATCAGCGGGCAAGCGACCCATGATTTTAGTGATTCACAACTATCAAGGCATGAAGTTCTTTGATGTCGATGTGGCCGAGTATCTGGCCCGCGTGGGCTACGTTGGCCTCGCGATCGACATGTATGGCGATGCGGTGCCTGCAGATCAACGCGACTTCCCGGAAAATCCAAACGACATTCCGGCATTTCAGAAAAAGTGCTTCGAAGGCATGGTTGCAATGGATCACGATCATGAGTTGTTTCGAGCGCTACTCGGGCAATGGATAACCGAAGGATTAGCCTGCGACTGCGTCGACAATGACTTCGCACCAGCCGCCATCGGTTACTGCTTTGGCGGTATGGCGGTTATTGAATGTGTTCGGGGCGGCCTGAATGTCTCCGGCGTTGTGTCGCTGCACGGCTTACTGCAAACCGGCGAGGATCCCAATCCCGCCGCAAACGGCGCCCCGCGACCGCCGGTTAAAACTGCACCAAACCACTACACCAAAGGTGCGGTCGTTGTTGTCGAGAATGGCGCCAACGACGAGCTAGTGCCCAACGAGAGCAAAGAGCGGTTCTTTGCAGAAATGAACGAGGCCGGCGTTGATTGGGTGTTTAACCACCACGCTCACACGCCCCACGGCTTCGCGCTACCGCCAACCATTGGCCCGCCGGGACGCCTCTATGAGCCCGCAGACCGCCGCTCCACGGTGTCGATGCTCAGCCTGTTCCGCGAGCTTTTTCCTCACGTTGTGCAAAATCCAGTCCGCCACAACGCAGCGGGAACCCCGATTCCGGTGTAATTCAAAACTTGGCGAACCCATGGTTATACTGAGGGTTCTGGTACAGATTCTGGGGAGAAGTCATGACCACTAACACTACAGAACACGTCGACGTTCTGATCATAGGGGCCGGCATCTCGGGCCTCGGTGCTGCGTGCCATCTGCAAAACGAGACCGACAACAAGAGCTACCTGATTCTTGAAGGCCGCGACGCCATCGGCGGCACCTGGGATTTGTTTCGCTACCCAGGCATTCGTTCCGACAGCGACCTCTATACCTTTGGCTACGACTTCAAACCCTGGCACGGCCAACCCATCGCCACCGCTCCAGAAATATTGCGCTATTTGCACGAAGTGGTGGAAGAGAATGGGCTTGAACCCAACATCCGCTTCAACCAATGGGTAACAAACGCCGACTGGTCTACCGAAGATGCACGCTGGACGGTGACCGTCGAAAAAGACGGCAAGGTTTCGACATACTCCGGCAACTTCCTCTTCATGTGCCAGGGCTACTACAACTACGAAGCAGGCTACATGCCCGACTTCCCAGGCCAAGAAGACTTTAAGGGCGATTTGATTCATCCCCAGCAATGGCCAGAGGATCTCGACTACACAAACAAGAAGATGGTGGTCATTGGCTCGGGTGCAACCGCCGCTACTATCCTTCCCGCGGTTGCCGACAAAGTTGCAAAGGTGACTCAGCTGCAACGCTCGCCCAGCTACTACATGGAGCTCGACAACAGTGGCGAAGACGAAGTTATTGAAGAGTTGCGCGCCATAGACACACCGCTGGAATGGATTCACGGTATTAAGCGCCGCCGGGCGCTGGAGTTTGGTCGCGAAATAGCCGAGCGCTCCAACACCGAGCCCGATGTGGTTCGCGAAGAGCTGCTACAGGCCGCGCGCGATGCTTTGCCTGAAGGCTATGATGTCGAAAAACACTTTTCACCCAGCTACGGCCCCTGGAAAGAACGCCTGTGCCTGATACCCGACGGCGACATGTACGCCGCCATTAAATCGGGGAAGGCAGCGGTCGCAACAGATCACATAGAACGCTTCACCGCAGACGGCATAAAGCTTAAGTCCGGCGAGTTTCTGGAGGCGGACATTATTGTGGCAGCAACCGGCATCGAGCTATGCGGCCTGGGCAACATTGCTTATACCGTTGACGGGCAGGCAACGGATGCATCCGAGAAGTTCACTTATCGCGGCGTACTAATTTCCGACATGCCAAATCTCGCCTGGATTTTCGGTTACATCCGAACCTCCTGGACCATGCGTTCAGACATGATCGCCCACTATGTTTGCAGGCTACTCAACCACATGGATGAACTGGGCGTACGGCAATGCACCCCTCGACTGCGTCCAGAAGACCAGGGTATGAACGGCAAGGGTTACATAGACCCAGAAGACTTTTCGCCGGGCTATTTGCGACGCGGCATTCACCGCCTGCCAAAACAA
This sequence comes from uncultured Pseudomonadales bacterium, assembly GCA_964519335.1. Lineage (GTDB taxonomy): Bacteria > Pseudomonadota > Gammaproteobacteria > Pseudomonadales > Azotimanducaceae > JALZVT01. The sequence continues at coordinate 10,052 of CAZFIA010000074.1, forward strand.
AGCGATTCCGGCTTATGGACCAACTCGCAAGACTACAACCGCGAGAAAGATGAGTTACCCCAAGCCCCGTTCGACGACGGCGCTCTGGTGTTCACTAATCCTCACCCTGGAAAGTCTCAAGCGGCATAGCGCTCGAACCCAACAAAAAAGAGAGTAAGAACAAGTGAAAAAGACCTTTGGTGATGTTGAAGTTAGTGATCTCGGTGATTTTGTCGCGCTGGCAGAGATTAAGCGTGCCCCCAACAACTTCTTCGACGAGGAGTTGATTCGCAGCATCGCGGATGCCTTCGACGAACTCGACGAAGACCCAAGTTGTCGAGTGATCATTCTCGCATCAGAAGGCAAACACTTTTGCGCCGGAGCAAATTTTGGCTCCTCGAAGGATCGCGCGGCGCGGGCCGAGCGCACACCAGAGGCAGGCAACCCGCTGTATCGCGAAGCCGTGCGCCTTTTTGGCAACAAGAAACACGTTATTGCCGCTGTTCAGGGCGCGGCGGTTGGCGGCGGGTTTGGACTCGCCATGATGGCCGACTTCCGTGTGGGCTGTTCCGAATCCCGCTTCACCGCAAACTTCGTGAAACTGGGCTTTACGCCAGGCTTTGGCCTCACCCACGTCCTACCCCGGGTTATTGGTCAGCAGGCGGCACAAGATTTGTTTTTCACCGGCCGGCGACTAAACGGCGAGCAGGCAAAAGAGATTGGCATTCTCGACAAACTAGTGCCTCAAAGCGAACTGCGCGATGCAGCCTTAGCCTACGCCAAAGAAATTGCGGTGAATGCGCCGCTCGCATTGCTCTCCATAAGAAATACCCTGCGTGGTGATCTGGCGCAGGCTGTGAAAGAAGCGACCGACCAAGAAGGCGTGGATCAGTATCACCTGCAGCGCACCAGCGATCACAAGGAAGGGGTAAAGTCGGTGGCAGAACGTCGCCCTGGGAACTTTACGGGTACCTAGGTCTCACTGATCTACAGTACCTGCTCTACATTCCCTTCCTACAATTTTAGAAGCTGCTTGCCAAAGTTCTTGCCCGAGAACAGTCGCATCAGCGTTGCAGGAATGTTGTCGAAACCTTCCTGAATGTCTTCCTTGTAAACAATCTCGCCACTCTCTATCCAACCGGCGATTCTGTTTCGCGCGACCTCAAACTCGTGTTCATAACCGCGTAGCAGAAAGCCTTCCATGATGGCCTGACGAAACACAATGTTGAAATAGTTGGTCGGTCCTGGCGGCAGCTTGGCTTGTTCGTAACGCGAGATCCCTCCGCAGATAACCACTCGTGCATGCGGCGCAATGCGTCCTAGAGCATCGTTAAGAATCGGTCCGCCGACGTTGTCAAAGAAGACGTTTATCCCCTTCGGACAGAGTTCTTTAAGGCGCGCTTTGATGGCATCGTTTTTATAGTCAATGGCATGGTTATAGCCCACATCACTAATGAGCCACTCACACTTTTGTGGACCACCCGCCACACCCACCGTTGTGCAGCCCATTAGTTTGCCGATCTGGCCTACGATGGAGCCCACAGCACCAGCAGCACCCGATACCACCAACATATCGCCAGGCTCCGGTCGCCCAGTCTTCAACAAACCAAAATAGGCCGTCAGCCCCGTTGTACCCAGGGGGCCAAGGCGGGCTCGCAGATGCTGGTCGTCCGGCACCACCTGCACTTCACCGGGTGCAACCGTCGCAAACTCTTGCCAGCCCAACCGCCCCATCACCTTGCTGCCTACCGGCAGCTCAATCGATTTCGATTCAACAACCTCTCCTATACCGCTGCCCGGCATAACGTTGCCGAGGTTATTGTTACTCGCATAGCCCGGAATATTCTCAAGCTGGCCCTTCATCGCCGGATCGAATCCAAGGTACTCAGTACGCACCAACGCCTGCCCGTCGGCCAGCGCAAGAACGTCCGTCTCCGCGTGTTTAAAATCATCCGCCGAAAGCGCTCTGCCCCGTGGATCACCATTAATCAACCACTGTTGGTTACGCATATCCTCTCCATCACCCAAAACCACCAAAACAGTATGGCACCTGCTCTGCAGCGCATGAAGCGGTAAACTTGAGCTTTCACCGGTAACGACAGTTTTTAGTGCCCAAATCCAAAACCCAGACCTCTAAAACCAAAGCCTCAAAAACCAGGGCCGCCAGGTCTAAGCCTGCAGACTTTGTCATAGGCAACGAAAGCATTGCACCCGGTGAACGAATGCAGTTCGAACTGCCAGGTGCGAAGCTTTATACACACACGCCTCTCAATACGCCGGTTGAAGTGATTCATGGAAAAAAGTCGGGCCCCACGCTGCTGGTATGTTCCGCCGTTCACGGTGATGAACTGAACGGCGTCGAAATAATTCGCAGGCTGCGCACACTACCTGAACTCAACAGCCTGGTGGGCACGCTGGTGCTGGTACCCGTGGTAAATCTTCATGGCTTCATAAACCAATCACGCTACTTACCCGATCGGCGCGATTTGAACCGTTGCTTTCCCGGCAGTAAAAAGGGTTCGCTCGGCTCACGTATCGCCCACGATTTTTTCAATCTGGTTGTGAAGCAGTGCACTCACGTCATTGATCTTCACACCGCGGCAGTAAATCGAGACAACTTGCCGCAAGTGCGCGCCGACCTGAGTACCGCTGGTGTTAAAAAGATGGCGCTCGGCTTCTCAATTCCGGTCATCATCAACTCCCGACTCATCGACAAAAGTCTGCGCGCGGAGGCCCAGGAAATTGGGATTCCTGTCATCACCTACGAGGCTGGTGAGGCGCTGCGACTGTCCGAAAAGGCAATCGTCACGGGTATCCGCGGCATCACCAACACCATGCGTAGTCTCGGCATGCTAACCAGCCAAGAAACCAAAAACAGAAAATCTAAATCCCCGCCAAAGAAACCAAAGATAGCTCGCTCGAGCACCTGGATGCGGGCAAGCACCGATGGCCTGTTCAGACCACTCGCTGAATTGGGCAGGCGGGTAAAAAAGGGTGATGTATTGGGGGTCGTATCCTCGCCTTTTTCTTCGATTGAAGAGCGAATAAGCTCTCGCGTTGAGGGCATTGTGATAGGTATCACCCGCCAACCTCTGGTTAACGAGGGTGAGGCCTTATGCCACGTCGCCGTATTCAGCGAAGCGCAATCGGTGGAAAAAAATGTCTTAGCGCACAGCGCTATCATCGAAAACGACCCACTGTACGGCATAGAGCAGGTCGAAGAGATGGGATAAGGCGGAGCACTTGACTTAAAGTTAACTTTAACTTTTATGCTGACTAACTAGAAGTCTCAGAAGTCTCAGAAGTCTCAGAAGTATAGAAGGAACAGCCAAGTGACCAGAGAAAACCCAGACCAACAAACGCGTGCAGCCTCAGATAGCTCGCAGGCAATCGCGTGCTCGCTAACCGATAGCGAACTAAAGGCACGCAGGCGCTATGTTAGAACCCGGCTAAAGCCTCACATCAAGCTGCTAAAACAGGGCGCAAGAGAACTTACGCTGAACTTCGCGCCGCCAATCCGGCTTACTGATGTTGAAGAGTTTGTTCAACTTGAGAATCAATGTTGCGCCTTCCTGGACTTTCAAATCCTTCAGACCGGCGACACGGTAACCCTTAACATCAACGGCCCCGAAGGCTCAGAGGCGGTTGTGGCGATGTTTGCCGAAGAAGCGATTACAGAGGCAGTAAAAGGGACAGTTCGTTGAGCGCCACCACAAAAAAGCGCAGCATGTTTAGTATCGCGGCTGGCACGTTGGTTCTACTCAGCTGTGAGCTTCCCTTAATCCTGTCCGTCGTCGGTCTTGGGGCCTTCACTGCGACAGCCGAGACGCTAAAGCCTCCCTTCTGGCTCGAAATGTCTGGCCTGATAGCATTAGTCGTTGGCTGTATAGGGCTCGGCTGGTATGCCATAAGGCGATTTCGAACGAGGTAGAAAATGAAGATCGGCGACGTAGCAAAACAACTAGGTATCACCGCCTCGCGAATTCGCTATTACGATAGCGAGGGGTTGATCGGCCACGTGCCGCGCAATTCCGGACAACGAGAGCTGGGAAAGACGAACGTGCTCGGGCTTGAGTTGATTATGCTCGCGCAATCCGTTGGTTTCAGCATGGATGAAATAAAGCTGCTTCTTGTTGAGCACGGATCCGAATCACCAAGCCCAGAAATGTGGCAGACCTTTGCTGCTACCAAGCAAAGTGAAATACGCAAACAGATGAAGGATCTAAAAAAGATGGATCGTATCCTGGACGGTATGAAAGACTGTACCTGTCCATCGCTTGCCGAGTGCATTCAACACTATAAGGCGCAAGAGAAGGCACAGACAGGTTGATCGAATACTTCGGGCTCACCGCGGTTGTACTCATGGTGCTGTTCTATGCGTTAGAGAACCGGCACTATAATTTTGTTCTGCTGTTCGCGCTCGCCTGCATGGGCGCCGCGGCTTATGCCTACCTAATCAAGTCTTATCCGTTTATGTTGGCAGAAGCTGTTTGGTCGCTGGTGGCGTTGAACCGGTATCGGCAACTAAGAGCGCTTAACCACCTCTAAAACAATTGACGAAGAAGCGTCTTTAACCGCGGGCATGGTTAACAGCTCGCCGTTTATAAACTCACCGAACGCCACAAGATCTTCGGCAACTACTTCGAGCATAAAGTCGATCGTGCCAGACAGCATATGACAGCGTTCGACATTAGCGTGCGCGAGCACGGCCTCTCTGAACTCTGCTGCTAACTCGTTGTGTTGGCGATCAACGTTTACCGACACAAAGGCACGCACAGCAAAGCCGCGGGCAGCATCGTTCAGATTGACCGTGAAATTATCGATCACGCCCCGCTCAATCAGCGCCTCAGCACGGCGCTGGCAGGCGCTAGCCGACAAGTTGACTCGCTTCGCGAGCGCCGCCCAACTCACCCGCCCATCGGCGAGCAGCTCCTCCAGTATTCGAGCGTCGTAATTGTCCAAAATAGAGTATTCCTGCGCTATTTCTCAATATTCGAGATATTACTGCACCAAAATGGGTTCAGGCAAGTGAATACGCAGCCACCTTGCGCGCAATCCCGACTATCCTTTATGGGTCAAAGATCGGCAGTTCAGTGGCGCCGTTATGGCCATTGTGAAAGGAGCACCCATGAATCAGAAAGTTACCCCCGAAAATCTCGAGCCAACCAATGGATCAGATGTAGCCTCAAGCGAGCACCCCGCCAATGCCAAAGGCAGCATTCGTCGTCGTTCACATCTGAAAAAGATCGACCACGTGTCCTATGCCGTGGCCAAGGGTCAAATCGAAAAGTGGGCCTGGTTTCATATCGAGGTCGAAGGCGGCACCCTGATCAAACGCATCGACGACGCTCGCCCCGGCGACCCCAACAGCAGCATGAAGATCTGGTGCATCGACTTTGGTGATTTTGGCATCGCCCTTATCGAGGGTATCGACCGCGCAGAGAAATCTCAGGTCACCTCTTTTGTCGACGTACACGGCGATCACAGCTGTCAGCACGTGGCCTACGATTGTCACAACCTGGACAAATTCATCAGCCACATGAAATCACTCGGCGGTCACCCCCGCGGCGACGTTCTGGTGCAAGACGATGGCTTTGGCATCCTCAAGCAAATGTTTGCCAAGGGTTACGCTTCAGGCCACGCAGGTGAGGCCACCTTCCCAGAATACTGCGAGCGCCCGACACCCGGAGCCGACGCCAAAGACGTTGAGATCACCTTCTCGAACAAGGCAGGCGGACAGTTCTACAAGGAAGTTCAGGACGCGATCGACGCAGGCGATGAAGAACCCTTCTTCGACTTTGCGCACATGCCCGCTGACTGGGAAGTGCCTGAAGAATTCAGCAAAGGCTAATCTGGAATATAGGCAAGAATAGACGCGCTCATTCGCTTAACCCCACCCACGTGGGTGTGACGCGCAGGGCGCGACTGCTCATCCGGAAAATGCTTGATCCAAAACGGCTCAAGCGCGGGTCGGTCGGCAGCCTGCGCAAGCCAAAACTCCATCTTGGTCAGGCACTGCCAGCTTCCGCCAGCAGCTTCGAGCATAAGACCTGCATGGCGAAAAATATTGTCGTACTGGGCATCGATCGAGTCTGGAACCTCCCGAGTGCCAGGGTTAAACGGCGCGATCACACTGGATGCAAACAGTGGACCTGTTTTGCAAGCCACTGGAATAGCCGTCTGGTGGGCAAGGCCGTCTATTGCAATGCTCTGGCGTTTGTCAGCAGGTTTCAAAATTCTCTCCTATACCCTTTTTAAACTACAGTAAGCTGAATTTTTCCAAGGGCGCCATAGTCGGCGAGCACCTCGTCACCCGGCGCTATAGCAACGGGTCGAGTGAACGAACCCGATAACACAAACTGACCAGGCTCAAGCCCCACGCCGTGTTTGGCGAATCGTTTGCACACCCAGCAAATACCGTTAGCCGGGTGTTCCATAACCGCACCACCCAGACCGCTCTCTTCGATTTCGCCGTTAAGATACAAAAGCGCCCCTGAAAAACGCAGGTCAACGTCCTCAGGCGCAAAATGTTTGTTGGCAGGAATGTAGCCCGCGTTTGCGGCGTTGTCCGCAATAGTATCGAACACCGTCCGCGTGTAACCGCTGTCAGGATCCGTTCTGGTGCTGCGCGCGGAGATCAACTCAAGCGCGGGCACGATGTAATCGGTTGCATCCATAACCTGCTCAACAGTCACATCCTCGCCAAACAGCGGCTTCTTCATGACAAAGCCAAACTCCGCCTCGATGCGCGGATCAAGAAAATCACCCGCCTTAATTGCCGAGCCATCTGCGAAGCACATGGTGTCTAGCAGCACTCCAAAGTCGGGGGTATCGATATTCATCACCTGCTGCATGGCCCGGGAGGTCAGGCCAATCTTGTAACCGGTGATCGAGGCTCCGCGCGCGATCTTTAGGTCTACCCAGGCCTTCTGCACGGCATAGGCATCGTCCATGTCCATATCCCGCAGTTCGAGCGTCAGAGGCTTTATCTGTTTGCGCGTCTGCTCTGCACGATCGAGATCAGCCGCGGCGGCTGAAATTTGCTGTTCACTTAGCACAGTTGGATGTGTCCTCTGTGGGTAACTCAAGGGCTTCGTTCAAATCGGAGAGCATGCCGTAGAGCGTTGCTAGCTTCTTACGGCCAAAACGTTTTTCTATCTCTCCGTACAGGGCTTCAGAATCTGGACCAACCGCTTTGTATTTCTTTCGCCCTGCTGCCGTCAGCGCAAGCTTGGAACGTCGTTGATCCTCTGGATCAGGCTTGCGCAACACAAGACCGGTATCTTCCAGGTAAGCGAGAATTCGACTCAGGCTCGGAGCGAGCAGCAGCGATCGATGAGCCAATTCACTGGCATCCATTTCACGCTCGTGGGCTAAGACTCGAATAACGCGCCATTGCTGCTCCGTTAACTCATGACTGCGCAACATGGGCCGAAAGTGCGCCATCGCGCCTTCTCTGGCCTGCAACAGCTGCATGGGCAAGCTGTGCTGAATGTCGCGGAGCGAAGCCACAGCTAGCTTGCGCCAGAGACTGATGGATGAAGGGCTCGAGCAGTTTCTGCCAGCACGGTATTGCTGAGTACGCCAACGCCCGGGACTTCAACTTCAACCACGTCTTCGGGCCTTAAGTATTTGGGCGGATCAAACCGCGCACCAGCCCCGTTGGGTGTTCCCGTCGCGATGACATCACCGGGTTTCAGATGATAGAACGACGACAGATAGCTCACCAGATATCTAAACGGAAACATTAGATTCCCAGTGACATCGTTCTGACGCTCTTCCCCGTTTACCCGCGTGATAACCTGCAGATCGCCAAAGGGATCTAACTCGTCAGAGGACACAAGCCAGGGTCCAAGCGCTCCAGAGCTCTCAAAATTCTTACCCTGGGTCACATTAAACTTTGCATGCCGCAGGTAATCGCGCACTGAACCTTCATTCATTATCGTGGTGCCCGCTATGTGCAAGTGCGCGTCTGCCTGTGCAATGCGTCGACCCGCCTTGCCAACAACCAGCACTATCTCTCCCTCGTAATCGAGCTGATCAGACTCTGGTGGATCGAGTATTGCCTGCTGATGCCCTACCAATGACTCGCGCGTGCGCATGAAAACGCTGGGGTACTTTGGCAGTTCACTCTTGTCCTGGTATTCCGCATTGCGATTGGCGTAGTTCACGCCTATACAAATAATTTTCTCGGGGTTCGGCACCGTGGGCAAGAAATCGACATCACCCAGAGCAAAATCTGCCTCGACGGTCTGATCTTTAAGCTCTTTCTCGAGCGCAGTGCGAATAGCCTGAAGCTGGTCTGCCCGCAGCACCGAACGAAGATCAGGGCAATCCGGATAACGCCGGGCCAGATCGATGATGCCAGTCTCGCCGGTTGAAAAGGAAACCAGCGCACCGTAGGAGGCCTTGTTGTTACGGCTAAAACTAAGAAATTTCATGAACTATTCCCTTCGCCTGTTTCCCCAAGATAGTTAACATGTTAAATTAAATACCCTGCTGATTACCAGCCGATTACCCGATTTAATCAGGATTTCTTACCATGGCGGATGTGAGCGATTTCGAGCAGAACCTTGCGGACACAGAAGAGCATATAAAGCGCTTCAAAGACCAAACGCTCGGTCATCTGATTGGCGGAAAGTCGACACTAAGCAAATCAGGCGAGACCTTTGCCAACGAATCCCCCATCGATAACTCGCCATTAGGGCAAGTAGCGGCCGGCGACGCCGCCGATGTTGATCTCGCCTGCAAGGCGGCGGCAACCGCCTTTCCTGCCTGGGCAGCAATGAGCGGTGCAAGTCGACGCAAGGTCTTGCACGCCGTTGCCGATGGCATTGAAGCGCGGGCGCACGAAATTGCTCTGGTAGAAAGCTGGGATACCGGCCAACCATTACGTTTCATGAGCAAGGCGGCCATCCGGGGTGCAGAGAATTTTCGCTTCTTCGCAGATCAGGCTCCAACAGCCCGCGACGGCAATTCAATGCCCGCACAAGACCACATCAACTATTCCATCCGCCAACCCATTGGACCGGTGGGCGTGATTACGCCCTGGAATACACCCTTTATGCTCTCCACCTGGAAGATTGCTCCTGCACTGGCTGCAGGTTGCACCGTAGTCCACAAACCCGCCGAGTGGTCACCCTGCAGTGCCGCTTTGCTTGCCGAGATCATGCACGACGCAGGCCTTCCCGATGGTGTGATGAACACCGTAAACGGTTTAGGTGAAGCGGCTGGAAAATCGCTCACGGAACATCCCGCCATCAAGGCCATCGCCTTCGTTGGCGAATCTGTCACCGGTAGCCACATCATGAAACAGGGGGCTGACACCCTAAAGCGCGTGCACTTTGAACTCGGCGGCAAGAATCCAGTCATCGTCTTCGAAGACGCAGATCTCGACCGGGCGCTGGATGCGGTGGTCTTCATGATCTACAGCCTCAACGGCGAACGCTGCACGTCTTCCAGCCGCCTGCTTGTGCAGAGCTCGATCAAAGACGAATTTCTTGGCCGCGTTGCCGAGCGCGTGAACAAACTAAAAGTTGGGCACCCAACTGACCCGACAACCGAAATAGGCCCACTCATTCATCCGCGTCA
>CAZFIA010000075.1:0-19064 GCA_964519335.1 uncultured Pseudomonadales bacterium
ACTTAACCTCCCCTTGATCAAAAATCAGGGGAAAAGCCCACCTCATGAAGAGACCTTATTTTCACCGAATCGCGATGCTCGCTGTTGCCGCAGTTGCGCTATTACTGCTCGCTCCGGTGCAGGCGCGTCCGGTTGACGAAGACCTATTGGATATTCTGCTCAGCAACGGCTCGATCACTGAGTCTCAGCACCAGCAGCTGGTTGCAAAGTTGAACGACGAAGACATAGAAAACGTCGAGCAAGCGCCCTCTGTTCCAGCCCAGCCCTCAGAAGCACCGACCGTAGTTGCCGGCACTGAGATTCAGGAGATTGTGCTCGATGAGACGATTGCTCAAAAGATTGAAAATGAGGTTGCCGCTCAGGTGGACGCTGCGACACCTATAAAGTCGAGCCACGGCGGTAAGGGCTTCCGGTTTGAAACGGCAGACGGCAACTGGCAAACAAACTTGCAGTGGCGCGCTCAACTGCGCTACACCAACCCCACCACCGGCGACCCACGCCAGCTGTCTAATTTCAACGACGACAATCAGTCAACCTTTGAGGGCCGTCGTTTGCGAATGAAGATCGGCGGTCACGGCTACCGACCCTGGCTAAAGTACTATTTCGAGGTTGATTTGCAGCCTACCCGAGACACAGATGACAGCTCTGCATCTGCAAGCACTCGGGTTATCGACTGGCGCATCGACGTTGCCAAGTGGGACTGGGGTGGCTTTCGAGTGGGTCAATGGAAGATCGACTATAACCGCGAACGGGTCGACTCCTCCGGTCGCCAGCAGTTTGTTGAGCGTTCTATCATTAACCGCGTATTTACCGTTGACCGCCAGGTGGGCGTGCAGCTTCGTGGTCATGCGTTCAAAGATACTCGGGCAGACCTGCGCTGGTATATCGGCGCCTTCACCGGTGAAGGCCGAGGCGTGCGTGGCACCGACGAGAACCTAATGTACATCGGTCGACTGCAGTGGAACTTTCTGGGTCGAGATCTCGGCTTACGACAAACTGACGTGGAGTTCACGGAGTTACCAACAGCGTCGTTTGCCATCGGCGCATCGACTGTAATTGGTAGCTGCACGCGCTGGTCGTCATCAGGCTGTGGCAACCTGGATGGCTTCACCTCTCCAGCTAACGCCATCAGCGACCAGTTTAAGGTGGAACAGGCGGTGCAGGAATTTGCCTACAAGTACCGTGGTCTGTCGGTTCAGCAGGAATTTCACTACAAGGAGATTACCGACCGACTTGCAGGAACAAGAAGCAGGCTAACCGGCGGCTATGCACAAGCAGGCTACTTCTTCCACCAGCTGTTTCCTGCCGTACCCGAACCGCTAGAGTTCGCCCTGCGCTATGCCTACCTCGAAGAGCCGAATGCCGAAGACCTTAGCTTCGAAAACGAACGCCAGGAGTTCACGCTTGCCGCCAACTGGTTTTTCCGCGGGCACAACAACAAGCTGACCTTCGATGTGTCTCGCTTGCGCCTGGAGGATGACTTCTTCAACCAGAATGAATCTGAAACCCGCGCACGATTCCAGTGGGACATTTCTTTCTAAGGCGGCAGGCCCGCTAAGTGGCCGTAAAATTGCCGGGGCGACGCTCAGCCACGGCCAAGACCCCTTCCTTATGATCATTGGTCTTGGCCAGGCGAGCCTGCTCTGCGTTTTCATGGTCCGTCTGTTTCTTGACGGCATCAGCAAGCTCAGAGCGCAAGGTGGCGCGGACCGACTGGACCGCGAGCGGTGCATTCTCTGCAATCTCGGCGGCAAGCTGAACCGCCTCGCTTAACAGGGCATCAGCATCCGTAAGCACATCTGCAATCCCCATCGACAGCGCTTGTTCACCGTTAATACGGCGCCCGGTCTGGAACATAAGCGCGGCGTTTTGCTGTCCTATTAGCCGGGGCAAGGTATGCGTTAAACCAAACCCCGGATGAAACCCAAGCTTTGCAAAATTGGCGGTAAATCTTGCCTCAGGACACACAACCCGAAAATCAGGTAACAGCGCAAGTCCAAAGCCGCCGCCAACCGCCGCGCCCTGAATAGCACCCACAATCGGTTTGATGTTGCTGAATAGCCGCACGGCCCCTGCATACAAAGGGCTAAACGCACCCTCAAGCGCCTTTGCCTTTGGGTGAGTGACAGGCGCTTGAGCCGCACCAAAGTTATTTCCCGCGCAGAAATTTTTGCCCTCACTTGCCAGCACAATGGCTCGCGCCTCGGGGTCGGCATCAAGTTCGTCAAACACATCGGCCAGGGTATGAATCAGGTCGATGTCGAAGAAATTATTTGGCGGTCGGGCAATAGTCACTATGGCCACATGCCCGTCCCGATCGACTTTTATGTCATTGCGCGCGTCTGTCTGAGCCATGCAGCTTCTCCGATAGTTTCAAAATTTGAAGGGTCTGTGATCCAAATTGCTGTGCAGCGAGCCACTAAGGCCCGCGCCAGACTGGTATTATATCTGCATGACCGAGCAGCACACCTCAATTGACCCCAGCCCCGCTGACCCTCCTGGACAAGAAACCCCCGGACAAGTAGGTGCTGATGATGCGCCGCGGCTGGTCCGTCACGGCGACGATCTGGTGAGCGCAGAATTCTTGGATAGTGCCCGTCTTAACTACTACGCTTGCGCTGACGGCGAACGACTGCGCACCGCCTACTGGGCCCAGAGTGAAGCTAGCGCGCGGGGAACAGTCATGATCCTCGCGGGTTTTTCGGAGTTTATCGAGAAATACTATGAGACCGCCCGCGACCTGAATAATCTGGGATTCGCTGTCTTCTGCTTCGACTGGCGCGGACAGGGCTTGTCCACCCGGGCACAGATCGATCGCAGAGGCTGGGTGCCTAGCTACGAAACAATGATGGCGGACGTCCTCGAGCTTGTTGAACATTGCAAAGCGCTGGCAACCCCCGCGCCTTTGATTGCACTGGCTCACTCGATGGGTGGCAATGTCTTGCTGCGAGTATTGCAGGAGCATCAGAACCTGTTTGCGGCGGCTGCGGTGACCTCACCGATGCTTGGTATTAAGGGTATGCCTACCTGGCTTTTGGGCAGCATCACTCATACGGGTTCAAGAGTAGGAATGGATGAAAGCTATGCGCCGGGGGCGAAAGACAACGACCCGCACGGCGCCCACATACCCTTGTGTGCGGATGATGCGCGCATACAGGTGTGGCGCAATTACCTGCGCACCGAGCCCATGCTCATTACCCACGGCGCCACCTGGCGCTGGGCCCGCGAGGCGGCCACCAGCATGAATCTGGCCAATCAGCCTGCAAACATCGAGCGCATCACAACGCCGCTGCTTGTTGCCAACGCCATGCAAGACTCTCTGGTCGACCCTTTGCCCACACAGAAATTTTCGGCGCTCTGCACAAGTGCGCAAACGCTTGAACTAGAAGATGCGCAGCACGAAATACTGCAAGAAATTGATCCAATTCGGGATGCGTTTTTTGAAGCCTTTGATAACTTCGTCAACGAAGTAACGGCTTCAGTTAGCTCAGATACCTCTGAGCCTAAAACGACTGCAACTAAAACGACTGCAAGAGAGCATTGAGCGTCGCCGCCAACGCCACCGGCTGATCAAGCATCAAGTGGTGATGCGCCTCCTCTATAGCTACCACGGGCGCTTGGTTACCGGTTTGTTCCCGCATGTAGTCCGCAATCTCTGCACTAAATAGATCGCTCAGCGCGCCATACACAATCGCCTTTGGCGCCGCTAGATCAATAAAGCGCGGTGCCAGGCTCAACCAGAACGCCTCGTTCTTCATTCGATCTGGCTGCAACACCCCTGGATCAAACTTCCAGCTATAGCCGCCATCCACCCGCTTCAGCGAATGGTAGGCCATGTATTCAAACAGGAAGTCATTCTCACAGGGTTGCTCGGGTGCCAACCTAAATCGCGCCATGGCAGAAGAGAGGTCAGGATAAACGTTGTGCGCCTTTCGTGGTTTCGCAATGCCCGGGCCGTCTTTGCGCCTCGCCATAAAGGCGTCACCATCTTCGGGCCGGAGCATCGTCATGTCGCAAACGGTCAGACTCGAAAACGCGTCGGGATAGGTCTCTATGGTCGTGAGCCCCACCGAACCCCCAAAACTGTGGCAGACCAGATGCGGGCGATCCATCTCCAGCGCCTCTGCAAAGGCAAGCGCTTCGGCGGCCCGTTGTTCATAGCTGTAAGTCTCATGCCAACTTGAATCACCCATGCCAGAGGTATCAAAAGCGGCCAAATGAAAGTGTTCGGCAAGCATCGGGGCAACAAAGGCCCAACAGCGCGCGTGCGCCATCATGCCGTGATTAAACAACACAGCCGGTTTGCCGGGTTGTCCCCAACTGAACCCATGTATGTGGCCACGATCAACGGCAATTGAGTGCTCACGCCGTGGCACGGCGAGCACTCGACTGAACCACTCCGGGTAGGCACAGGTGAGCCCATCGAGATCAGCTAGCCCTGAAGAAGAACTGTGTTCCTTGGCTTGCGACATAAACCGGCTCCGCCCACGACATAAAAAACAGCCCGGCATAGTACCCGCCTTGACGGCCTTCGACACCGATGGGAGCATGCTGAAAGGGCTATTCTTTGCCCACGTATAACTATTCTTTGCCCACGTATAAAAGGGATGCATCACTGTGATACTAAAGTCTTATGGTAGAAAGCCGCGATTGATCGGCTGTGTCCTGATTGTGCTTGCGGTTCTTGTCAGCCAGGCAAGTCAAGCTGCACGCCCCTATAAGGCACCACGCGGTCTCGACGGCAAACATCCCGACCTAAATGGCATCTGGCAGGCGATGAACGAGGCGAACTGGGATGTCGAACTGCACGTGGCTAAACCGTCACTGCAGGTACGCAAGGGCCCACTCGGCCCCGTGCCCGCAATAAAAACAATGTATCTAGGGGCTGTTGCGGCCGTGCCACCGGGTGCCGGCGTTGTCGTTGACGGCGAAGCCATTCCCTATACCGAAGCGGCGTTAAAAACCAAGCAGGAAAACGCAGCCAACTGGCTAGATCGAGACCCGGAGGTAAAGTGTTTTCTACCGGGTATTCCCCGCGCTAACTACATGCCTCAACCGTTTCAGATCTTTCAAGGTAAAGACACCGTCTTTATGGCGTATCAATACGCCGGTGCCACGCGCGAAATCTATATGAACAATTCCGAACCCGCACCAATCGACAGCTGGATGGGACAATCGGACGGTCGCTGGGAGGGAGACACTCTGGTTGTTGAAGTTACGGGACAAAACGGCGAGACCTGGTTCGACCGGGCCGGCAACCATCACACAGACGCGCTAAAGGTAACCGAACGGTTTACGCCGATGGGGCCCAACCACCTTCAGTATGAGGCAACGATCGAAGACGCTAATGTGTTCACCAAGCCGTGGAAAATTGCGATGCCGCTGTATCGCCGCATGGAAACCAACGCGCGACTCATGGAGTTTCGTTGCGTTGAGTTTGTAGAAGAGCTTATGTACGGCGAATGGCGCCGCACGCCGCTAGAGCGGTAATCAGGGAACATGAACATGAAACAACAAGATCTCAGTGTTCTCATTGGAAAAATACTCGCCGCCTCAGCGATTTTATTGCTGTCGCTCACAAGCGGTGCGCGCGACAAGCCGGGCTACATTGGCAAGCATCCGGATATTTCCGGCACCTACAACATAGCAACGCTTACTCCGCTGCAGCGACCCAAGGCCTTCGGCAACAATCTGCTGCTCACAAAAGAACAAGCAGATGAAATGATTAAGGCCGAACAGGCCCTGATCGATGAAGGCTCCGAATCCAGCGACCCCAATCGTGTCGCACCCCCCGACGGCGGTGACGGCTCAGAAGGTGCTGCCGGTAACGTCGGCGGTTACAACACCTTCTGGATCGATCGCGGCGACGATGTGTTCAGCATCGACGGGAAGTTTAGAACCTCAATCATTACCGATCCAGAAAACGGCAGACGCCCGGAACGCACGCCCGCAGCACAAGAAAAATTTCTACAGTTCGCCTCTTTTTTCAGACCCAACAAGGGTGAGGCCTACTGGATGCCGGGGCCTGGTCCTTATGACAACATGGAGTTGCGACCCAATGCCGAGCGCTGCCTGCTGGGCTTCGGCTCAACTGCCGGTCCGCCGATGTTTCCGGTGCTGTACAACAACTTAAAGCGCATTGTCCAAACCGAAGATCACGTGATGATACTGGTCGAGATGGTGCACGACGCCCGAATAATCCGCTTAAACGCAGAGCATGCGCCTGCCAGCGAACGCTACTGGATGGGTGACTCTGTCGGCCGCTGGGAAGGCGACACCCTTGTTGTCGACACCACTAACTTCAAAGATCGCCCTGCGCTATTTGGTGCGTCCAGAGATCTACATGTGATTGAGCGCTTCAGCAAAGCTAAAGACGGTGGACTGCTCTACAGCTTTACTGTTGATGATCCCAGTAGCTGGAAAAGTTCCTGGAGCGGCGAGTACCCATGGCCCGCTACCGAAGACAAAGTGTTCGAGTACGCCTGCCATGAGGGCAACTATGCGCTGGGCAACATCATGCGTGGCGCGCGCCGGCTAGAGGCTGATTTTGAAAGCGCCTCCGGTGATAAGGGCGGTGATAAGGGCGGCAATTAGCGACCGAACTATCGACCGTTCAGAGCACCAATTGTTAAAAATCGGTCAAAACCAAAAAACAGCCAGTGCGGTATAATGTCTATGTACCAATCAAGCGTTGAATCCATGGGTAACTCTATGACTGACAGCAAGAAAAAACTCAAAGCCTGCGGACTGGCTGGTGTCGCCGTGGCAGCCCTGATCATCCCTCAGAGCAGTAATGCGCATCACGCATTTGGTGCCGAGTTTGACCCCAATCGCCCCCTGGTGCTGCGCGGTCCTGTCACTAAAGTGGAATGGGTTAACCCCCACGCGTGGATCCATCTCGAACACACCAATGAAGCGGGCGAAAAAGAAGCCTGGATGGTTGAAGGCGGCACACCCAATACGCTCATTCGCCGCGGCTTCAACAAGAACTCGCTAAAGATCGGCACCGAGATTGTGGTGGACGGTTATCAAAGTAAAGACCTGTCTAATCGAGCCAATGGTCGCGATGTGACTTTCACAGATGGTCGTAAGCTGTTCCTTGGCTCTTCGGGCACAGGTGCACCGAAAGACGGCAAAGACCCTACCGAGCGCTAGGGTTACCCCACCCTCAGACTACTCCAACAGGTGAGCTAGCTTATTTAGCTCACTGGCGAACGGATCGGTGTCCGCATCGCGATGCCAGGTGTATTCCGTACCACTGCTCACAGACTCAGCGGTTTCTTCACCGGCTAACTTGGCAATGATCGCAAGTGTCATATCCATGCCGGCAGACACACCGGACGAGGTCCAAAACTTGCCGTCTTCAACCCAACGCGCAGACTCTACCCAATCGACCTGATCGGTTATCTGAGTCGACAACGCAAATAGCTGCTTGTTGGAGGTGGCTCGACGGCCGTCGAGCAGTCCCGCTTTGGCGAGAAGAGCAGATCCTGTGCACACCGACGAAACCACCTGAGCACTCCCAGCACGCGTGCTCAAGAAGTTCATAAGGGCAGCGTTCTCAAGCGCCGGAGGCGTACCGAAGCCACCAGGCACCAGCAGAATGTCGAGCGATGGGGCGTTCTCGAAGTTCGCCTGCGCGACAACTTGCGGACCTGCATCAACCGCCATGCTGACGGCACTGGTTACCGGCGCCGCTTGCTCTGCCACGGTGACAATTTGAACCGCATCGGGGCCGAGCATTGAGTACATCTCAAGTGGACCAAAAAGATCGAGCATCTCGAATCCGGGATAAAGAATGGCGCCTACCGTTAACGTCTGGCTCATCGATTTGGGGTCCTCAAAAGCGTTTGTGCAGTGAAGAACCATTAAATCACACAAAAACGCGCTCTCAGCAAAGGTAAAGATTCCCCTAGCCCGCAATCCATCGATGCATAGAATTGGCAGGGTTGTATATTCCAAGGAATGTATATATATTCCTTGGAATGCATTAGGAGTACCTATGAAAAAACTATCTACGCGTCTCACTGCGGTTACTGCCTCAATAGTTGTCGTGCTGATCGCTTCTGTATTGTTCTTTATTGGCCGCTCAGGACCCATTGGTCCAATCCCGGGCGGAGCCCTGAAAGGTGTCATTGGAACACCGCCTTCAGACTGGGCTTTCGCGGCCACCGCCGAGCTCATACAACTCGAAACTCTTGGTGCCGACCAAGAGCCTCACTCAGTGAACATCTGGTTTGCGGTTGTCGGGGGTCGGCTGTATGTACCAACGTCCCTGGTTAGAGGTACAGAAGAACCGGGTGACAGGACATGGGTTAAGAATGCAACAACCAACCCGCTGGTTCGCATCAGAATTGATGGAAAGCTGTATCCGGGCATGATGTCGAGGCTGACAGAATCGACTTTGCTCGACACAGTGAAGAAAGAGATAATCAAAAAGTATGTTACTGAGCCAGATGCTCGGTCGGCGAATGCCTGGATTTTTGAGATTAAGGACCCAACGGATGGCAAGAACTCCTAAGCGATCCAAGGAAGAAGACATATTGATATGGGCAGGCGTTGTCGCTCAACTCAATCGAACTCGTTCCAACCAACTGCTGAGCCACGCATCTGTTCCCTACCCCCTATTCGTATTGCTACGCCATTTTTCACACGACCTTAGTCGCGAATGGAGCATCACCGAGTTGACGTCTGCCTTTGAAACAAGCCAATCAGGAATGACAAAGAAGGTTCAGAAGCTCTTGTCGTTCGGACTGCTTGACTCAAGACCAGACCCTAATGACGGCAGGAAGAAATGGTTTTCTATCAATAAGGCGGGACAAACACAGCTTCGTAAAATGAACAAGCTACTGAAGCAAGACCAGCTTGGTATGTTCGAAGAGTGGGAAGTCGCAGAGATAGAATCGTTACACGCCCTGCTATTTCGACTAAAAGGATTCCTGGATGATAACCGACGCAAGTAACCTCAGCCTTCTTACGCGCTAGATTTTAGGCCCTATTCAGGCACTCTATAGCTGGGCAACCAACTCATCGATGATCTCGTAGCCTTTACCCCAACCGCCACTCATGCCGTCTTTCATCTTTGCGAAACTGGCGAGTTCGGCGTCTGTTGCATCCAGAGGTACTTGTGAGAGTCGCACGTTCGTTTGGTCCCCCGCGCCCTCAAAGCTGACCGTTGTGAGCAGAATGCGCGGCCAGTCCGGCATCATGGGGTTGGCAGTGATATTCCACCCTTGATCGGTTGAACAGTGGTGCCACACCAACTTTTGTCCAGGCACAATTTCCTTAAAAATCATTTTTTCGAAGAAAGACCCACCGCCCATCTTCATCTCGTTGCGCCATTCGCCGTCAACGTCCAAATCAAAATTGTGAATGACGGTTTCAACACCAGGTCCATACCAGCGCGACAGCAATTGTGCGTCTGTCCAGGCGCGCCAAACCCGCTCACTGGGCGCCGCAAAAGATCGATCGAGGACAAACTCGGGCAGGTCACTCATGGGCTGGTTAACTCCTTTGGTTGCCGATGCAACTCAGGCGCTCTGCAACAACTCAAAGCCCTCGTAGTTGTTGGCCGCCACTTCCTCGCACTTTTCTGCGTAAGGAGGAAACCCCAGATAAGGCATGAACACTCGAGGCTTACCCGGCACGTTCGCCCCTAGGTACCAGGAACTACAACCAGGATACAGCGACGAATCTGCCACTTCGTTCACGTGCTCAACCCACTCGTCTTCGGCTTCTTGTGATGCTTCGATGCCGGCATACTGCCCCTGGTTCAAGTAGTTAATGCAGTCTGCAATCCAGTTCACGTGCTGCTCAATGCTCGGGATCATGTTGGTGAGCACCGACGGGCTACCGGGACCTGACACAGTGAACAGATTTGGAAAACCCTTGCACCCCAATCCAAGGAATGTTCGCGGACCTTCAGACCATTTCTCGGCCAGAGACACGCCGTTGCGTCCCACAAAGTTGATCTTGAGCAACGAACCCGTCATGGCGTCAAAGCCGGTTGCAAAAACGATAGCGTCAACTTCGACAACCCGCCCCTGGCAGTTCAAACCACGCGAGGAGATGCTTTCAATCCCGTCCTGGCTGATATCAACAAGGGTGACGTTGTCGCGGTTATAGGTTTCGTAGTAGTGGCTGTCGACACACAATCGCTTACAGCCAACTATAGAATCTGGCATTAGCAATTTGGCGATCTCGGGGTCGTCTACGCGCGCGGCAATTTTCTCGCGCACAAAGTCTGCAGCCAACTCGTTTGCATCATCTTCAAACAAGAGATCGGCAAACGCACCCAAAAACGGCAGCCCACCATCTTGCCAGCGACGCTCAAGCTCAACCCGCACTTCTTCTGCACTGACATCCAGTGCGTTTATTTCGCTGTTGTCGAAAGCGGCCGCAAAGGGTAAGTCGTTATTCTCCTGTCGAAACTCTTTGTAGCGCGCCTTCACGCTCGCAATCTCTTCGTCCGTTAGCGGCCGATTGTGGGCGGGTACGGCATAGTTAGCGGTGCGTTGAAACACAGTCAGGTGCTTGGCTTGCTCTGCGATAATGGGAATGGACTGTACAGCCGATGAGCCTGTGCCAATAACAGCAACGCGTTTGCCTGTGAAGTCGACGCCTTCGTGTGGCCAACTGCCCGTGTGGTAAATGGGGCCTGAAAATTCATCGATACCTGGAATGTCTGGCGTATTGGCAGAAGACAAACAACCCGTCGCGGACACACAGTAACGAGCGCGATAGGTATCGCCATCGACCACGGGCACTACCCACTGGGCTTTGTCTTCATCAAACCAGGCGCCTTCGACCCGGCTGTCAAATTGCATGTGCTCGCGCAGATCAAAACGATCAGCCACATGGTTGGCGTAGCGCAGAATTTCTGGCTGGGTGGCGTACTTCTCGGACCACACCCACTCTTGTTGCAGTTCTTCAGAAAACTGATAGCTGTATTCCATGCTCTGGATGTCACAGCGCGCACCCGGATAGCGATTCCAGAACCAGGTGCCACCAAGACCAGAGCCCTGCTCAAGCAACACGACGCTCAAGCCCTGCTGACGGAGTCGATGCAACATAAACATGCCACCAAAGCCGGCCCCAATAACAACAGCATCAAATTCTGTGGTTTGCCCTGCGCTCATTATTCCCCTCGTAACTGGCCAAACTGGTTTCCAGTACTCTACCACCCAATACGCCACTAGCTAAAGTTGAACTCGGTCTGTAACAGTATTGATACACCGGCTGCGATCCGCCAAGCTAAACCCATATTCAGTACTTCCGGATGCTCATGCTGATCGCTAAAAAACTGCTCGTCTCCTTACTTGTGACACTGATTGTGACATTGGCTGGCTGCGACACCGACGGGCCAACGAGCGAAGGCACAGCGAACGCACAGACCACCAACAATACGGCAACCGATACAGCAGTATCAGCGGCAGCCGCTCGGGTAGAGGTCGAACCAGCCACCTTGATACTCACCGGCGGCAAAGTGGCCACCGTAGATCAAGCGTTAGGCAACCACAGTGCTATCGCCCTGCGGGGCACCACCATCGCAGCCGTCGGCAGCGCCGAAGAGATGAACGCTTACGTCGGACCGGCGACCGAAACAATTGACCTTAAGGGGCGCCTTGTCATTCCCGGCTTCATCGAAGGCCACGGTCATTACTTAAGCCTTGGCCGCGCCCGGCAGATATTGAATCTCGCTGACGCAAAGACCTGGAACGACATTGTCAGCAAGGTGGCCGTTGCTGTGGACAAAGCGCAACCCGGTGAATGGATCTTTGGCCGCGGCTGGCATCAAGACAAGTGGGAAGGCGAATTCGCCGACAGCGACGAGATTGTCGACGGCGTACCTGCGAACGACGGCATAAGCGCGATCAGTGCCGACAATCCGGTCTATCTGGTTCACGCTAGCGGCCACGCCGCCTATGCAAACAAAGCGGCATTGGCCGCGTCGGGAATCGATAGCAACAGTGAAGACCCCGCTGGCGGCACTATCGTGCGGAAATCTAACGGCGAGGCCTCGGGCTTACTCCGGGAAAACGCACAAGACGCGGTGGAACGAGCTGTAGCAATTTACGATCAGCGCCTATCACCCGAAGAGGTAGAGGCCACACTCAAAGAGCAGTCTGACCTTGCGGCCCAGGAGGCATTGCGCCACGGCGTTACATCCTTTCATGATGCCGGCGCATCCTTTGAAATCATCGATTTCTACAAGCGCCTCGAGGCGGACGGCGCCCTGCCGGTGCGCCTGTACGTCATGGTTCGCGGTGAATCCAACGAAACTATGGAAAAGCGGTTGGCCGATTACCTGATGGTGGCGGAAGGCAACGACTTTCTAACGGTGCGCTCTATCAAGCGCCAAATTGACGGTGCACTCGGTGCCCACGGCGCCTGGTTGCTCGAACCCTATGTGGATATGCCCAGCACCCCCGGACTGGTACTCGAACCGGTGGCAGATATCGAGCGAACTGCAGAGCTCGCGCTGGCAAATGGCTTTCAGGTCAACACCCACGCGATCGGAACCCGGGCCAATCGCGAAACGCTGGATATCTACGAGCGCGCCTGGACACAGGCAGACACCAACGGTCGCGATCTGCGCTGGCGCATAGAGCATGCCCAACACATTCATCCCGACGACGTACCGCGCTTTGGCAAGCTCGGAGTGATCGCCGCAATGCAGGGCATCCACTGCGTAAGCGATGGCCCCTGGATTGCATCACGACTGGGTGAAGAACGAACGAAACTAACCTCATATCCCTGGCGCACGTTGATTGAGACTGGAGCGATCATTGGCAACGGCTCTGACGTGCCCGTAGAACCGATCGACCCGATAGCAAGCTACTACGCATCCGTTACCCGCATTACCAACACGGGCGAAAAATTTTATCCCGAGCACGTAATGACTCGCGAAGAAGCGCTTGCGAGCTACACCATCAACAACGCCTATGCTGCGTTTGAAGAAGACATAAAGGGGTCGCTCACACCGGGCAAGCTGGCCGACCTGGTGGTGTTGTCGCAGGACATCTTAACGGTAGCAGACGATGTGCTCCCCGAGACCAAAGTGGATTACACCCTGGTGGGCGGCAAAATAAAGTACGCGCGAACTGCGGCACGTTAAAGTAATTGGTCTAGGTCACCCGCAGCAGTAACAGACAGCACCCGTCCACCCTGATGTTCGAAGTGATCTAGCGCCAGACGTTGCTTATCGCCCAGGCCACCACGAACCAACCCATTCAATACAACAAATTCAAACTCGCCCAGAGTAGGGTATTGCAACATTTTGGTGGTGCTGGTTTCGAACAGAAACCAACTTCGATTGACCGCAAGCTGTTCGAGATCTGCGCGAATCTGCCGGGTGGTTGCATCGCGACCAGGTGACACTACCAATAGATGGTTTTGATCGCCGATTCGAGCGAAGGACACAATTGGTTTTGCCGCAGTGCGTCGCTCGTTGTTCGAGCTATTGCCAAACAGGAGTAGGCCGAAAACTACAGCACCGCCCAGCAGCCACCTCTGCAACACTTGCCTACCTCACTACGTGGCCAGGGCACAGACCGCCGCTTTGTTCGAAATGCTGATACCGCGTCGGGCCTGGCGCACCATGTGGGCATCGTGGCCGTTAGTGACATAGCCAAGCGACAAACCCGTTTCCTGATCACCCCAGGCTAGCTGGCCGCCGGCGCCGTTGTGGCCTACAGCGCGCTGCGAATTGGTGTGACCAAAGCCCCGCCCGTTACGACGCTTATCGCCTGAGATAACAACGCCGAGCGCACGATTGGCGGGAATTCCAAGCATGTCCGGAAAGCTGTTACGCACTTCAAACGCGTAATCGAGCGTCTCCTGCGTCCAAATTTGTTCGCCATCCAGACTCCGCCCACCATTGAGCAATGCCTGATAGAACAGAGCGATCTCGCCGGCCCCCATGTGTCCGCCACCACCGGGCACTGGCACTTTGCGGACCTCGCTGGTGTTAAAGGCGAGCAGCGCCTCGGGAGTTACTTCTGTTTCAGGCGGCACCGGCATGCCCAGTGCCTCAAAGTCTGCCGCTGTCATTGCCTCACCCACGTGAGCCACGTCTTTGATGCGACCGTGTACCGACTCTGGCGCGCCGACATGCATATCGGTAAGGCCCAAGGGTGTTGCAATGCGATCACGTACAAAGTCAGCGAATCCGGTATTCGATTTGCGTTCGATAAGCTCGGCAATAACCCACATAGTTGAAGTGGGGTGATACTCGAACCGAGAACCCGGCTCCCAGTTCAATGTCCATTGCGAGTAGCGATCACTGCGGCGTTTGGGATCGTTCCAGTCTGTTGGCCGAAACGGCGCATAAGGTAGGCCCGCTGTATGGGTAAACAACATCTCAACAGTAATGTTCTCTTTACCGTTACTCGCAAACTCGGGAACGGTGTCAGACACTCGCTCGTCTATGTTGAGTTTACCTTCCTGAATCAGCAACCAACCGGCCGCACTGGTCATTGCTTTGGTTGCTGAAAAAATGCTGAAAAGATCGTCGTTGGTCGCATCACCAAAGCTTGCAATCGCAGCAAGCTTGCCGTGCCGGGCAACGGCTACCTGGCAGGCCGGCAACAATCCCTCGTTAATTTCTTGCTGCACGCGCTCAAACAGCAGTTCTAACTTCTCTGGATCAACGCCCACGGCCTCTGGGCTGCCAGCAATAAATTGTGTATCGACCATCAGTATGTCCCCATTTTGTTACCCAATCCCCAAGCGCTTGATCTTACGCCCTAAGGGTTTCTTCCGGTACTATTGAGTACGGAAGACCTACGCTGGAACCAGCTGATGCCCCTCTTACACCGTTTCTTTCCCTTAATCTTTCCCATAGCCATAGATAGAAACTCCCGTGTAGCCGCAGTGCTTGCGATCGCACTGTTCATGACAATGGCCACTCAAGGCGCACAGGCTGATAGCTGCGCCACACCAGTGGCAACCGGCGCAGGCAAAGCACATAAGGTAGAGGTAGACGGACACCCTATTGCCCTGTGGTCGAAGACACCTGCCAATCCACGCGCCACTCTATTACTGGTGCACGGCCGCACCTGGAGTGGGCGACCCGACTTTGATCTTGCGACGAACTGCGAAGACCTGTCGCTTATGAATGGCCTATTGGCCCTGGGTATCGAAACCTTCGCCGTGGACATGCGCGGCTACGGCAAAACACCAAGAGATGCCAGCGGCTGGCTCACACCCGATCGCGCCGCAAAAGATATCGCGGGCGTGCTCAGTTTTATTAACGAACGCTCGCGCGCAAGGGGCGACACCCAATCAGATGCCCAATCAGACGCGCAATCCAAGGCGCATCTGTTTGGCTGGTCGTACGGCGCCACTATGTCGCAGCTTGCCGTTCAGCGACACCCAGAACTCGCCCAGAGTTTGTCGCTGTTCGGCTACGCCGTCCGCAAAGGCTACAGCACAACACCGGCGAGTCTGCCGCCCACCCCACCGGCAGCGGCAAACACCTACGCCAACGCTATCTCCGATTTTATCGTGCCAAACTCTATAAGCGCCGCCTCAATCGAAGCCTTCGCGACTGCCGCTCTCGCCGCCGATCCGGTGCGCGCCGACTGGAACAGGCTGGAGCAATGGAAGGCGCTAAATGCGCGCAAGGTGGCGATTCCTACACTTCTGTTGCAAGGTGAGTTTGACCCCCTGGTGCGCCCGCGAGTACACAGAAAGCTGTTTCGCCGCTTGCCGCATCCAAACAAACAGCGTGTAGTTTTCAAAGGCGGTGATCACGCCGCCTTTATGGAGACCCCCCGACAAGAATTTATAACTACGCTCGCAAACTTTGTATTGAAAAACCAACCAACAAACAAAAAACGAGAGACACTATGATTGATGTTCACTACTGGCCCACGCCCAACGGCTGGAAGGTTACCATTTTGCTGGAAGAGTGCGGCCTGCCCTATAACATAGTGCCCGTCGACATCGGCGGCGGCGCGCAGTTCAAGCCAGAGTTCTTGCGTCTTTCGCCCAACAACCGAATGCCCGCCATCATCGATCACGATCCACTCGGCGGCGGCGAGCCGCTTGCGCTGTTCGAATCCGGCGCAATCATGGAATACCTGGCCGACAAGACCGGCAAATTCCTGCCTAAAGAAGGCGCTGATCGCTATCGGGTGTTGCAGTGGGTGCACTGGCAGATGGCAAACCTTGGGCCAATGATGGGCAACGCCAATCACTTCAAGAACTACGGCAAGAACATCGCAGATGATCCTGCCCAATTGGAATATGGTACAACACGCTTTGTTGGCGAGGTTGATCGTTTGCTGGGCGTGTTGGATGCACAACTCGGCGCCAACGAATACGTGGCTGGTGATACCTACAGCATCGCAGACATGATCATCTGGTCCTGGGCGTTTCTGTCAGAACGTTTGATTGACGACCCTGACAAATCAATTTGGGAGAGCTTTCCCAACGTAAAACGTTGGGTCGATCTAGTGGCGGCGCGACCGGCCGTGCAGAAAGGCCGAAAGGTTGGCGAAGAACTCGGCAAGGAAGAACGCACTGAAGAACAGGAAGAGGCTCGCCGCAAGATTCTCTTCAACCAAACCAATGACAAGGTTAGGGCTGCTCGCGAAGAAGCTGCGCGGACGGCCTGACAAACATGGAGGCAAAAAATCTATGACAGAGACTAACTGGGAAACCGAGAATCCAGGGTTTTTTGACCTTGTGGGTAACATGCGCGCCATGCGACGCCTCAAGACCGATCCCGTACCGCGCGCCTTGTTGCGCAAGGTACTCGAGGCAGGCGTGCAAGCGCCCTCCGGCCAAAACACCCAACCCTGGAGCTTTCTTGTATTGGAGGGAGAGGCCAACAAGCGCTGGTTTGGAGAGCGTTATACGCAAGCCATCGAAAGCCGGTTTCCCGGCATGAGCGCGAGCGTCTCGGAACTTAAGCAACGTAAAGACTCGTCGCTCAATCGACAGCTCAAGGCCTTGCGCTACCAGATGGATCATATGCACGAGTTTCCACTGTTACTGGTGGTCTGTGGCCTGCGCGACTGGCCGTTTAAAGTGCCAGAAGCGGAGCGCGTTGGCCTGGCGCCACCAAATTTTGGCGCCATCTACCCCTGTGTGCAGAACATATTGCTCGCGTGTCGGGCCTGCGGATTGGGAGCGGCGCTCACAACCATGCATCAGGTTTTTGAAGACGAACTGATGAGCAAGTTTGCAATACCCAAGGAATATGGTGTTGTTGTGACCATTCCGATCGGCTGGCCACACGGCAATTTTGGTCCTGTACGACGTCGCCCCGCATCCGCTGTAACTTACTTCGATCACTGGGGTGACACGCAAGCAGATTCAAACTAGCCCTACCAACTCACTCTGTACCCCTGGCGTTTTGGAGAACAATAAGCAAACGGTGTAGCTATCCTTTCTCGAATATTCAGCTTTTCTAATCTATTTAGACTGATCTACGCTTGCTCATTGGCGATAAGCTGCCTGGTGGCGAAAGCCGGAACACTTCATTCAGCGGTGGTTCCACTCTATGCACCCAAAGAACAGACGCTGTACTTTTCCTTTTTAGCAACCCTGATCAACGATTCGGATGAGATCGCCAGAAACTGCCGGATCGACCTTGTTACCGACCTGCCGTTAAATCTAAAGTTCTGGTCAACGAACCAACACAATGACCGTGTAGGGGAAGACTACCGCAGAGTAAGCATCGGACCCAGGCAGGCACAAACCTTCGGTTTCAGCATCAAGGTGTCCAAGCCGCTCGACACTGAAGCGTTGGTTCAGTTTCCTCTGTTCGAATGTGACAACCTGCCGCCTGCACCACAAATTGCTGGGGTAAACAGTGTCGATCTATCCGCGGCGCGTCTACGGGGTATAACCTGGTTAGGGTCAAAAATCCTTAGCGCCCTGGGTTACGAAGAATTAGAACCTGCAGTTGAACAGCCAATCAACCACAATCCGTACTCGCGCATAATGCTTCCGAAGAATCCTGTAGCGCTTAAGCCCAAAACAACAACCCAGAACATCGCTGAGCTGAATCTAGAGCAGGCCGCATGGATTTCTGAATTAGAACCAACCCGATGAAACCTTCATAGCGAGGGCGCCTACACAAGGGTGCAATTGACGGGTGACAATCTGGGCGAACTCGATGTTAATAAGCTAATTGAGAATCCAGAAGGCGAAGTCAGGCGCTATTTGTCTGCGCTACGCCCCCTAACGAAGGTCGATGCGAACACGGTTTTCGAAATCCAAGGACTGGATTACAACCGCTCGTAAGAAACCCGAGCGTAGCGTTTCGACAGGTTGTTGGTGACTCTCCGACGACGGATTTTCGATCGAGCATCTATTTCACCAAAGAGGGTGTTGTCACTCGTCTCTTGACTTCTACTGTACAAGAGAAACTACTGCCTGAGCTGCTTATCGACGCCCGCGAAGCGATGGCGCGCGCAAAATCTGCTGTCAAAGCAGAATATGGCTTATTGTTTATCTATCAGGTAGGCACCGGTAATGACAACGTTCGGGGCAATTTCGACAAATCGTATCGGTTTTCTTCAGAGCACAACCGGGTGGTTGTCGAATGGAACATCACTTTCATCGATGCATTTTCCGGCCGACATAGAGTCATAGTCGATGGGACGACTGGAGAAGCCCGGGTCAGGCAACTCACTCTCTTTCACTAACCCGATAGATAGCCAGATCAATCCGTTAATCAGCGTGATTTTCTATAGAACCATCGACTACAGAATCGTCATCTTCAGCTTTTGGCAATCGACCCGCCCTGCGCAACGTCTGCCGACACACGTACTCAATTTGCGCGTTCAAACTGCGCAGCTCATCGTCAGCAAGCCGTTGCATGGCAGCGAGTACCTCTGCATCCATACGCAACGGATAGGCTTTCTTGGTCGCCATCTCAGCTCAACCCAGCAAACTAACTAGGTGTAGAGGCTGCCGGCATTGACTACCGGTTGGGCTTCGTTGTCTGCGCAAAGCACGCATAAAAGGTTACTCACCATAGCGGCTTTGCGTGCTTCATCAAGTTCAACCACGGCGTCCCGTTCGAGTTGCTCGAGTGCCATTTGCAC
>CAZFIA010000076.1:0-18828 GCA_964519335.1 uncultured Pseudomonadales bacterium
GGCTAGAATTCGCGTCCCTTTTGCCGGGCTGGGCTGAAATCTGCGGGTTTCGGGCCGGTCGGCGACCAAGTAAATATTCAATTCAGCGTGCGAATCACACCATGAAGACCGTTAGTGTAAGAGCCGAAGACGTCCGCCGTGACTGGGTTGTCATCGATGCTGCCGAGCACACTCTGGGCCGTCTTGCGACCGAAGTCGCCAGCCGTTTGCGCGGTAAGCACAAGCCGGAGTTCACGCCCCACGTCGACACCGGCGACTACATTATTGTGATTAACGCCGAGAAGATTAAGGTCACGGGCAAGAAAGAATCCGACAAGCTGTATTATCGGCACACCGGCTATCCCGGCGGTATCAAGGAAACGGCGCTCGGCAAAATGCGCGAGACTCAACCCGAACGCATCATCGAAAAAGCGGTTAAAGGCATGCTGCCCAAAAATCCACTGGGTCGGCAGATGTATCGCAAGCTCAAAGTCTATGCCGGTGCCGAGCACCCACATGAGGCTCAACAACCAAAGGTTCTGGAGTTCAACAATGGCTGAAGCAGCCAGTTACGGCACGGGCCGACGCAAGACATCTACTGCGCGGGTATTTGTTAACCCCGGCAGCGGCACCATTAGCGTCAATGCGCGGCCTTTGGATGAATATTTTGGGCGCGAAACCGCGCGTATGATCGTTCGGCAGCCGCTTGAGGTGGCTGGTGCTGATGGTCGCTTTGATATCAAGGTAACGGTCGCCGGTGGCGGCGGTTCGGGTCAGGCGGGAGCGATTCGTCACGGTATTGCCCGAGCTCTGGTTGAATACGATGAAACACTGCGTGGCCCCATGCGTCAGGCCGGGTTGCTCACGCGTGATGCGCGTGCCGTTGAACGCAAGAAGATTGGCCTGCGTAAAGCGCGCAAGAAACCTCAGTTTTCCAAGCGCTAGACTGCGTCGCTTGCTCGGCAGTGAGCGGCGGGAAATAGCGACAAATCACCAATAGATTTACTCGCTAACCCGCGTCTTTTTTCTCCTGTATTTGCCCAATCCAACGCCCTAATAGTGCGCTTTTGAGATGCCACCTATGGTAGTATTCTGCGGTTTTGTGTGCGGTGCTGTTTGAGCCGAGCACAAGTCTCTAGATCATTGTTATCGCTATGTTTTAGATGGTGTTTCTGGGCAACTTGAGCGGGCCTTCGGGCACTAACTCAAGCGGGCCTTCGGCCACTTAAGAAAGTTGCAAAAACAGCCAATAGTAATAACGGATAATAGACAGTTACTAGCAAGCTAACCGGAGCAGTTAATCGTGGCCGAAGACGCCCCACTGGACGCGGATATTTCGTCTAGTCCTAATCAACAGGCAGCCGATCCAGACTACAAAGCGAATCAAAGTCGGCGCTATTTTCTGATTGGCGCGACAGCGGCGGTAGGTGCCGTGGGTGTGGTTGGTGCGGCGGTGCCGTTCCTTGCGTCCTGGGCGCCTAGTGCCAAGGCGCGAGCTGCCGGCGCTCCGGTACGCATCGATATTTCTAAAATCGAAATGAACAACATGATTGGTCCCATTCCAACCTGGCGCGGCAAACCCGTTTTTGTTGTTCGACGCGACGCAGCGGCGCTTGAACGGCTGGCCACCCAAACCGAAAACTTGGCTGATCCAGATTCCCTCCGTCCCCAACAACCCGACTATGCTCAGAACACACCGCGTGCCCGCAAGGAAGAGTATGGGGTGTACATGGGTTTGTGTACCCACCTTGGTTGCTCACCGAAATACCATGGCAAAGTTCAAGCCGAGCCGTTCGACGCTAACTGGCAGGGTGGATTTTTCTGTCCATGCCACGGTTCAAAATTTGACCTCGCAGGCCGAGTGGTTAAAGCCGTGCCTGCACCGTCGAACCTCGAAGTGCCGCCACACAGCTATCTCAGCGATTCTGAAATAGTGATTGGTATCGATGAGGAGAATGCCTGATGTCTGATGCACCCCACCCCGCATCTCACAATTCTGGAGCTCCGCAAAGACCCGGGGCGATGGAAAAGACGATGGGCTGGATTGATGAGCGATTTCCGCTTACCGAAACCATCGAGTACCACGCCAGCAAATACTGGGCGCCAAAGAACTTTAACTTTTGGTACTACTTTGGAATTCTCGCCTCGGTAGTGCTTGTTAATCAGCTGGTCACCGGCATTTGGTTAACCATGAGCTATGTGCCCAGCGGCGAAGGCGCCTTTGCGTCTGTTGAGTACATTATGCGGGACGTCGAATACGGTTGGTTGCTGCGCTATCTGCACTCCACCGGCGCATCCGCATTTTTTGTTGTTGTCTATTTGCATATGTTTCGCGCGTTGGCCTATGGTTCTTACAAGAAACCGCGCGAGCTGCTTTGGCTCTTCGGCATGGCAATTTTCATTGTGTTGATGGCGGAAGGTTTCTTTGGCTATCTGCTGCCCTGGGGCAACATGAGTTTTTGGGCGGCACAGGTCATTGTGTCGCTGGTGGGGGCGATTCCTTTCATAGGTCCTGACCTGATGGAATGGGTACGTGGCGACTTTCTTATCTCCGAAATCACCTTAAACCGGTTCTTTGCGCTGCATGTCATTGCATTGCCGCTGGTTTTGGTTGCGCTCGTATTCCTGCACATCGTTGCGCTGCACCACGTGGGTTCAAACAACCCTGATGGCATAGAAATCAAAAAGAACAAAGACGAGAACGGCATTCCTAAAGACGGTATCGCCTTCCACCCCTATTACACGGTGCACGATATTCAGGCGACAGTTGTATTCCTGTTTTTGTTTTGCGCGATTGTGTTCTTCGCGCCGGAAATGGGTGGGTTCTTCCTTGAAAAACCCAACTTTGAAGAGGCCAATCCGGTTAAGACGCCCGAGCACATTGTGCCGGTTTGGTACTACCTGCCGTTCTACGCCATGTTGCGGGCCGCCACTTACCCGTTGCTCGGCATCGATGCCAAATTTTGGGGACTGGTGGTAATGGCCGGTGCGATTGTCGTGCCTATGGCCCTTCCATGGCTTGATAAGAGTCCGGTTAAGTCAATTCGCTACAAAGGCCTTGCATCGAAGATCATGCTGGCGGTTCTGGTAGGAAGCTTCTTTGTGCTCGGTTATCTCGGCTATGTAACCTCAACTACCGGCCGCACGATTGCCGCGCAGTTCTTCACGATGCTGTACTTCTCCTACTTCGTGTTGATGCCCTGGTACACCAGAGTAGAGCGCACTAAGGAAGTGCCAGACCGAGTGACGATGAAATGACAAATTTTAAAACGGTAACTTTTGCTGCATTGGTTTTGTTCACACCTGCTGCTGCCTGGGCTGCGTCTGAATCCACCTGGCCTATGGATGAGTTTTCTCCAGATTTGCACAATCAACCGTCACTACAAAGTGGCGCCAACACCTACATTAACTACTGTCTGGGTTGCCACTCGTTAAAGTTCCAGCGCTATGTGCGCACAGCAGAAGATCTGGGTATCTCTGAAGATCTCGCAAAAGAACTGTTGATTCACACGGGCCAGAAAATTGGTGATCACATGTCGTCTGCTATGCCGGCAGAAAAAGCTAAGGATTGGTTTGGTGCTCCTCCGCCTGATTTAACGATGGTTGCGCGCACCAAGGGTGGAAAGTGGCTCTACAACTATCTCCGCGCGTTTTACCTTGACCCTCAGCGACCGCTGGGTGTTAACAACGGTGTATTCGAGAATGTAGGCATGCCTCACGTTATGCTCGAGGTGCAGGGCATCGTACGCAAAGGCTGCGCGCAGATACCTGTGCTGCATGAAGATGGTTACGAATTGCGTGATGAACTGGTACCCGGCAAAAAGATTACCAAGGAGGACTGCAGTCAGCTTGTGCTGGAAGAAGGTAGCGGTTCTCAAACCCCCGAAGAGTTCGATCAGACCATCTATGATCTGGTGAACTTCTTGACCTACGTGGGCGAACCCTATGCGCTGGAGCGTCAGCGTATTGGTGTCTACGTACTTCTGTTTCTACTGATTTTGTTTGGCTTTGCTTACTTGCTTAATCGCGAGTACTGGAAAGACGTCAAGCATTGATAGGGTGCCCGCGACCATGCGGGCCTTATACGCCGTAGCCTGGGCCCACAAGGTCATCGGCTTCGGTTTTATTGTTCCTGAGAGGTGTTATGAACGTTGTTGCCAAAAGATCGTCGATTACTTTGTTTTCGGATGCGAGCGATCACTACAGCCACCGTGTGCGCATGGTGCTGGCCGAAAAAGGCGTCAGCGTTGACGTGATTGATGTCGATCCGGCAAACAAGCCTGAGGATCTCATCGAGCTCAATCCCTACAACACGCTACCCACTTTGTTTGATCGTGATTTGGTGCTTTACCAGTCGACCATAATTATGGAATATCTCGATGAGCGTTTTCCTCATCCTCCCCTGTTGCCGGTTTACCCGGTTGCCCGGGCACAATCTCGCTTATTGATTCATCGCATAGAACAGGACTGGTGCCCAAAGGTCGATATCCTTATGGGTGGCAAAGCCAAAGAGGCTGCGATGACCAAGGCGCGCAAAGAACTGCGAGAAGACCTAATGGCGATCGCGCCCATCTACGATGAAAAACCATTTTTCATGAGCGAAGAATTTACGCTGGTGGATTGCTGCGTTGCACCGATTCTGTGGCGACTGGTGCCGATGGATATCAAAATGCCAGAGAAGCAGACTCGCGGAATGCACAAATACATGCAATCGATCTTTGAGCGCGATTCTTTCCGTGCCAGCCTCACCGAGGCAGAATTGGAAATGCATGAATGACGCCGAATCGCCCCTACTTGCTGCGGGCGCTGTTCGACTGGATCTGCGATAACAACTGCACGCCTTATCTACTGGTAGACGCAACGCTTGAAGATGTGGAAGTGCCGTTTGAGCATGTGAACGGCGGGCGGATCGTGCTCAATGCATCGGGCTCGGCCGTTGCCAACTTTGAAATCACCAATGAAAGTGTGAGTTTTAACACCCGCTTTTCAGGTCAAGATACCTGGATTAGCGTGCCTATGGAGGCAGTGCTCGCAATCTATGCGAAGGAAACGCAGGAAGGCATGACCTTTGCGCCATCGGACTATCCCGATCGCAAGCAGCGGGCTGAGTTTGCTGGAGCGTCGGGTGAGCTGGGCGACGCTGAGGCAGATTTATCGCCGGAGGTTACGTCAGCTCCAGAGGTAGCCTCGGATGTCGCCACGAATGCCAAGAAATCCAGGCCCGATCACTTGAAGGTGATTAAGTAGGTTGCCCGTATTTCCCCCTATTCGATCAGTCGATGTACTCGAAGACTTTGACGATTTTTTGAACACCGAATACTTTTTGGGCGACTTCTACTGACTTTTGGGCGTGGTCGCGGGTGACCAGACCCATTAGGTAGACGATGCTGTTCTCGGTGACTACCTTGGTGCGCACGCCGCGTATGTCGCGGCGGGCTAGCAATCGCGACTTCACCTTTGAGGTGAGCCAGGCGTCGTTCGAGCGGGCAACCCTAGAGATTGGGCCGCTTATTTCGATTTCGTTGTGAATGGTGCGCGCTTTGCGGATGTTGGTTGCGGCTTCTAGTGCCTGGCGCTTGAGCGCTTCGCTATCGACCTGTCCCAGCAGCAACAGGATGCCGTTAAAGCTCACCGCCGATAGATGGGCGCCCTTGAGGCCTGGGTCCGATTTGCGAATTTCCCGGATTACCAGGGTTTCGATCGCCTCGTCGTCGATAAAATTTCCCGGAGTCCGGGGTTGGGTTTGACCCTTAGTGGCGGCACAGCCGCTCAGCATACCCAGTGGCAGTACGAGCAACGCCATCACTAATACGGGGAGACTCCTGGTCTCGCGCATTTAGAACTCCTTATCTAATTAGACGATCCTGACAGAATCTCTCTGTCGAAAAAGTGGTCAAAAAGCAGATTCGATCCAGTCAATATTCGGCGGGTAGTTTGTCCCGCTGACTGTCACGACGTCAAATTGTGCGCGATGTTTCCTGAACCGGGGATGACACTGCAAGAAAAATTCTGCGGTGCGGCGGAGCTTTGTCTGTTTGCTGTGGGTCACTGAGGCGGCGGCGCCGCCAAATCTGTCATTTTTGCGGTAGCGAACTTCGACAAAATGCAGGTGTGAACCTAAAGCGACTATATCCAGCTCGCCCATCTTGCAGTGGAAATTGCGGATAATGATTCTCAAGCCGCGCTGAGTGAGTAGTTCGGCGGCGGCGTCCTCGTGGGTTGCTCCGGTTCGTTGGCTGGGAGAGCCCAGCTTCACCGCTCGTTAATTACCATCGGCAGCGGGGTGAGTCCGTCTGATCCGACGTACTGCCAGGCGAGATCCCTGCGAACTCGTCCGCCGTACTCAACGGAGAGCTCGCCCGTGCCGCCCAACAGGCGCTGATGCGGCGTGTTTATAAGCAAGTCCAAACGATCCGCCAGACGATAAGCGTCGACGCCAAGTGCATATAGCGGTACGAGGCCACCCTGGGTGACGCCAAAAGAGGCTTCGACACTCTCCTTGATTGGGCTCGGGTAGAGCTTCCAGGGAATTTCGCTCACGTTAAATCCACGCAGATCGCGCAGATCCCGGGTAGATACTCGCCTTAATGCCTGTGACGAGGTGTACACCGGAACGCTTGAGGAGAAGTGGAAGCGCAATGCGGGTCGCAGCGCGCGCGCCTCGGGGCCGTCGAGAAACGCGACTATGGCATCAACATCCTGACGCGCTCGAGGTACAAACTCGAGGTCTGCGCCAATCACACGCTCAAAGCGTCGATGACGTGCGCTACTTGCATCAACCAACAAGGTACTGCCGACCACACTGGTCACTTGCTTAACGTCGGGCGTGCTGCCAACGCCAACAACCTGGCTGGTCGGTGCGAAGTTGATGCTCGATTCGGGCGTTAATGCTGCGTTTGCGAATTCCTTAATCAAACCGTCGCGGGCGCGTTTTGACCATTCTTTTTCGTTGTGCAGCACAACCACGCGTTCCAGCCCCTCTGCCTGGATTCGTCGAGCGATCGCTCTGGCCTCGTCTTCTACCGCGAGCCCAAATTGCACGATGTTGTTTTGTGCGGCGGTGCTATCAGGCAGATAATTTAGCAAAAGCGTAGGTATCCGACTCGGCTGAGCGTTGAGTTGCGCCACGCGGTTTTTATCGAGCGGGCCAACCAGCAAGTCGGCGCCCAGTGATTCTGCCTGAGCGAGCAGATTGGGTAGCGACGCGCTAGCTGTATCTAAAACCGTAATCTGTCGACCGGCGTTTTGTGCAGCTGTTAGTCTAGAGCTTCCTGGTGATTGCTGGGCGTGCAGATGAGCCGCCACAAATCCATCGCGAACCGCTTTGCCCGCGGCCGCGAGCGGCCCGCTTTGAGGTATGAGCAATGCAACATGTTTGAACTCTGCGCGGCTAGTTTGTAGCGCATTTAGCTGGCTGGGCAATGGCTGGTTTGCGGGATGCTGTGAGTTAGTCGATTGCCAGCGTGTCAGGCGACCAGTGGCCTCTGAAATGGTAAAGGCATCCAGCATCTGCTCTTTTAGCTGCCACCAGCCGCGCTCGATGCCGCTAGTGGTTGCTGCTTGTTGCTTAACGGTGCCTGCAGAGGTTTGCGAGATAAGTGACCAGATTTGATCGGAGCGTTGCTGCAGCTGCGATCGGCTGCGCGGAGGTGGGCTTGCAATGAGAGCGCGCACTTCCGCCGTGGTATCAATTTTTGTAGATTGAAAATTCTTGGCAAGTTCCGTGAAGCGAAGATCCTGCTCTGGGGTTAATGGCAACAGATCGTCGAAGTAGGCTCTGGCTTTGGGGCGGTTAAACTGTGCCAGCGCGAGCTCTGTTGATAGTGCCCCGTAGTCGAAGGTTTGGGTTGGAGTTAGTTTGGTTTGCGCGATGTTTTCGAGTGCCGAGAGCGCCTCTGTAGTTCTACCGTCGTCGTACAAGGCTCGAGCCGCTGAGAGCCACAGCGTGGGTGCTTCGTCGCCACTTGCGCTCTGTGCAAGAGCAACCAGCGTATCGCTGTTGCCGTTGTTACTCCCTGGCGTAGAGGGTTGTTGTTGCGGCCCGCTATAAGGCGTACTTTCGCAGGCTGCGAGCACCGCCGTTAACACGATAACTGTGAGGCAGGCGGTGATCCTGGACCCGGCTGATCTGTGGTGGGTAACGGGCTGGCTGGTTTTAAGATAGTGGGTATGGCGCATAGTCAGTATTGGCTTGGTCGGGATTGGATACAGAGGGTGGTTTTTATAGTGGAGTCCGAAGTTTCCGAAGTTTCCGGAGTTTCCGAGGCATCCGACGCAGGCACCCTCTACATAGTGCCAACGCCGATCGGTAACCTGCAGGATATCACTGAGCGCGCCCGGAGTGCGCTTCTTGCAGCAACGACAATAGCGGCAGAAGACACCCGCCGTTGCCGAAAATTGCTGCAGTTGTTGGATATTCCCGCTGTAGGCGTCGTGCCACTGCATGAACACAATGAAGCAGAGGCTGTGGACTCTCTGGTGCGTCGCCTCGAGCAGGGAGAGACGATTGCGCTGGTAAGTGATGCGGGCACACCGCTTATTTCTGATCCGGGTCACCTGCTGCTGCGGGCCGTGTGGGCGGCGGTAGCTTCCGGTAGGACCATCAAAGTAGTGCCGTTACCGGGGCCTAGTGCTGTGATCACTGCGCTGTCTGTGTGCCCCCTGCCTTTGCATCTTTTTACATTTGCCGGTTTTTTGCCGGCTAAAACATCGGGGCGTCAGGCGCGCATCAATGAACTGCTGAATCTACCCGGCGCCTTTGTGTTGTTTGAAGCGCCGCATCGAATAGAGGCAACACTTGGCGATTTGGCGCAACTCATTGGCTCGCGCCGGGTCTTTGTCGCACGCGAACTTACGAAAGTACACGAGCAGTTGCTGCTGGGTTCTGCGCAAACGCTATTGCAAAGGTTGGTAGATGCAGACGCCTTGCGCGGCGAATTTGTTGTTGTTGTAGAAGGACCACCTGCTAGTGAATCGGTTACCACGGTTGATACCGATACGCTTTTGTTTGCGCTCGCTGATGAACTGTCACCATCACAGGCCGCAAAAGTTGCGGCCAAGGTAACGGGGATTCGGCGCGCTGATCTCTACGCGCGTTTGCAGGCAAGAAACACTGGAGAAACCTGATCGAGCCCAGTACGCTCGGCGACGGAGTTAGCCAGGCAATCGCTGGCGCGTCGTTTGATTTAGAAAGTCGTAGTGGCTTTGTTTAGTTGAACGATTCGTTGGAGGAAAGTCCGGGCTCCATAGGACAGGGTGCCAGGTAACGCCTGGGGGGTGCGAGCCCACGGAAAGTGCAGCAGAGAGTAGACCGCTTACCCAGTTTGGCCTTGCCAAACTGGGGCCCGGAAAGCGATTTTGGCCTTGCCAAAAATGCGTCGGGCTGACACCGGGATCAAATCCGGTGATTATAAGTAAGGCTGAAAGGGTGCGGTAAGAGCGCACCGCAGGATCTGGTAACAGGGCCTGGCTAGGTAAACCCCACCCGGAGCAAGACCAAATAGGGATTCATTGGCGTGGTCCGCGCTGAATCCGGGTAGGTCGCACGAGGCAGTTGGTGACAACTGTCCCAGATGAATGATTGTCCCCGACAGAACCCGGCTTATCGGCCAACTCCAACTTTTTTTTCCTGGTGGATACCCGCGATTAAGTGGTTTTTGCCGGGGCGGATCGACCAGAACAGACGCATTAAGCAACAAAGTGGCTATTTAATTGAACGAATTGGGCAATTTTCTTCTGTCTTAATGTGAATTCGAGTTTCCTTGGTTAAAGACTTCATAGTGCTTGGATAAATACCCTTATAGGCTCTGGAAATGCTAAAAATTCCTTATATTTCCGTTAGTTATCACCACTCAATGGGTTGACTCCCCTGCGTTACGCCGCTACGGTCGCGTTCTGGAAAAAAGTGGGATTTAGTGGGTATATCAGGGGTTTGGTGTCGGTTTCGGCCACTTTCTAGACTCGTTCTAGGTTAAGAACGAGCTCGATGGGCAGTTAGACCCTCCCCTGTGCCAGACGCAACCATGTTTCGCGGCATTAATAAGGTGAGTTTGGACGGGAAGAGCCGCATGGCCCTTCCTGCGCGGCTGCGCGATACCTTGCAGCAGGCGAGCTTTGGCAAGCTGGTGCTGACGATCGATATCCGCGAAAAATGCTTGATGCTCTACCCGCTACCGGAGTGGGAGAAAGTTCAGGCAACACTCGCTGGGCTTGCCAATGTGCGCAAAGAAATTCGCACGGTACAGCGAATGCTGATTGGCCACGCAACTGATCTTGAACTCGATGGCCAAGGGCGCGTGCTGATTCCGCGCCAGTTACGCGAGTACGCGCAGCTCGACAAAAAACTAATCCTGCTTGGTCAGGGTAACAAAGTTGAAATTTGGAATGAGTCGCACTGGAACGAAAGTCTTAGTGAATGGCTTGAAAGCGATGTAGTTGAATCGCTAGATGATCTCGACGAACTATCGGGGTTTGCGATTTGACCACGCGCGGTAATGCAGAACACGTAAGTGTCATGCGTGAAGAGCTCGTTACTGCGGTGTTGGGTGGTGCAGACGGCTGTTACATCGATGCAACCTTTGGACGTGGTGGCCACGCTCGCGCGCTGTTAGATCAGTTGGGCGCTGATGCGCAGCTGCTTGTGCTCGACAGAGACGTCGAGGCTATCGATGAAGCAATAAAGCTGTGCGAAGAGGATTCGCGCGTTTGTTTTGCGCACAAAAGATTTGCGCAGATTGATGATGCCGCACGAGATGCGAATTTTTCAGACGTAGATGGTGTGATGTTTGACGTTGGCGTGTCTTCGCCGCAGATCGATCAAGCCGAACGCGGATTTAGTTTTCGTTTAGATGGGCCGCTTGATATGCGTATGGATACCAGTGAAGGTATGACGGCGCAGGAATGGATTAACCAGGCGTCGCGAGCAGACATGGCGCGCGTGTTTCGCGAATATGGCGAAGAACGCAACGCCTATCGTATAGCAGGTGCTATAGAGCGGGCTCGCCCGGTTAAGGGTACAGCAGAACTCGCAAGTATTATCGAATCTGCGCAGCCTCGGCCAGACAAGAACAAACACGCAGCTACCCGGGTTTTTCAGGCCATTCGAATTTTCATCAACGACGAACTTGGCGAACTGCGCACGGCACTCGATGCAAGTTGGCAATTGTTACGTCCAGGCGGCAAACTCGCTGTGATCAGCTTTCACTCGCTCGAAGATAGAATCGTGAAGCGTGCTTTCAAAGCACTCGAAAAACCTGACCCTCTTCCGCGCCGCTTGCCTGTGCAGGCGCATCAGGAAGAACCGCCAAAAGCCCGAGTCTTCAAGTTACAGAAGGCTCGAGATACAGAAGTCGTTGCTAATCCGCGCGCGCGTAGTGCTGTGTTGAGAACTGCGGAGCGCTTGCGATGAGTGAGGCTCTTAGTGATGTTGAAGCGGCTAACAGGCGCAAGCAGGCAAGGCGACACGCGGCGCAAGTTTCGACGCTTAAGAAATCCAAGCCAGTTGCGCGCAATAAAAGTTTCATTGGGTTTGAAAATGCGAAACCTTCCAGCTGGAAAGGCGTTCGCGTTGGTGTGTTTTTGCTAGGGCTTTGTGTTTTGTTTGGGGTGCAGTCCGCTTACCAGTCTCAACGCATGAGAGCGCTTTACTCGCAGATGCAACAGGATCAGGTGGCCCGGGACGCGCTGCTTGCCCAGCACTCGCGCTTGCTGATTGAGCGTGGCGCCATGAATAGTTACAACGGCACCGAGAAGTTGGCTAAAGACGAGCTCAACATGCGTTTTCCTGAGACTATTGTGCGGGTTATCAAGCCAGGCCCAGCCGATTCTATTGCGGTCTCTGGGAGTCAGCGCTGATGGGTTTGTTTTCAAACTCATCCAAAAAGGTGGCTGCCAGAAAAGGGGCCGGTAAGAAAAGGCAAGCTCAAAGCGTTGCCAAAAAACGCACAGCCAGTCCGCGCCGAACCAAGAGCTTTGTGCCGCCGGCCTGGCGCCACTATTTGTTGCTGTTGGTATTTGCCAGTGCATCTGCTGCCGTGGCCGCCCGCGTTGTGATGCTTGGTGTGAACGAGCGAGAATTTTTAACCGCCCAGGGTAAAGCGCGATCTATTCGCACCGAGGCAATGCCTGCGTATCGTGGCGTAATCTACGATCGCCACGGTGAGCCGCTTGCCGTGAGCACTCCCGTTACTTCCGTTTGGGCTGACCCGCGGTTGGCGATTTTTTCGCTGGAACAGACGCGGGCTCTAGCGAGCATCCTGGCGCTTGACCCCAAGAAGCTCGGAGACTCATTGCTTGCCAATCGCAGTCGCGGATTTTTGTGGTTGAGTCGGCAGGTAGATCCAGCGGTTGCTAAAAGAGTTAAAGCGCTCGACTTGCCCGGAGTTGGGTTTGAACGGGAATACAAGCGATTCTATCCGGCCGGCGAGACAACGTCGCACCTGCTCGGTGTAACCAACATAGACGACAAAGGTATAGAAGGCATCGAGCTCGCGTTTGATGAATCGCTTAGCGGTAAGCCGGGCGAGAAGAAAGTTTTGCGCGATCGGCGCGGTAACAACATCAGGGACCTGGAGTTCTTGTCGCAGCCACGATTGGGTCAGGATCTGCACCTGAGTGTTGATTTGCGTCTGCAGTATTTTGCCTACCGAGAATTGAAGGCGGCAGTTTCTGCGCACAAAGCACAATCCGGCTCGCTGGTGATGCTCAAGCCCGATACCGGAGAAGTGCTGGCGATGGTTAATCAGCCGGCTTATAACCCGAATGTACGGGGTGCGAGCTTTGCACAAATGCGTAACCGCGCGATTACAGATATTTATGAGCCGGGGTCCACTGTAAAACCGCTCACGCTGATCGCCGCGTTGGAATCTGGTCTCTACCAGAGCGATTCTATGGTTGATACGTCGCCAGGCTTTCTGCAGATTGGCCGCAAGCTTATTGAAGACCCGCTCGATCGGGGCGAATTGAGCTTTGAACGGATACTGGAAAAATCCAGTCAGGTCGCCATCGCCAAGCTCACGCAAACCCTTCCGGATGAGGCGATTTATAACACCTTCGCTCGTGCTGGATTTGGTGTCGACACTGGCCTGGGTTTGCCAGGTGAATCGTCTGGTAGGTTATCGTCTGCCCGCACCCGCGATGAGGTTTCGCGAGCCATCCTTGGTTACGGCTACGGCTTCTCGCTTACCTCCGTGCAGCTTGCGCAAGGGTACATGGCGCTTGCGAATGCTGGTGTTTCCTATCCGCTCAGTGTTTTGCGGCGCGCGGCACCGCCACCGGCACAGCGACTGTTTGATGAAGAGGCCGCAGCTGAAGTTCGCGACATGCTGGCGGCGGTTGTCGCGCCTTCTGGCACGGCCCCTCAAGCTGCGGTTCCGGGTTTTGTGGTAGGTGGAAAGACGGGTACCGCGCGCAAGGTGGGTAAGGACGGCTACGACGATAGCCGGCATGTTGCCTGGTTTGCCGGGATCGCCCCCCTCGATGACCCGCAAATTGTGATGGTGGTGCTGATCAACGAACCCAGTCAAGGATTGTCGGGTGGAGGTGCGGTTGCTGCGCCGGTCTTTTCTCGCGTGGCCGAGCGAGCGTTGCGAGCGCTGTCGGTGCCGCCATCTATTCAGTCTGAACCTTCTGAATCGGCTGCGCCTGTAGAACTGGCAGCTGCACTATGAGCACGCAGAACGCCGCAAGTTCAAAGAAGATTGATTTGCAGAAGCTTGCTCCTGATGTGCCGGGTGTGCCCCAGTTGCAGGTTGAGGCGATTGCGATCGACAGCCGCCGCGTTACTCGCGGCACGTTGTTTATAGCGCTTGCCGGTATACAAGCCGATGGACATGACTACATAGATGCGGCTATCGCTAATGGCGCGGTAGCGGTGTTTGCGGAGCGTCCTGTTGTAGATTGCGCGGTGCCGATTGTAGTACTCGGTGACCTCGCATCGCGTGTCTCGCAGATTGCAGGGGAGTTCTTTGGTCATCCCAGTAGCAAGCTCGCGTGTGTCGCGGTAACAGGCACTAACGGTAAAACCTCAGTTGCTCATTTTGTTGCTTCGCTTGCTCATCAGCTTGGCATTAAGGCTGGATTTCTTGGAACAACGGGTTGGGGGCTGATCGGAACGGGTCGTCCTCTTGCGCCTGCTGCCCTTACAACAGCGGATGCGGTTTCGTTGCAAGAACGTTTGCTACAGCTTGAATCTGATGGCTGCGAGCTGGTTGCGCTGGAGTTAAGCTCACATGCACTTCAGCAGCACCGGGGCGATGCGCTGCACCTTGATGTTGCGCTCTTTACCAACCTTACGCGCGACCACCTTGATTACCATGGCTCGATGGAGGCCTATGGCGCAGCCAAAGCGCGGCTGTTTGAATTTCCTGGTTTGCAAGGCGTTGTCGTTAATGCTGATGACAGCTTTGGCGAGATGCTTGCGAAACGCTGCGCGGCGAATGCGAAATCGGATCAGGTCTGCCTTTCACTGGTAAACAGTACTGCATCAGCTTCTGATACGAAGTCTGAATCTGCAACCGGGATGAAAATTTCGGCGCAGGTTAGTCATAGCAAGGGTATGAACTGGCAGCTCGAATCACCCTGGGGCAGCGCAGAAATTAAGACCCCTGTCATAGGTAGCTACAACGCACTGAACCTATCACTCGCCGTAGGTGCGCTTGCGCTGCTCGGGCACGATCTGCAGAGAATTGCCGAAGCTGTGCCTGCGGTTGCTGCTCCGACAGGCCGCTTGCAACCGGTCTCGGCTGACACAGAATTGGACTTTGCTGTTTTTGTTGACTATGCCCACACCGCTGATGCGCTTGTTAGTGTGCTTTCAGCCGCACGTGCGCATTGCTCCGGTCGGCTTATTTGTGTTTTTGGTTGTGGTGGCGATCGCGATAAGGGTAAACGCGCTCCGATGGGGCAAGCGGTTGAGCAGTTCGCAGACGTAGGGGTTC
Organism: uncultured Pseudomonadales bacterium; assembly: GCA_964519335.1. Classification (GTDB taxonomy): domain Bacteria; phylum Pseudomonadota; class Gammaproteobacteria; order Pseudomonadales; family Azotimanducaceae; genus JALZVT01. The sequence continues at coordinate 14,916 of CAZFIA010000076.1, forward strand.
TGACTTCTGACAACCCTCGTTTTGAGGATCCGTTGGCCATCATCGCCGACGTTGAATCTGGTCTGTCTGCTGATCATCAGATACAGGTGCAACCTGATCGAAAAGCGGCGATCGCTCTTGCCATTGAAAACGCTCGTGTTGACGATGTTGTGATAATTACCGGCAAGGGGCATGAAGATTACCAGGACATCAACGGCAAACGTATGCCCTTTGATGATTTGGTTATCGCGCGGGAGCAGCTGCAACATCGAGCCGCCGGAGGGGCCGCCTGATGCTCTTGTGGCTCACAGATTTTCTCGCAGACTACGTCAGTGGCTTCTCGGTTTTTCAGTACCTGACTTTTCGGACCATGGTTAGCGTGGTAACCGCTCTGGTGTTATCGCTAGTGATTGGCCCGCGTGTTATCAACAGGCTGTTGCACCATCAGATTGGGCAGACCGTTCGTGAAGATGGGCCCGAGTCGCACCTGAGCAAAGCCGGCACACCAACGATGGGTGGTGGACTGATCCTCATTGTTATTTTCTTCACCACCTTAATGTGGGGTGAGCTCACCAATCAATTTGTTTGGGTTGCGCTTAGTGTGACCTTGTTGTTTGGCGTGGTGGGTTGGTACGACGATTACCTGAAGCTCTCGCGTAAAGACTCCCGCGGCCTTATCGCTCGATGGAAATACCTGTGGCAGTCGGTTATCGCTTTAGGTGCGGCGGTCTTCCTATATGTGTCTGCAACAACGCCGGAAGAAACGACGTTGTACGTGCCCTTTTTCAAGGAAGTCGCTATTCCTTTGGGTACGGGCTACATGGTTCTCTGTTATTTCACTGTCGTAGGCACTAGCAATGCCGTCAACCTTACCGACGGTCTCGATGGTCTTGCGATCTTGCCCACGGTAATGGTGGGTGCCGCACTTGGCCTTATTGCCTACCTTGTTGGCAACAGTGAGTTTTCAGGCTATTTGCAGATACCCTACATAGCCGGCGTGGGTGAGCTTTCGGTGTTTTGTGGCGCATTGGTTGGGGCGGGGCTTGGCTTTCTTTGGTTTAACACTTACCCGGCCCAGGTCTTTATGGGTGACATCGGTGCCCTGGCGCTGGGTGCTGCGCTTGGCATCGTGGCCGTCATGGTGCGTCATGAGATTGTGCTGTTTCTTATGGGCGGTTTGTTTGTACTAGAAGCCGTGTCGGTTATCTTGCAGGTTGCCTCGTTTAAGCTCACCGGCAAGCGCATCTTCAAGATGGCGCCGATACACCATCACTTTGAGCTGATGGGATGGCCTGAACCGCGCATCATTGTCCGGTTTTGGATTATCACTCTGGTGCTGGTTCTCGCCGGTCTGTCTACGTTGAAGCTGCGATGACTGCGCTTCTTAACAACGTAACAACCGCCGTGGTGGGGCTAGGCATAAGCGGCATGTCGTGCTTGCGTCACTTGAGTACAACGGACGCATTGGTGGTGATCGACGATCGTGATGCGCCCGATAACCTCCGCGATGCAAAACGCGCGTTTCCTGAGGCGCAGTTTTTCGTTGGCCAAGATGCGGCTCTGCCCCAGCGCTGGCACGGTGTTGAACGCGTTGTGCTAAGTCCTGGTGTTGCTGCTAACGACCCGGTGCTCGCGGGCAGTGAAGATCTGCCACGCTTTAGTGATATAGATCTGTTTATGCTCGAGTCGCGCGCGCCGGTCATCGGGATTACCGGTACTAATGGCAAGAGTACGGTCACTGCCCTGTTGGGGCACATGCTGCAGGAACTCGGAGTAGCCGTTCACATAGGCGGTAACCTTGGAGAGCCCGCGCTCGATCTTCTGTCTGAGTCTGCGCAGCTGTACGTGTTGGAGCTTTCTAGTTTTCAGATAGAACACTCGCAGGATCTTGCGCTTGCGGCCGCTACTGTTTTGAACGTGAGCGCTGATCATCTTGATCGTCATGGCAGCGTTGCTAGCTACGCCGCGATCAAGCGGCGGATCTACTCACGAGCAGAATTTGGCGTGAGCAATTCTGATGATGCGCTAACTCATCCTGAGCAAAAAGCAGGGGCAGAGGAATTTCGATGCGTCACTTTCGGCAAAGCTTCTGATGCGCAATGGCGATTAGAAATACAAGGTGATAACGGCGTGCTTAGGCACAAAGGCGTTGCTTTTGCGCAATCGTCTGACTTTGCGCTTACCGGTCAACACAATCTGCTGAACTTGCTCGCAGCGTTTGCTTTGGTTGCTGAACTTGGTTTGCCGGGCCTGCCTTCGTTCGAGAATGGGCCAGAGCCTTATGTTGCTGCGGCCAAGAGTTTTACTGGCCTTGCGCATCGCGCGGAATTTATACGCGAGTTGCGTGGTGTCCGTTACATCAATGACTCCAAGGCAACTAACGTAGGCGCTTGTGTCGCGGCGCTGTCCGGCTTTGCTGACGCGCCACAGCAGAAAGTCGTTTTGCTAGCCGGGGGGCAAGGCAAAGGTGCTGACTTTGCGTCACTCGGCTCTATCGCGGCACGCTGTGTAAAAACTGCCGTCCTGTTTGGAGAGGACGCGCAACTCTTGGAAGAGGCCCTTGCAGACCACACAGTGACGCTGCGTTGTGGTGATTTTGCAGAAGCCGTTGCGGCAGCTCAGCGCGTAGCCCTCGACGGCGACACAGTGCTGCTCGCTCCTGCTTGTGCAAGCTTTGATATGTTCGCGAGTTTTGCTGACCGCGGTGAGCGATTCCGCGATTTGGTGGAGGCGCTGTCATGAGCTCGGTCCAGCGTCTTGACCCGATAACTGTTTTGCTCTGGCTTGCCTTGCTGACATTTGGTTGGGTAATGATCGGTAGCGCCACGATGGTGGGTATAACAGAAGCGCCGCTGGGCAATGTGGCAACGCATGGCGCCTACATGATCATAGGTATCGGTGGATTTTGCGTAGCCGCTTTGGTGCCGCTCGCGTGGCTAGAAAACCTGCATCGCGTAGCACTGTTGATCGCGCTCGGGTTGTGCATCCTGGTGCTGGTTCCTGGCATAGGCCATACGGTTAATGGTGCGCAGCGTTGGATCAATTTGGGCGGGTTTACGCTGCAGGCTTCTGAGTTTGCAAAGCCGTTGCTGCTTTTGTATCTCGCCGGTTATCTTTCGCGGCCGCTGCCGGTGCTGTCCGCGGCCCGAAAGAAGGCTCTGGAGAACAGTCCTAAGAACAACGTAGTGAAACTACTGCCAGCCGCTCTTGCCGTTACTAGTCTAGGTGCACTACTGCTTGTGCAACCTGATTTTGGTGCAACCGTAGTACTGGCCGCTATGAGTATCGGTATGTTGTTTGTGGCCGGCACGCGACTGGGCTACTTCGTGCTGCTGGTGTTAATTGCTGGTGCAGTGCTCAGTCTGCTGGTTTTCGCCCAGCCCTATCGATGGGCGCGGCTCGTGTCATTTCGCGACCCATGGAACTATGCGTTTGATGGCGGCTATCAACTAACTCAGGCACTGATCGGTTTTGGTCGGGGTGATTGGTTTGGCATAGGACTTGGTGAGAGTGTGCAGAAGCTATTCTATCTACCGGAAGCGCACAACGATTTCATACTCGCGGTGATTGCTGAAGAGCTAGGCATTGTGGGCGTGCTGCTGGTTCTATTCTTGCTGTTGGCTGTGGTTTATCGCGCGCTGGCGAGCGGTCGCCGCGCGTTAAATGCCGGGCTGCCCTTTGCGGGTTATGTCTGCTACGGCGTTGGGATACTCCTGGGCGTGCAAGTGTTGTTTAACGCCGGGGTAAATACCGGCCTGTTGCCAACCAAAGGACTCACGTTGCCGTTTATCAGCTACGGTGGCAACAGCCTGTTGGTTTGTTGCGCGATGCTTGGCCTGGTTGCACGTGCAGACATAGAAGTGGCGGCCTCACTAGAGCCCAGGAGGCCGAAGCATGTGGCCAGGAGGCCGAAGCATGTGGCCAGGAGGCCGAA
>CAZFIA010000077.1:0-18735 GCA_964519335.1 uncultured Pseudomonadales bacterium
CTCTGCATTCAGCACGGTTACTCTGGCACTTTACTCTGACCCCGAGAATTTCCTAGATTATCGGCGCACTCGCGTTGAGCTTATCTCGCGTTGTGCCAGCCGCTTCCTTGTAGGCATGCATGAAGTCAGCAACTACCTGTTTATCTACCGCCTCATCCAGCGTCACGCCTTCGGCTATGCGTTTCTCTATGTCGATCAGCACTCCAACCGGGCCTTCGCCTCTGTTGCGCATAACCAGTTCATTAACCGGCTTGAGTAGTCGGCCTTCGTAGTCTTGAAACGCATCTTCAATACTTGTGTGTTGCTTTAGGCAGCTGCCCATAACACGAGTATCTACTATGCCCTGACTTGCACCACCGGAACCCTGCGGGAACATGGCATGTGCAGCATCGCCAATTAGGGCCACGCGTCCATCAACCCAACGTTCAACTGGGTCTCGATCAACCATGGGGTATTCCCAGATATCATTCGCGCGGCCCACAATATCCGGCACATCAAGCCAGTCGAATTTCCAATCCAAAAACTCGCCAAGAAAAGCATCTGTGTGCGCCTTTTTATTCCAGTCACTCTTGTCGACCGTCGCAGACTCTGGACGTAACTCCGCGATCCAGTTGAGCAACGTCTCGCCGTTGTCATCCAGCGGCTCCACCGGGTAACAGATAAAGCGCTGGTTCATGCCCCCAACCATCAAAAAGGAATTCTTGGTCCTGGGCGGTACCGCGCGCGAAACGCCGCGCCACATAATTGCCCCATTCCAGTTTATGTCCGGCTGGTCAGGATACATTTGCGCGCGAACATTGGAGTTGATTCCGTCTGCGCCAATGAGCGCATCGCCATCGACAGAGAAGGTCTGTCCACTGGATGTGTTGAAGTGCGCGGTAACGCCATCCGCCTTGTTATCAAATCGAGCTAACCGCGCATCGGTAACTATGCTGTCCTGTCCCAGACGGTCTCGAACCGCCTGCAATAGTTTCATCTGAAACTGCCCGCGATGCACAGAAAACTGCGGCCATTTGTAGCCAGCGAGCGTGCCCCTCGTTTCGGTCCAAATAGGATGCGCACCGTAAAAGAACAACGCCCACTCTTCCGCTTCGATACCAATTTCTCTTAGATCGGCTTCGAGCCCGAGCTGCATTAGCTCGCGCACGGCGTTGGGCTGCAGATTTATGCCCACTCCAAGCGGTAAAAGTTGGTCTACCGCCTCGAACACCTTCACGTCGAGACCAATCTCGTGACAGGTTAACGCCATCGTGAGGCCAGCGATTCCGCCACCCGCAACGATTAGAGTCATGAACTTTCTCCACCGGACCTTAACAGGAGTGTGTGTTATGAGGCCTCAGCAAACAAGCGTCGCAGTTCGGGCCGGCAAGACCCACAGTTTGTGCCGCACTTTAGTTGTTTCCCCAGATCTCCTTCATCGGAACAGCCTTCTTCGATAGCCACCTCTATCGCCCCACGCCGCACTTCATAGCACACACATATCACGGGTGAAGTATCGCGCTCACCTTGCCCGGCCAGACTTAATTCAGTCCAATCGGCACATTCACCGTTTTCCGCCAGAGCCTCTGGAGCAGGCAAAGCATCACGGGAAGGCGCAGTCCACAGTCGCCAGATCAGTTTTCCGTCACGGCGACCAAGCCACCGACGGACACCGTTGGATTCATCACAAAATTCCACAACCTCGCAATCGGCGCAAAGCTCTGCCGAGGGTGCCAGCTGCTCCGAGTCGCTTGCCAACACATAGCTGCTGCCGGCACCGGCTAAGCTGCGAACCCAGTACATTGGAGCTTTGCTCGTGGCCCAGGGCAATTGTGTATCTGCAGTGTGCAACTGCAGTCTTCCCCAATGTTTGGGTTGTACCGATTTAGCGCTCGCAAGTATGTACTTGCTTTCTGGTTGACCGGAGAACGGATCAGTAACTCCAGAGTACAGTCTATTCACTGTGCCTCCGCTTGAATTGCTGTTCGACCAATGGATAGGCACAAAGGCTTCTCCCGGCACTACATCTTCTGTAACGGCCACGCTCAAACAAACATCGCCATTTGCGTTGGCTAGTTTAAGCAAATCACCGTCGGTAACCCCATAGCGTTCTGCGTCTACAGGATTTAGATCTATTCTGGGTTCGCGTCTGTGCTGAAACAATCGCTCCGCAGTACCTGTGCGAGTCATGGTGTGCCACTGATCGCGATAGCGGCCACTGTTGATGAGCAGATGCTCTTCGTTTGGCGTGCACAACGCCGTTTCGAGTGGCGTGCTAACAAACTGAGCGCGGCCGTCCTTCGTGCTATACGGCGGGGTCGTTCTGGACGAAAACGGTCGAGCATCAAGCGGCCAGCTCACCGGCTCCAGAGCGTTGTATTCGGAAGTACTCACCTCGGCGAGCCAACCCAGATTCAGGACACGCGCGCCGTTGTTGTTACGCGCTGTGAGCGCCGCATGTTCAACAAACACATCACGAGGGTTTGTATACGGGAACGCATCTTCAAAGCCCAATCTATGCGCAACATCAGTAATGATCTGCCAATCGGCTCGCGCTTCTCCGGGTGCGGGTAAAAATGATCGCTGCCGTGAGATCACTCGTTCCGAGTTGGTTACCGTCCCGTCTTTCTCCCCCCAACCTAATGCTGGCAAGCGAACATCTGCATGTTTAAGTGTTGCGTTAGTACCCACGCAATCACTAACAACCAGGAAGTCACAACCCTCGAGCGCCCGATCAACCTCAAGGCTTGCCGGCAAGCTCACTGCCGGATTAGTCCCCATAATCCACAGGGCTTTGATCTCGCCACTGCCCAGTGCCGCAAACATTTCCACGGCCTTTTTCCCAGGCCCAGTCGCCATTCTTGGGGCCTGCCAAAAGCGCTCAACGGTGGCGATGCCATCCGCATCAAAATCCATGTGCGCGGCCAACTGATTGGCCATCCCGCCAACTTCTCGGCCGCCCATCGCATTGGGCTGACCGGTAATCGAGAACGGGCCCATGCCTGGGCGACCAATGCGGCCGGTGGCTAAATGGCAGTTAATAATGGCGTTTCCTGTCGCTGTGCCTCGTCGCGACTGATTTACGCCCTGAGAGAACAATGTGAGCGTCCGCCGCGTTTGAGTAAACCAGTCGAAAAACTGCGCAACATCTGCGGCCAAAGTAGCATCGTCACCTCGCGAAGAGACAAAATTGGCGCCACCTGCCGCAGCAACTGTACTTTCGAACCCACTGCATTGCTTACGCACAAATTCATGATCAATCGCGCCATGAATATTGAGGTGGCCAAGCAACGCATTGAAGAGCGCAAGATCATCACCCGCACCAATCTGTAAATGGAGATCTGCAAATTCAGTAGTTGCTGTTTTTCTGGGGTCAATCACGACGATACGCAGATTGCCGCGCTCTCGCGCTGCCCGTATCCGCTGGTACACCACAGGATGGGTCCAGGCCGTGTTGGCGCCAACAATAACCAACAGCTCACAAGCATCAATATCGTCATAGGAGCAGGGGACCACGTCTTCACCAAAGGCTCGCTTGTGAGCAGCGACCGCAGAAGCCATACATAACCTGGAGTTGGTATCTACGTGAGAACTACCAAGAAAGCCCTTCATGAGCTTATTGGCTACATAGTAATCTTCGGTGAGCAGCTGGCCCGACAGGTACATGCCCACAGCGTCTGGTCCATGCTCGTCTACCACAGCAGCAAATGTGCTAGCGACCTCATCGAGCGCTTCAGACCAATCCACCCGCTTTCCGGAAATCTCTGGATACAGAAGTCGATCCGGAGCGGCTAAGGTTTCGCCCAGCGCCTCTCCCTTTACACACAGGTTGCCCTTGTTGGCCGGGTGCAGTTTGTCGCCCGAGACTGCATGATCTGAGTCGACTTGCACGCCACAACCTACACCGCAATAAGGGCAGGTGGTTCGAATACCGCCAGACTCAGACGCTCGAGCGATCACGGCGTCAGCAATATCGCGTCATTAACAACATGAACCTCGTATACCGGGATCTTGACGTCACTCTGTTCAACACAAACTCCGGTACGCAGAGAGAAGTGCTGCTTATACAGCGGCGACGCAACGACCACTTCGCCATTAACATCACCAATGATCCCGCGCGACAACACGTTAGCGCCACCTATTGGGTCATGATTGCCCACGGCAAAAACGCTGGGTGTCTCATCGGGTAGATAGAAGAGCGCAATTTGCTCACCTTCGTGAAGAACCGCAACGCCTGAGTTGGCTACAAGGTCAGAGAGCGCACAAAGTACAACATCATCCGATTTATTTGACTGCACTGAACTACTCACGATACCTCTTCGACCACTACAACTTTTCGAGCCACATTCTCTGCAACAGTTTCGACATTACCTGCGGCAATCTCCTGCTCAGTTGCCGGTCGACGTTGGCCTCGCTCACGCACAAACGCGATGTCTTTATCCGGTTCATCGGCGTTCACAAAACTTACAAAGCGTTTTAGCTTCTCCGGGTCTTCGATGGTGGATTTCCACTCACATTGATAGGTATCTACCAGCAGCGCCATTTGCCGTTCTAACTCGGCATTGATACCCAGACGATCGTCAATCACCACGGAACGAAGGTAGTCGAGGCCACCTTCCAAACCTTCAAGCCATACCGATGTGCGCTGCAGTCGCTCGGCGGTGCGCGCGTAAAACATCAAGATACGGTCAATGTACGCAATGAGTGTTTCGTCATCGAGATCGGTCGCAAACAGGTCTCCATGGCGAGGGCGCATGCCCCCGTTGCCGGCAACATACAAGTTCCAACCCTTTTCTGTGGCAATGACTCCAAAATCTTTGCACTGGGCTTCTGCGCACTCGCGAGTGCAGCCAGACACTGCCATCTTTACTTTGTGCGGAGAACGAACGCCCTTGTAGCGATTCTCAATGTATAGCGCCATGCCCACAGAGTCTTGTACGCCGTATCGACACCATGTGCTGCCTACGCAAGACTTAACGGTACGTAACGCTTTACCGTAGGCATGCCCCGTTTCAAAACCAGCATCAACCAATCGCTGCCAAATTTTCGGCAGCTCGTCGACGCGCGCACCAAACAGATCAACCCGCTGAGCGCCCGTTATTTTGGTGTAAAGATCAAAGTCTCTCGCCACCTCGCCAAGCACTATCAGTTTCTCTGGCGTAATTTCGCCACCCGGAACGCGCGGCACTACAGAATAAGTACCGTTCTTCTGCATGTTGGCAAGAAACACATCGTTGGTGTCTTGCAAACCCACCAACGGCTTATTCAGCACGTGATCGTTGTATAAGGAGGCAAGGATTGACGCCACTGCAGGTTTGCATATGTCGCAACCCCGACCTTTTCCGTGATCGGCGATGAGCGTATGAAAGTCGCGAATCTCATTCACCTTAATGAGGTGAAAAATCTCTTCCCGGGTAAACGGAAAGTGCTCACAGAGCGAGCGGTCAACTTCTATGCCCAGGCTTTCAAGCTGGGTGTCGATCACGTTCTTTAACAACACCGCACAGCCGCCACAGCCGGAGGAAGCCCCCGTTTCAGCCTTCACACCGCCTGGCGTGGTAGCGCCAGCACTGACACAACCCACGATCTGGCCTTTGCTAACGTTATGACAGGAACAAATGGTGGCCGTGTCTGGCAGCGCATCTGCCGACAGCGCCGGCGCGCCATCGCTCTGGGGCAATAGCAGTGTTTCCGGCTGCTCGGGTAGCGCCATATCATTCAAATAGAACTGCAGTATGGTGTCGTAGGCCGAACAGTCGCCCACCAATACCGCGCCCGTGACCCGATTGCCCTCTGCATTCACGTTCAGTCGCAGATACACATTGCGAATAGGATCAGTAAACGCGTAAGCAAAGCTACCGGGTGTCGCTCCTTGCGCATCTCCAATCGAGCCTACATCTACGCCTAACAGCTTGAGCTTTGTGCTCATATCCGCGTCCGCAAACTGAAGCTCTTGATCTCCGTTAATCTGGTCGGCCGCCACCTCTGCCATGCGGTAGCCTGGCGCTACCAACCCAAAAATCCGTTGATTGAACAGGGCGCACTCACCAACCGCATAAATGTTCTTGTCGCTGGTTTGGCAGTTGTCATCAATAACCACCCCACCCCGCTCACCGCAGTCGAGTCCTGCGGCGCGTGCAAGCTCGTCGTGAGGTCTAATCCCTGCTGAAAAAACCACCACGTCAGCCGCGAGAGGTTCGCCCTCAGCAAACTGCAGCACCACACCGCCGGCGTCGGAAGCTACGATGCGTTCGGTAACTTTAGAGGTGTGAACCTGCAAGCCGAGCGCCTCGACCTGCGTACGCAACATCGCACTGCCGGCTTCGTCTAGTTGGACATTCATTAGGCCCGCCGCAAACTCGACCACATGGGTATCGAGCCCCAGATTGCGTAACGCGTTCGCACACTCAAGGCCCAGCAGGCCACCGCCAATAACTACGCCAACTTTGGCTTGTTCAGATGCCTTCCGGATCGCCGCAAGGTCGTCGATAGTGCGATACACCAAACACTCCGGCAGATCACTGCCGGGGATCGGCGGCACAAAAGGATAAGAGCCCGTGGCAAGCACCAAGGAGTCGTAGGGTATCTGGGTGCCCGACTCGGTAGTTACTGTTTGCTGCTCTCGATCAATGCTGGCTACCGCATCGCCAAACCGGGCGTCGATACCCTGTTTTAGGTAATCGTCTTCTGACGCTAACGCAAGATCTTCCGGCGTGCGCCCCGAGAAAACTTCCGACAGGTGAACCCGGTCATAGGCCACGCGATCTTCATCTGCAAGCACAGTAATTTGTGCACTTGAGTCTTGCTTATCGAATGACTCCAGCAAGTGATGCCCAACCATGCCGTTACCCACGACAACTATCGACGGCCCGCCAGTCGCTTCCTCAGATGTTGATTCACTCATGGTGTGTACTTCCTACTTTCAAATTTCCGGCCGCTTAGGCAGCCTCAAGACCAAAGAGCAGAAGCTCCCGATCCTCAGAACTAAGCGTTGTATCTAATCGTTGCTGAATGGCCACGCTGCCTTGCACATCACCGAGCAAAACAGCTGAGCTCAGCCGGTTTTCTACCAACCGAAGTGCGCGGTAAACACCACGCGTTGAATCTTCAATGCACACCAGGCTCGAATCTTCGGCGGTTTGAGCACTGAGATCTCCTAGAGAGAGAAGGTCAAATCCCGGTACCTTGAGGCGAGTTACCTGCATCGGAGGGACAAACAAGCCGGGTGATCCACAAAATTGATCTGCAATTGCACGCGCCTGGGCAAACACAGCGTCAACCTGGCCGTATCGAACACCGTCAACCAGCGCGCATTCGCCCATGGCATAAACGCCCTCCTCTGAAGTTTGCAGCAAAGAATCTACGGGCACGCCTGAGGGGCTCGAATGGTAAGAACTTCGCGGCTCCGTACCCACAGCAAACAGCACTTCGGTGGCATTCAAAATTGCGCCACTGTCCGTGGTGAGGCTTAGCCCCTTTTTGGTCTGCGTCAGTTCAATCGGCTGACAACCACAAAGCACCTCTATGCCGCGTTTCCGCAGCAAACTACGTAAGATCTCCGCACCGCGCAGATCGAGATTGCGATTCAATAGTTGCGGGTGGCGATGCAACACCGTCACGGACGTGCCGCGAGCGTGCAAAGCGGTGGCGGCTTCAAGGCCCAACAGTCCACCACCAACGACAACCACTGAATCTTGCGGGCCAAGTTCACTCAGCCGTTCCACATCATCAAGCGTTCGCAATACACCCGCACCAGGGAGAGTTGCACCGGGAAGATCAGGACGGCGCGGCGATGCACCTGTTGCCAGTACAAGGTTTTGGTACTTAAGCACTGAACCCTTATCAAGCAGAACTTCATGCCGATCAGCATCAAACGATGCCAGTAAGTGTTCGGAAAACAGGGTGAGATCCAAACCCGCCGGCGTCTCCAACAACTCATCTCGACCGCAAGATCCCGCCAACAATTCTGGCAACAGAACCCGGTTGTACCCTGGCGTGGATTCAGCACTTATCCAGGCGATTCGCCCAGGCCAGTTCTGTTGGGCGAGCTCCTGCAACAACCGACCACCTGCCATACCGCCGCCGGCAATAACCAGATCGAAGGATTGATTTGGTTTTGATTCCATCACGCGGTATCTCTTAGGCCACGCACTTGTCCGCCGCCGATTCGCCAGACTCATCTAGCGTTGCAGCAGCGGGTACCTCAGAAACCAGGCTGGTTGTCGCGGTGTTTTGTCCCTGAGAGGCATACAAGAAATCCAGAACCAGGCGACGACAGTGATTGAATTGATTGTCTTCAGCCAGCGCCAAACGATCACGTGGACGCGGCAGATTGACATCAACGACCTGGCCAATTGTTGCTGATGGCCCATTCGTCATCATTACGATGCGATCAGACAGCAATACAGCCTCATCCACATCGTGAGTAACCATAATCACTGTGTTGCCAAGATCGCGGTGTATTTCCATGGTGATGTCTTGGAGTTGTGCACGGGTGAGCGCATCAAGCGCCCCAAAAGGTTCATCCATCAGAAGGACACTTGGCTGCATCGCGAGCGCCCTTGCAATGCCCACTCGCTGCTTCATACCCCCAGAAAGTTCGTGCGGACGCTTTTCAAGCGCGTGGGCCATATTCACCAGAGCCAGGTTGTGTTCACTCCAATCACGCTGCTCCTGTCGGGTTTTCTTACCCTTGAACACAGAACGCACGGCGAGCTCAACGTTTTCGTAAACCGTTAGCCAGGGCATCAACGCGTGATTTTGAAACACTACTGCGCGATCAGGGCCGGGTTCGTTTACTTCCTTGCCGCCCAATATCAGGCCGCCGTAAGTTGCCTGCTCTAGACCTGCGACAATATTGAGTACGGTGGATTTCCCACAACCTGAATGGCCAATGAGCGATATGAACTCACCTTCCGCTATTCGCAGGGAAACGTCTTTCAGCGCCTCAAAGGCAACGCCAGTTGGGTCATACACTTTCCCCATTTGGCTAAATTCCATAAAGGTGTTCATAAAGTTACTCCTCCTCAATCGCAGACGGGTGGCGCTAGCGAAGCACCGCAGTGCTGTCGCGGTTAACGCGTTGCTGAATCAAAAGCATGATGCGATCCAACAAAAAGCCAATCAGGCCGATTGTGATAACCGCAACCATAATTCGCGCTAAAGAATTCGATGAGCCGTTCTGAAATTCATCCCAAACAAATTTCCCTAGCCCTGGGTTCTGCGCCAGCATTTCCGCTGCAATCAGCACCATCCAGCCAGTGGCGAGCGACAAACGTAGACCTGTGAAGATCATGGGAATAGAAGACGGCAACACTATTTTGCGCACGTTGGTCCATGCACTCAGACGTATAACTCGCCCAACATTCACGAGGTCTTTGTCTATACCCGCGACACCAACCGTTGTATTGATCAGCGTCGGCCAAAGACAGCACAACGCGACCGTAAATCCAGAAGTTAGAAACGATTTTTCGAAAAACGGGTCTTCAGAAACATAGAGTGCCGAAACCAACATAGTAACCAGCGGCAGCCACGCAAGTGGCGACACGGGTTTGAGTATCTGAATAATTGGGTTCACCGCCTGATAGGCCGTTTCTGATAGACCGCACATGACGCCCAGGGGTACGGCAATAAGCGAGGCAAGCAAAAATCCAAACATCACCGTTTTCAGGCTGGTGAAAATCTGGTCTAGATACGAAAGCTTGCCGGTGTAGTCACGCCACTTAACCGTCGCCTCAGGGCTTTTCGCAAGCTTTTTCGCGTTGCGCTCTTCCTGGCGCTCATAGAAACGATCCTTCTTTTCTCCAACCTCTACGTGCTCAGCATAAAGCGCCTGGCTCTGCTCCAGAACCTCAACGGGCCCCGGAAACTTCCCCAGCGACGTGTTTACCGCTCCGGCCATCGCGTGCCACAGAAAAACGAACAGTATCAAGCCCAGAGTTGGCACGATGCCGCGCTGCAGCACCTTTGCGAGCCCGTCGAACGACCAGTTTGCGGCCGTTCGCGCGACTGTTGTGTTCACGGTGCAACATCCTTAAGTCCTATCTTCAGATTCTTGAGATACTCGTTTGGCTTGCTGCCGTCGTAGGCCACACCATCCAAAAAGTTGTCTTGGACACCTTTGAAACCGCTTTCTGTCGCAAAGTCGGGAAACTGATCTGCAGACATCAACTCTTCAGCAATAAGTTCGCTGGCAGCCTTCTCGAAGAGATCTGGTCGATAGACGGATTTGGCCGTCTCCATATACCAGGCGTCAGATTTGTTCTCTGAGATCTGGCCCCAGCGACGCATTTGGGTGAGGTACCAAATTGCATCCGAGTAGTAGGGATAGGTCGCGTTGTAGCGAAAGAACACATTAAAGTCAGGCACCGCACGCGCGTCGCCTTTTTCGTATTCAAAGGTTCCTGTCATCGAGTTAGCTATAACTTCTTCGTCAGCGCCGACGTACTCTGACTGCGAGAGGATTTTCACCGCTTCCTTTCGGTTCGCGTTGTTGTTTTCATCCAGCCAGTGAGCCGCACGAATCAGCGCCTTAACCACGCGGATAGTTGTGTTGGGGTACTTCTCAGTAAATTCTTTGGTCATCCCAAATACTTTTTCGGGATTGTTCTTCCAGATCTCGTAGTCTGTGATGACCGGCACACCAATACCCTTGAATACGGCTTGCTGATTCCAGGGTTCACCAACGCAGTAACCGTAGATGGTTCCCGCCTCAAGAGTAGCCGGCATCTGTGGCGGCGGTGTGACTGAAAGCAGAACATCTGCATCGCGCTGACCGCTGATATCCCCCTTAAGCGGATCATAGAAACCGGGGTGAATGCCGCCAGCAGCCAGCCAGTAACGCAATTCGTAGTTGTGGGTCGACACAGGAAACACCATACCCATGTTGAAAGGCTTGCCTTCATCTCGATACTTGTCGACAACCGGCTTGAGATAGTCCGCCTTAATAGGGTGCACAGGCTTACCGTCGGGTCGTTTAGGAATCAGCGGCTTCATCTGCTCCCAAATCTTGTTCGATACAGTGATGCCATTGCCGTTCAAGTCCATCGAGAACGGCGTAACGATGTGCGCCTTGGTGCCGAAACCAATCGTAGCGGCCAGTGGTTGACCGGCTAGCATATGCGCGCCGTCCAGCTGACCGTCGATTACGCCGTCCAGCAGAACTTTCCAGTTCGCTTGCGCTTCGATTTTTACAAACAATCCTTCGTCTTCGAAGTAGCCGTTTTCGTAAGCGACAGCGATTGGCGCCATGTCGGTGAGCTTAATAAAACCAAAGGTCAGCTCATCTTTTTCGGGCTCGCCCAGCTCCGCATCGGCAGCCCAGACAACGTTAGCTAGAACCATGGCAGCCAAAGCCACCAGTACTCGAAATTGGTTCACCAGGTTTCTTCCCGTTTCGATCCCTACTTTTGTTCGCATCTACTTCTACTTCTCGCGTCAACTATGGATATAAAAATGGATTGTCTGAATATTCGTATCAGCGAGCCGAAACTCCTGATCTCACTTTGGGAGATACAAAAACCGTGCCAGCGACTTTGCTATGCAGAGAACCGCATGAGAGGGGGCTTAAAGGTCAGATCGTGCCAGGTTGGTGCAAGATTCGAGGGCATTCACCGCGGCTGGGGCGTTAACGTGCACCGCCAAACTCAGCGCTTGCAAACGCAACAAGTCAGAGGTTAAAGATCGCTGAAAACCAGAATCGGGTTGTGTCGACTGCAAAATCATCTGCGTTGTAGTCGGCAAACTTGGCTTGCAGCGTTACCCGCTTGGTTACCGGCCAGGTTGCAACCAGGTTTATCTCCGTACCGTAATCGATACTGCCTTCCTCTGATTGGAAGTCGTGCCAGGTTGCCGCGAGCTTGACTGGCCCCGCCTTACCAGCGAGCCCCACATAAAAGTCTTCAATTCCAGCAGCCGGAGTGCCCAGAAAGAGGTCAGCAAAGCCTTGAAACTTGTGCAACGTAGCTAGAGGTGTGCGAAAGCCCGCAATACCGTTATCACTCCCAAGCACGTCGTAACCTACCGAGAGCTTTATCGGCTTGAACGAGTAGGCGGCAGCAACAGAAAAGAACTCCGCAGAGTAATTGAGCGGGCTATTTTCGTAATCGCTTTGAGTTGCAATAGTTGCGTCAACAGACACAGGCCCAAAGCCTCCGTTGTAGGTTAGACCATAGGTCTGAGTTGAATTTGGCGGACCGTTGTCGTTTTCAAAATCGAGCAGATAGGCGAAAACGCTAAACTTTTGTTTCTCCGCTGCAATAAACTCCGCTCTGAAGATGTGCGAATCACCTTGCCAGTCACCAGGCTGTGCACCATCGCCAGGGCCAAATATGCGGTTTACGTTGGCAACATAGGCATAGTCCAGTGAGACTCTTGCGTTAGCTTTAGCCTGTAATCTAACGCCATCGTAAGTCTGCTCGTTCTGACGCCAGGCGACACCACCTATAAATCGCTGATCCGCATGATTAATGCGTTGTCGGCCAATGGTTGCGGTGACCTTGTCTGTTTTGTAACGCAACAGTGCCTGGTTCAGATCAAAACCCTCGGGGTCGGCAACTACAGGAAAATCGGTTCTACCGTTTTCAGTGGAGTTAAAGCGTTCAGGGCCCAGCGAAGAAAGCTGATCGGCCTCTACCAAAGCAGTCCAACCGTGAAAGTTGGCGGTTTTATAGCTTATGCGCGAGCGTAGTGTTGATGCGTTTGCATCTCGAGAAAACGAATCTTGATCAACGTGTTCAAAGCGGTACCGAAAGTTCAACTTCACTTCACCTTTGCGAATCGCCTCTACCGCTTCATCAAGAAAATCGGCGCTGGCCGAAACGCTGCTCATCAACAGCACAGCCGCAACTATCTGTTGACCCAAAACTCTCTTCCAGAACTCAATCTGCATTCACGCTCTCCAGTTACTACAATCGCATGTAGGGATCATGCGGATAGTTATGGGGTTGCAACCGGCGTGCCAAGTTCTTTTTGGCGCGGTAACCGTGATAGTTTTCGACAATTTGTGACAAGAGAGTACTACCTGCCCGTTTTAGAGACGCAAGAACTTTAGTTCTGCATCGTTTGCGTGCAGCACGCGCGCATCAAGTTGATAAGTCAGTGGTCAGTCGACCGACGTATCGAACTATAAGGCCAATACCAAGGGGAGCACTCAGTGCAACATCAAAACAAAACTCGCCATCTTCTACATACTCCCGACTGTTACTACCGGGTAGTAGACCTCGGGGTAAAGGAATACCCAGCAGCCAACCTCGGTTCACCTCAAAGTACACGGATGATTTTTCGACAACCAGATCGAGCTCAAAATTGAAAACCAGAAACCGCTCGCGAATCTGGCAGGCCTTAGCAGAGGGTGTGCAGTAAGAGTGAAAAGAACGATTACCAAAACGTCGCTCCCAAATTTCGCCGCTATTGGTTCGCGTTTTTGTGACGGTCACCGGCGTGCTTTCGCTAGCAGGTGGAAATCTAAACAGCCAGGCGATCAATTTGGCAAAAATGGACCTACCACGCGTTACTTCCGCTTGGCCCGAAAAACTCTCGAGGTCATACACGCTGTGCAGAGTTCTGATTTGCTCTGGAATTTTGTGCCAATGTTCTCCAAGAGCTGACTGAAATAAGGTTGGCGCGGATGCCTCTTCCATTTCGGTAGAGACCTTAAGATCTGCCATCGCTGCCTCTATTTCTGCCCGAGACACTTCTGCAAGACAAGGTCGCGAACCCACCGGGATCTGATCCAGTTTTCTTATTACCGCTCTGCATGCAACCGCAGGGATGTAGGGCCCGTCGCCACCCTCGGCAACAAGACGCCATTCTCGCCGAACGGGCTTACCATCCAGCAACCCAACCACTCTGACACGCATCCCTCCACGATCTGTTCCAAAGCGCAGAAAAAGATCAGCGACGCGACGCAGTATCTCGGATCGAAACGGCGTGGCCTCGAAGGGCCAATAAAGGCGAATCATCGCGATGGCCCTCATGGACGCATCAAGAATGCCAAGCTCTAACCCAGCTCGAAACACAACGGACCTTGCGTTAAAGAACTCTGGAAACAAGACAATGTCGGGAACCTCGATATAACGCGCCGTTCTTTCCACACCAGGTGCGACGGAAATTGTGCGTGCATCGCTCCAACAAATTTGATCGCGCCAGCGTCCACCCCGCCAAATTCGAGACTTTTCACCCAGCTGACCAACTATGCTTGCGATCACAGACCTTCCCCGCGGCGCCCGGTTGCCCGGTAGAACTGCGCTATCGATGAGCAAGACCTCATCGAACCCTTCACAAAGTTCGGCCGCTACAGAGCTGGTAATTGCCGGTACGGTGGACGCTCCAGAAAGCAAGCGTAGGCCCGCTTTGCGCGCGATATCATCGAGTATTCCAATACCCGCGGTGAACTCTGCAACATCTGAAAGATCAAGATAGTCCACGCCGTTGTCGATGCAGAGCTCGGTAAGGCGGTAGGGTTTGTCGCCGTAACACTGAAAGGGTCCGCTGGCATCTACTACGATGTTCGGCTGACTATCGAAGATGGCGCCTGGGTTGTTATCTAAATCAACTTCCTGGGCAGAACAGCCCACGCGAGAAGCCACTTCATTGGCCTTGGCAAGATTTCGACCGGTCACCACAACGGAGTGTCCGTCCCGCACCAGAAGTTCGGCGAGTCTTGCGCCGAATACGCCATAGCCACCTGCAATGGCGACCTTCAAAATGGGTTATCCGCGCAAGATTGGGCGTTCAACTAGAAGTGCTTAGCGAGCGCAGCACCCACAACATCGGGATCTGATCGCTCGGTGTAGTTCTTGGACTGATCTTTCCAAACAACGTATCCCTTCTCGTCGACAAGCAAGGTTGTGGGTACCGGTAGTCCGGGGCGTGTCGGTATTGGCTTGAAATTATTGAGGTTCTTGTTGCGGTAACCAAACATATCAGTAATTAGCAACTTCGGATCAGCAAGCATCGTGGCCTTAAGGCCATGCGCACCGCGGCCCGCGCGAATCTCTCCTGGTGCATCGGAAGATACCGTGACCACTTTGACGCCAGCAGCTTCCAGGCTTGGCATCATCTCATTCCATCGCCGTAACTCGGCGACACAGTAAGGTCACCAATGGCCGCGAAAGAACTTAAGCAATACTCGAGAACCAACAAGACTCGCGCTATCAAACTCAGCGCCAGTGTCGTCGACGCCTGCAAATGCAGGCATGGCATCGCCCACGTCAACCAGGGCGCCATCAGCGCGCTGCGCGCCGGTGAACGATAGATACAGTAGCACTATGCCGACACCAACTCCCCAGGGGGCAAAGCCATCATTGGTGCCCCACACCAACGCCGCTATACCCAAGAGCAATCCAGCACCCCAGGCAATTCGAAATAGTTTGGGGTCGCGAGGTATGTCAACTCGCCACGCGCGCTGAAACCAGCGTCCGGTTGCGAGTAAACCTACTAACAAAGACACCAGCCCCAGGTTTTGAATCACAAATTGCATAACTCTCTCTTAACCAGACATCGCAAACTGCTCAGCAACCACCATCTGGCCTTCCGTATTGTCCAGTCGAAGGGGGAGGATGGCTTGGTATTCCGGTGAATCGTACCAACCCTGCAACGCATCCATCGACGGGAACTCAACAATCACAGAGAACTGACGGGGGCTACCTTCAAGCGGTTTGCTGCCAGGGCCGGCAACAAGAATCTTCCCGCCATGCGCTTGAATGGTTGGGCCTACGGCCTGCCCATAAGGGCCAAAGCCCTCTGGGTTGGTAACATCATAATTGCCAATTAGATAAGCGGCCATTTGCGCGTTTCCTTTGTTACTTTCTGTTTATAACTGAGCATGCCATGACGCAACAGCTTCGCCGATGAGATCAGGACTGTCTTCCTGAATGAAATGCGCACCGGGCACCGTAACCTCTGAAAGATTAGGCCAGGCCCGCACAAGATCACGAACGGGCCCAGTGATTAGTGCACCGGGCTCTGCGTTAACAAAAAGTTTGGGTACATCCGACTGCGCAAGCCAGGCGCTGTATTCACCCACAATCTCAACTACATCCGCAGGTTCACCGGCGATCGGAATCTGCCGTGGCCAGGTAAGCGTCGGCCGCCGGTCTTCACCAGCGTTAACAAAGGGTCGCCGGTACTCTGTCATTTCGGCATCGGTTAAGTCACGCAATACAGCACCAGGCAGCACACCTTCAACAAAAATATTTTGTTGCAGCACCATTTCTTCACCCGCCGGAGATCGGAACCCCTGAAACACTTCTCTTGAAGCATCTGGAAACCCATCCCATGTGGGTATGGGCGCAACTATGGCTTCCATAAAGGCGATACCTTTCACCGCCTTTTGGTTTTGGTGTGCCCAGTGAAAGCCAAGACCAGACCCCCAGTCGTGTACCACAAGCGTCACATTTGAGTTCAGCCCCAGTTCTTGAAAAAGGCCAAACAGGTACTTGCGATGTTCAACGTAGGTGTAACTATCTGGCCCGCTGTTATCCAGCTTTTCTGAATCGCCCATGCCGATGAGATCAGGCGCAATCAGACGGCCCTTGCCTTCGAGATGCGGCATGATATTACGCCACAAAAAGGATGAGGTGGGGTTGCCGTGCAGAAAGAGAATCGGATCACCCTGCCCCTCATCGATATACGCCATCTTTTTGCCGTGAATGGTCTTGTACTGCTTGGTGTAGCGAGATACTTCGGTGCTGTGTGTCATCTAATTACGGCCTTTTTCTTTGATAGTTCACCAGTGGGTTCATAATGGCAGTTTGATGCGAGCTATCAAGGGGAAGCAAGTGGCCAAAGAGATGCGATTGTGTGCTTTTGACATGAATTGCGTGGCGCATCAATCGCAAGGATTGTGGCGCCACCCCAGAGACCACTCCGCTGATTTCAACCGCATGGACTACTGGCAAAACCTGGCAAAAACCCTCGAACGAGGTTTTTTTGATGGGTTGTTCCTGGCCGACGTTACAGGTGTTTACGATGTTTTTGGGGGCTCTCCGGACACCGCTCTGCGAGCAGCCACCCAGGTGCCCACCAATGATCCGTTCACTCTTGTGCCTGTTATGGCCGCCGTTACCGAGCATCTCTGCTTTGGGGTGACCGGCTCAATCCCGTACGAGCCGCCCTATAGTTTCGCCCGAAAGATTTCGTCCTTAGACCATCTAACCAATGGCCGAATGGGCTGGAACATTGTTACAGGTTACCTCGACAGTGCGGCCAAAGGCGTTGGACAAGAGAAGAAGGAAACCCACGACACTCGCTACGACATCGCCCATGAATATATGAAAGTGGTTTACGGCCTGTGGGAGCAAAGCTGGGAAGACGACGCGGTTGTTCGCGACAAAAACAAAGGTGTGTTTACTGATCCTTCAAAGGTGCATCCTGTTAATCACGACGGCCAGTACTTCAAGCTCAACGCAATTCATCTGTGCGAACCCTCGCCCCAACGGACACCCGTGTTGTTCCAGGCCGGTACCTCGCCCAAAGGTCAGGCTTTTGCCGGTGAACACGCCGAGTGTGTTTTTATTGGAGGACACGACGCACAAAGTCACGCAAGGTCAGTTGCGAGATTGCGCGAGCAGGCCATTGCCCAGGGTCGGGACGCCAAGAGCCTAAACATATTTGGCGCCATTACCGTCATTGTTGCGGATAGTGATGAAGCGGCTCGAGAAAAGCTTGCCGACTACAAATCCTACGGCATGCACGATGGCGCTCTCGCGCTACTGTCGGGCTGGAGTGGTATGGATTTCTCTCAGCTTGATATGGATGCAACCGTTGAGAAGGTGGAATCCGATGCTATACAGTCTGCTTTGATGGCCCACGGCAGCGCCACGGTGCGCGAATGGGCGGAGGACCTGACCGTTGGCGGCGCGGGGCCAATAATTACCGGCTCGCCCTCAACTATTGCGGACAAGCTGGTGCGATGGTTTAACGAATCCGGGCTCGATGGATTTAATCTGGCCTATACCGTTATGCCAGAATGTGTCGATGATTTTGTGGATCACGTAGTGCCTGTATTGCAGGAGCGTGGTGTGTACAAAACGAGCTATCAGCCAGGCACCTTTCGCGAAAAAATTACTGGTGGTTCTGCAAGACTCGAGTCACCGCACGTCGGCGCTAGCTATCGAAAATAGAGCATACAAATAGAAAACGTACATAGGGGACAACCGTGATTGACGCATTTTCTTCCGCCGAAGCGCTGGCTTCTGCCATCAAGTCAAAAGAAGCGAGCTCATTAGAACTCACCGACATGTACATCGAGCGCGTAGAGAAGTACGACGACAGGGTGAACGCGGTAGTCGTTCACGACTTTGAACGCGGTCGCGAGGCCGCAAAAAAAGCCGACGCAGCACTCGCCCGCGGCGAAGATCATGGTCCACTGCATGGTGTACCGATGACCATCAAGGAGGCCTACAACATAGAAGGCCTGGCAACGACCTGGGGTATTCCAGAGTTTAAGCACAACGTTGCCCCGGACGATGCAGAGTCAGTTAGCCGGCTGAAAGGTGCGGGCGCGGTGTTCTTTGGTAAAACTAACGTGCCGCTCAACCTCGCTGACTTTCAAAGCTATAACTCGGTGTACGGAACTACCAACAATCCGTGGGACCTTTCCCGCACACCCGGTGGATCTTCGGGTGGATCGTCCGCAGCATTGGCGGCAGGACTCACTGGCCTCGAGGCAGGCTCTGACATCGGTGGGTCTATTCGCAACCCCGCACACTTTTGCGGAATATACGGTCACAAGCCCACCTGGGGAATTGTCCC
>CAZFIA010000078.1:0-18698 GCA_964519335.1 uncultured Pseudomonadales bacterium
GCAATGAGTCATCGCTCCAAGAGTCGCTGCTAGATGAGAGTATCTGCAACGTTGCGCGTATCTCTTCTGCCGTCTCCCCGCGTGCTCCTTCCAAAGTCATCGCGACAGCGCTAGATACGGAAAAAGGGGACAGGAACAGATTTCCCCCATCGCTCTCATTGGCTAACTGTCGATAGAGGTTAAAGCCGAACTCAATGTTGGCCGCGACAATGGGGCGAGTTTTCGTCTTGGTTTCCTCCAGACTCAGCACGGGTTGCTGTCTAGGTATCGATTCTTCTATGGCGCGTTCTTCTTCTTGTGCAGAACACCCCAGAGTAATCAAGCTAAGGTTCAGTAGATAAAGCAGCCGCCAAACGTATGGGTTTTTGTGGAGCGAGCCAGAATGCTGGGTATTTGCCATGCCAAGATGCTCTCAGGATTTAGCGCCGCAATCAATGTCCCCGTATTTAGCAGTTCAGAAATGCGAGCACTGCCCGATTTATGACCTCGGGTTGGTTTTGAAGCGAATAGTGATTGCCTCCGGGAACAACAAATAGCTGGGCTTTTGCTATGCCTCGGTAGAGCTCGAGCGCGTGTTCCAATACTGTGTCTTCGCGATCACCATTGATGACGAGTGTGCTCGCTGTAATCTTGCGCAAGTCCTCCAGCGTGTAGTTAGGCGTTGTCGTCCACATTTGGGACATTTCGTTGAGCAATTCCCCAAAGCCATCCAGGTTATCGTGCCCGGTCAAATAGTGTTCAATCATCATGCCGGGATATTGGTTTGGATCTTTATTGCCGTCCCATTTGTAGTTTTTGAGGAACGCCAACATTTCCTCCGGATAAGCGTCTACACTAAAATTTGCACCCAACGTGATGAGGTTAATGACTTTTTCAGGGTGTTGCATGGCCACGGTAAGTGCAACTACACCACCGTCAGACGAACCCATGATTGAGAAGTGATCGTGGCCAAGATGTTGAGCGAGACTGAGCACATCGTGAGCCATCTGTTCGTATGAAATCTGCTCGCTTGTAGAGCCACTGCGCCCTTGTTTTCTGCTATCTAACGCGATGATAGTGAGATGATCTGAAAAAGCGGGTATTTGCGCTTCAAAACTCTTGCTTGATTCCATGCCGCCATGCAGTAGAAACAACGGAGGTCCCGAACCATAGACGGTGTAGTTTAGTGTTACACCGTTCACCAACAGATTTTCGGACATAACGGAATCGCCTATCAATTTCAGTTACCCGTATTGCGTCTATGCACTTAAGTCGTAGTACTTTTCTTCTAGCGGAACAAGCACGCCAAACAAAAGGATAATCGCTAAGGTTGACGCTGGCAGGGAATAGGACAAAGAAATCGAGGTATGCCAGGTTACGTAGGCGTTCACCCCAATAATTATTAGGCTAACCAGCAGTGCTTCGACATACAGGACATTTTCTGAGCTTCCACTTTTTTGACACCATGCATGCACGCCCTAGCTGCCGCTGAGTTGGTTATTGACGCTCTCGATAAATAGAGTCAGTTGCTTTTGAAATTCTTCTGGCTGATCCATGTTTGGCAGGTGTGCCGCGTTTTCTAGGGTGACCCGCTGAAAATTCAATATCTTCGCCGCCAGAGCATCTACCGCTGCATGCATGTAGGGGATGTCGTTTTCTCCCAGAACGGACAAAACCGGAATTGTTAGTTCGTTTAGACGATTTATCGCCTCTACTTCGGTGTTTGGCTTCTCAACGCCAAGTTCTTTGGCATCATGCTGCAATACCGCGAAGTTCATCGCGTAGGCTAGTTTGCGCATTTCTTGATCAACTTGTTCTGTTGCTCTATCTCCGTCAAACCAGATCTGTGTTTCGAGTTCTGCAACCCGTTCGAGATCTCCTGCCTCTCCGGCTTCTTCAACTAACGCAAATTTGGCGGGGGTAGGCAGATCTACTTGGAGTCCGGAAGGCGCACTATCTACTAATACAAGTGCCTTAACCTTGCCCGGATATTCCAGTGCGAGATCGAGTGCTAGGCCACCGCCCATCGAGCACCCAACTACAATCACCGGCTGGTCGAAGTTTAGATGGTTTAGTAGGGCAACAAGATCATTTAGATGTGTGAATTCACCATCTACAGGTTCACTTTTACCGAACCCTCGCATGTCGTATCGAACTACGGCGTGGCTATTTGAGAAGTGCTGGAATTCGTTGTTCCACTGGCGGCTGTCTGCTACACCCGCGTGGATAAACACCAACGGACTGCCGCTGCCGGTCGTTTCGTAGTAGATGGATGCGTTGGCTATTTGCAGCATTGAAATGTCAGCCGTCCTTAATCACAAAACACCAGGCGACCACCATTTGCTCTAAACTCGAAAGCGTCTTGGATGTCTTTGGCGAGGATTCGCCCTTTGGATAAGGGGGGCAGCTCACTCAGTTCGAAGTAGCCCGCCGCTGTGGTTTCGATGCCTGAGGCTTCTGGCTCGCCAGTTTCACTACATTCGCACAGAAAGAACAATTTGTAGAAGTCTCTAACGTCTTGGTCGTAATCGTGCCGCGCTTTGTGCCGTATGCCATACAAACCTGCATCAAGAACCTCCAGTTTGGCCTCTTCCCAAATTTCCTTGATGACATTTTCTCTTGGTGAGACGCCGATGTCTGCAAAACCTCCGGGCATAGTCCAGAGACCGTCGGTTCCCTCTTTGACGAGAAGCACTTTGTCATCTCGCAACACGGCGCCACGCACGTCTACTCGCGGAGTGGCGTACCCCTGGGCAAAGTCGGAAATCAGTGACTCGATCTTGGCCACCGGCGTATCGGCTAACAGAGATAACATGCCGTTCGCGATCTCGGAGATCTGCTCGTATCGCTCGACATCATATGGATCGTTACCGAAGAATAAGCCGGTTGACGCTATTGCTTGCAGTTGCTTTGCCCATGTTAACCACTGGCTTTCCATCTGTTTTTGATACTCCTTTTTGAGCGTATTAGACACTTGGCTGGTTGAAGGAGATTTAGAACTTAACCGTGACTTACTCCCTTTATGCCCGATCGTACATCTGTGATTGAGTAGTAAGCCTTGCTGAACACCTCAGAGTCTTTTATTCGGTCCCATAGGTGGTGATAGTACAGTGGATTTTCTGTCTCGCAAATTATCATATCGGACATGTGGGCATGAAAAGCATCTGAATCGTAGTATTGAAAGCTCACCTTTTCTGCGTATTCTTTAACTACTATGCCTATACTTTTCCAGTGTTCGTTTCTAGCCTTTCGACTTAGGTCTAGCCACCTAGGATTTGCCTTTATGGATACAACATAGCAATAGAGGGTATTCATGAGATTTCCTGTAGCTCCACAGATACCTAGCGTACTCAAAGGCGATCGTAGGGTATTGAACGTTTCCGCTGTTTTAAGTGCGCACTAAGCCGCCAAACGCAGAAACACCTGCGCCCTTGCTTTATCGCTGGGATGACATCGTTCTGTCATTCTCAGCTTCTTCTCTGCTAAACCAGCATTCACACGGCGCTGCTGAATTGGTTGTTTCCTTAAGCCAACCTGTTCGTACTATCCTCGGAAGTCAGCAAGTCTCTGCGCGAAGCGTTCTCATTCCACCTGGGGTTGACCATCAGAATGTTCATGCCGATGCCGTGAGCGCGACCATCTATCTCGATGTTGAGAGCTTTTGCTACCGGGCGTTAGCTGCGCAGATGACGCCAGAGTATTCTGTGTATACGGGCCTACCTGAAGAGGGAGGTGTCCGGCGTACGCTGTCTACAGTTTACGAAAAGGAGCCAGATGCCGCTGAGTGCTACTCACTGGTGGTCGAACAGTATCTAACAGGATCAAGTCAGCGTAACAAAGTGTTGGATCGTCGAGTGGCTGAGGTGGTTAGCACGTTGCGGAGCAATCCCTCAATCAGTGCGTCAGTTAAATCCCTAGCGGGGCAAGTTAACTTGTCGGAAGATCGTCTGCACCATCTCTTTACCACGGAGATGGGCCTACCTGTAAATCGCTACCGAATCTGGTTGCGATTGAGGCTTGCAAGCCTCAGGTACCTTAATGGTCGTACGCTTACTTCGGCCGCGCACGAGGCCGGATTTTCAGACGCCGCGCATTTCAGTCGTGCTTTTTCTCGTATGTTCGGAGCAGCGCCAGGCAAAATACTCGCAGAACGGCGTGCATCGAAAGTACACTTTTCGTAGCTTGCACGCGTGAATGGTTTCGCTAAGAAACTACCTCGTAGACCTTAACCCGCCTATCGCAGCTTGGATCAATGGTTTCTAGATAGGCTGACATACCTAATTTTTGCATGATCCGAGCTGAAGCATCGTTGCCTAGTTGATGAATACTGATGATCCGTTTGAGTGCGCAACTTTCGAAACCAAATTCTAAAGACGCTTTGGCTGCTTCAGTGGCGTATCCGTTACCCCAGGCGTCTCGAGCCAATCGCCAGCCAATTTCAACCGATGGCATTAGCTCTGGGATGAAATCAGGAATTGCTAAACCTGTAAATCCTATGAATTGGTTGCTATCCAAAAGCTCGACCGCAAATAGTCCGAAGCCGTGTTGCTTCCAAAGTATCTCAAACCTGTCGATGGCAGCGGCGCATTCCGCGTGGGTTCTTGTAGAGCCGTCACCGATCCAACGCATCACATCTGGATCAGAGCAAAGTTGTGTGTAAGGTTCGACGTCTTCAGGTGTCCACTGTCTAAGTCGAAGGCGATCTGTGTTGAGCGAGTGGATTCTCGTTGCTCCCTGAGCTGGTAGGTTCGTTGATCTGATTTAGACGTCAAGGAATGATTGCAGGCGAGCTTTCACGTCTGGCCATTCATCTATAGTAACGCTATACATCACCGAATCTCGAACGTAGCCGTTTGGATAGGTTTTGTGCTTTCTAAGTACGCCTTCTTTTACGGCCCCTAACCGCTCTATTGCGCGCTGTGAAGCCTTGTTTCGGTTGTCAGTTTGGAGTTGCACTCGATCGGCCTTTAGCGCTTCAAAGGCGTTGGTCAGTAGCACCAACTTGGTAGCTGTATTAACGTGGGTTCGCTGAAATTCTTTACCGTACCAGGTGAAGCCTATCTCAAGTCCGCCATGCTCGGCGCGTACGTCGAGATAGGAGGAGCTTCCGGCGAGTCTGCCTGTCGCGTTGTCGTATACGCTGAACGGTACATCGCCCACAGTCTGAGATCGGTGCAGCATGCTCTTAATCCATTTTTCAGCATCATCTACGCTCTTAAACGGTTCAGGGAAGAGGTAGCTCCAGATGTCCTTATCGCCACCAATATCGAGGTAGCTCTGCGCTTCTCCTATAGCTAACGGCTTGAGCGTAACTAAAGTGCTTGTAAGCTCTGTGGATTTTGGAGTCTTCATGACGCGTCCTCTTGTCAATCAGGTACAGCTTGATGTCTACAAGCTTACTCTGTGTTGTTAACCAGTCTTCCAGTCTTCTCTAAGCAAACCATATATGGCCTCATCCACTAATCTGCCTTTAACAAACTGATTTCTTCTGAGCACGCCCTCGCGCAAGAATCCGAGTTTTTCCAGAACACGCATAGAAGGGGTGTTCTCTGCGTCGGTGTGACTGCGTATTTTCTGCAGCTGTGGGCAACAGCTAAATGCTTCGCCTATGACTGCCAACGCCGCCTCGCCAGACAGCCCTTTACCGCGTAGAGCTCCGTGAACACCGTAACCTAGAACCGCGATCCTATGGTCTTGTTCAAAGGACAGGCTGACAACACCAATAACAGTTTCTTGGTAAACCAATGCCCAGTGAGGAGCGCTTTCGCGGTTTCGAGTGCACATCATTTCAACGAATGCCGTTGCATCTTCTAACGTGTAGTTTTTCGGAACGCTTGCATTGAATCGCTCCCACCCGGCATCGCTCTGCCAGTAAGCAAACACAGCGGCCGCATCATCCCGAGAGAATGGTCTAAGGTTAAGACTATTGGTGGCGAGTTGGCTTGGAATCATGGCAAGACAATAGCAAAGCCGCCTATGTTGGAAAATTCTCTGAGTATTGGATGCCGGAATCACCAATTTCATCCCAGGACGCTTTCGAATCTACAAATACGTGTGCGAATACCTTGATGCCGGGATCTTTGTCATTCAATAATCCTGCAGGAACCCAATAGGTCGTCTTTTCAGGATTTGAGTGAGGAAGCGGGCTCCCGCACGTGCTGCAGAATGCGTTGTAGTAACCTGATGGCGCCTCAAACGTTCGAATTTGATCTTCCCCGGATACCCAATCGAAGTTCTCTCCGCTGCTGAGACAGATCGACCCGCTTGCGGAACCCATTGCCTTGCGACACTTAGAGCAGTGGCATTGGTAAATGTCGCTCGTCTCGCCTCGCAGCCTGAAAGAAACAGCGCCGCACAGACAATTACCGCTTAACATTGATAGCTCCAGTGAGAACGAGACCACGGTAGCGTATCAGCATCAAGTTGGCTTGAAGCTGAGGATAGCGCACTTCAAACGTGAATTATTCTTGGGGCAATCTGCAGTTCCCACTGCTGATCCACTGCAACATGGGCTCGATCCAAACTTCTCTAGGTTGAAAAAACAGCCCATGAGACAGACCGGTATCGAAGGCGACCTCACAGCCTTCGATACCGCTACGATTGAACAGCCCGACGCAGCTTAGAGCAGAATCACTCTTCTCATACATTGAGTACACATCTCCCCCCAGTTTAAGGGAGGGCCGATTGCGCACCCAGCTGCCGCAAACCGCTTGAATAACAAATCGAACTTCCTTTCGCTTCAGCGAGTTCGATACCAGTGCGGCTATCTGCGCGCCTTTGGAAAAACCCACAACAACTATCTGCGCGGGATCTGTGCCGTTTTCTATGAGCGTGTTGATTTGATCGACGATGTTCTGAGCGTACTCAGTACGTACCGTGTCTTTGGGTCTTACTTCGCTAAAGACATTGTGGCCAGCGTCGGTGAGTGCGCTAACGATGTCGTTGTACTTATAGATTCCGTGAGTGGGATGACTGGCCAGATCGCCCTGATCTTCGACAACTTTTCCGTGGAGATAAAACAGGGTTGCGCCGTACGAGGGCGAGGGATAGGCCGCTATAAGTAGAAGCAATATTAGGGCGGTGGCTCGCATGGTCACCCATAGTGCTCCAGATGCCGATGAGCGGCAACGCTCCCTGAATACTCAAGAAAATTTCAATAACAAGACTGTTTTTTTGGTTTTTTCGCTCCTAGGATGCTTGCCCACTTAGACGCAGCGGAGCGCCGAAATGAGTGATTTATGGCAATTGGGGGCGGCAGAGCTCGGTGGGCTGATTCGGAGCGGTGAGGTATCAAGCCGGGAGGTGGTCAGTTCTCACTTGGAGCGGATCGCTGCGATCAATCCTAAGGTAAATGCGCTCACGGTCGTGCTCCAAGAGGCGGCACTTGAAGGTGCGGATAGCGTGGATCGAATGCTGACGCGAGGCGAAACTATAGGCCCCCTGGGTGGTATTCCGTTCACGATTAAGGAAAATCAGGATCTTCTAGGGTCGGCAACTACCCTGGGACTTATGCCACTAAAAAATGCATTGCCTGAAGCGAATTCTCCGCACATCGCCGAACTGCTGGATGCGGGCGCCATACCCATTGGCAGAACCAGCATGCCCGAGTTTGGTATGCGTTGGCACACAAGCAATGCGTTGATCGGCGCGACGCACAATCCATGGGACAAGACTCTTACACCGGGCGGATCTAGCGGCGGTGAGGCGGCCGCAATAGCGAGCGGCATGTCACCGTTGGGCATTGGTAATGACGGGGCGGGTTCACTCCGGTGGCCGGCTCAATGTTGCGGCATAGCGGCTTTAAAACCCTCACACGGGCGGGTACCGATCGCAAGTGGTGGCCAATCGCCATTGCCTGTTCCTTTTGCATTTCAGCTGTTGGGTGTTCACGGGCCGATGGCGCGGAAAATCGCCGATCTTCGGCTGTGTTTCAGGCACATGTGTGCAAATTCTAGTGGAGACCCGTTCCATACCGTTGCTCCTTTTAACGGAGCAGAACCTGAAGCACCTATTCGCGTGGGAATCGCACTGGCCCCGGGCGGAGTAGAACCTCATAAAGCGATTATCGAGGCGCTTCAATCGGCGGCAACCCGTCTTGAGGATGCAGGTTATCAGGTAGAAGAAGTTGACTTGCCTGAGCTAAAACGCGCGAGTGAAGTGTATACGCAGATAATGAACAACTTCGGCAGACTCACTGCAGAACAAGAAAGAGCGCCCGTTGGCGTGATTTCAGAAGAGTTCGATCAGTACTGGGCAGCCTTCTATGAACCCTGGGAGGAAGCCGAAGGGCAAAGTACCCACGACCCGATGATGGAGCGCGGTGTGATTGCTAGCGCCTGGAGTCGGCTGATGGCAAACACCCCGCTCATTCTTGCGCCCGTTGCTACACAACCTGCGTGGAAGGTGGGGAGCGACTTGAATGCACAATTTCATACCACGTGGCTCAAGTCGCTGCGCTCTGTGGTTACCGTGAATCTACTTGGGCTACCTTCGGTTGCGCTACCGATTGCAGTCACCGATGGCATCCCGCACGGCGTTCAAATTATCGGCCAGAGGTTTAGAGAAGACCTGTGTTTGCAGGCGGCAGAAGCCATTGAATCGCGATTAGCGCCAATTTCGCCGGTGGAACCCAATTTTTGATCCAGGATGATCGAACGCTACTAGTCCAGGCCAATAATCAGGCCAACTTCGAACAGAATATCCGGCCTCGCCAGGCTTTCCACTCCCATTAGCATGGTTGCTGGGTAGTTGTGGTCTGGTGGATTGTTGCTCAACCCTGCTGCGATTAGTGGGCCGTGATAGGCGGCATCATAGTTAACGATGTAGCCGGTCATCATTATAATGTGGCCGTCGTCTACTCCGAGTTGATCGAGAGCGATTCCGATATTCTTGAAGACCTGATCGCCTTGTTTTTGAAAGTCGTCTTCTCCGATCAAGTTGCCGTCTTTATCTAGTGGGTTGGCAGTGAAGTAGGCTGTACGCTTATAGCTTGAAATCGCGATAAGGCTTTGACCAACAGGCGGGTGCAGGGTAGCGGGGTTAAGTCGTTCGATCATGGTTTTGACTCTGTATGGTTTGTGAGCCAGTCTAGAATGGTCGACAGTAAGCAGATACTCGGTTTTGGTATGCCTCAAATCCATCCAGCGCCTTTGTTAAAACCCAGGAAAATTCCTACTCAGGAGCGTAGCCAACGTAGCTGGGATATCATCATTGAGGCTGCCGCTCAGGTTCTGTCGCGGCACGGATACGACGGAACCTCTACTAACCTAATCGCTAAGCGAGCTGGCTTAAGCGTGGGTACGATCTATGAGTATTTTCCGAACAAGGACGTTCTGCTCAACGAGCTGCAATCTCATTGGAACGACAGATGTTGGGTTTATGCCAAAAGTTTGCCGCCACGAGACCCTAACCTTTCGCTAGAAGCTAGTGTGCGAAGAATGTTTGAGAATTGGGTAGGAATATTCTTATTGGATCCCGTTCTTTACGCTGCGCTAGCGAACGATCTCCCGACGAGAGGCAACAAATGGAAAGCCGATGCGCGACTCAATGAGCGCGTGCAGTTTGTAGCCCGGGAGCTTGAAAGCTATGCATCCAGGCTGCGAAATCAGAATATTGAATTGAGCTGCGAAATACTGATTCGTGGTATTCAGGCGTACCTTGATCATCTTGTGGTGGCCGACATTGAGCGACTTCAGAGCGCTGAGCTCATCGATGATCTGACCAATCAGTTCTGCGGATTTCTCCTTAAGACCCACTAAATTCTCAAATTCCCTTGACAAGAGGCCGCCTAGTGCATATTTTTGTTCATAGTGAACGAAAATATGCACTAGAAGCTAGATGGAAATCGCAATGGCATCGAAGGGACAATCTGCAACGTCTCTCCCCAGACGGGAACAGCAAGCGCTCGATATCGTTTATGCGCTGGGGAACGCAACCGTTAAGGATGTGCAGGCCGCGTTGCCGGATGATCCCACTTATTCGGCCACACGAATGCTGTTGCAACGGCTGCATAAGAAGTCGTTGTTAGAGATAGAACAAGACGGCGCCAAGTACCTATACCACCCGCGCACGCCCAAAGTAGCTGCAGGCAGAGATGCGCTTCGTCGATTGCTGAAGACATTCTTTGATGGCTCTGCAGCAACCGCACTCAGTTCGTTACTAGAAGATGAATCCATCAGTGCAGATGAGATGGCCGAACTCGAGGCGCTCATTGCGAAAGCAAAACGGTCTGACCGATGATGGTTATTCTATTCTGGATCCTAAAATCTAGCCTGTTACTGGGTTTTGCGTTGGTGTTTACCCGTTGGCGTGCACTCAGCGCGGCTCAAGCCCATGGGGTGCTGTTTATCGCACTTCTGTGCGTCCCCGTTCTACTTCTTGTGGACTTCTCGCGGGTATCTCCACTCATTGACGTCCCAGTCAGTTTCATTGAACTCGATTTTACCCAGCCTGAGGCGGTAGTGGACGAATCCAGAGTTGAAGCAGTTCTAGCCGATCAAGACCCGCCTTTAAACTGGTTGTTGCTGCTGGGCTTAGTTTATTCGGGGGTTGTTGCAGCTCATGGTGCTGCTCTTTTTGCTCGCGTAAGGCGAGAGTCATCGCGCGTTGCTTCCTATCCTATCGTAGAGGCAGACCAATTCAGAATCCGTAAGTCAGATGCCAATGAATCACCCTATGCCTGGGGCTTGTTTAGTCCGTGCATCGTCGTGCCGATGGGGTGGGACGGATGGTCTGGTGAGCAGCAACGATCGGCGCTTCTACACGAGCAGGCGCACCTTAGGCGCGGTGATGCACTGATGTCGGTGTTGGGTGCCCTGCTCTGTGCGCTATTTTGGTTTCATCCACTGGTTTGGGTAGTCCAGCGCCAAGCACTGGCGCTAGCCGAGCAAGCTTGTGATGACGAAGTGATCAAGAAAGGGGTCGGTGCGGTTAGCTACGCCGAACATCTGTTGGAAATTTCAAAATCTCTAAGTTCAAATTTTGCGCCTGCGATGGCGGGTTCTTCTGCTCTGAAGCCCAGGATCAGAGCATTGCTGGATGCTAATTACCGGAGAAATCTAATGTCTAAACGAATCAGTGGCTTGGCAATATGTGGTTGCGCGATGGTGGCGATGGGTTTGATGTCGATTGGCATTCGCGCGGAAGTTGAGCCTGTATCAGAAAATCTGACTAATCAGCTTGTAGCCGCAAGGGTAAACATAGATGAAGAGAAGTTTGCCAAGGCACATCAATTGCTGAACGAGTTAGACGAGGACACGACCCTAAGTTCGCATGAGCAAGCTCAAATTATGAATTCACGCGCCTATGCCTACTACGCAGGTGGCGATTACGAAGGCGCAATAAGCGAATACACCAAAATTGTTGAACGTGATACAGAGTTACCCAAGGGTTTGATTCAGAAAACGCTGTATACACTGGCCCAGCTTCACTTTGTAGAAGAAAATTACCCGCAGGCACTAGGCTACGGTGAGCGCTGGGCTGCAGAGGTTGAGAGTGTTCCGCCCGTAGCAAAAGTGTTTATGGCGCAGACCCGCTTAAGGATGAGCGACCCAGAAACCGCTCTTGCGGATATGAACGAGGCGCTTGCTATTGCCAAGCTGACGAATTCAAAGGCTAATCCTAGTTGGCTCAAATTTCGTGACTACCTACAGAAAGTGGTTGCCGGTGAAGATGTGGAAGCTCCTTATCACACGGGGGCCGTTAGCGGCGACTACGTTGCGGTCGCAAAATTTGCGCCGATTTACCCGGCCGCCGCCCGGGCACAGAAGATTGAGGGCTTTGTGGTTGTTGAATTTTCCGTTGCATCCGACGGATCAACGACTGACGGGCGAGTAGTTGAGTCTACGCCTGCCGGAATATTTGACTCTGCGGCTCTAGCGGCGGTTGAGAAGTTTCGATACAAACCTCGAACGGTGGATGGTTCACCCGTGACTGTGCCTGGAATTAGAAACACGATTAAGTTTGAGTTGCCCGACGCCTAATTTGTATTTTCGATTAGTTAAGCAGGTTATCGGAGCTCCGCTATTGGCTACTCCACAGTCGCTCGTAGTTTGGCCGTGCCGAAGGCGGTGACGTCAGGTCAATGCCGTGAACAAGCAGGGCTTTAAGACACATCAGCATCTCTTGCCAGCCGCAGCAATGGCCATAAGACTGCAAGATACTGCGGTGGTCGGAGCCCCAGCCGTATTCACACAGAGTAACCAGCGTGCCACCTACGTCGGCCGGTTCGAACAGGAATAACAGCTTCGCAACATAGTCCCGTTTATCGCCCGCGCGAAGCAGCGGAATTGCAAAATCACTCGGCTTGAAAGAGATTTCGATCTTCTCGTTCACTACCACCTTGTCGACGTAAACGTTGCACGCCCATTCTCCGTTATCCCAGGTTACGGTCTCGCCTTCGACCAGATCTCCGCTCGAGGATTGGAACATGATCTTTTCGAATACTGTGTGGTCTACCACGGCATTGAAGACATCTTCTACAGGGCGATCGATATGGGTGTAGACGGCATAGGTTGGATTCATGGCTTGGCCTCGCAGCTAATATGTGATAAAAATACAACGTATTGAATTCGACGTCAACTATGCCTTCTAGAAAAAAGATGCCGACCCAAGAAGAAGAGAGCGAGCTTGTTTTTAAAGCTCTGGCGAATGCTGATCGGCGGAAGATTTTGGACGAGCTGCGAAAACAGCCTCGTTCGACGTCGGACCTGTGTGCAGCACTGCCGCGGCTAGACCGGACCACCGTTATGCAACACCTTCGCGTTCTCGAAGACGCACGTCTGGTGATTACCCAGAAGCGAGGCCGGGTAAGATGGAATCATCTGGACGTGGCGCCGATTCAGAGCGTCTACAACCGCTGGATTAAGGACTATGCGGCACCAGGCGCCGATCTCTTGGAGAAGTTGCGAGCGGGCATTGAGTGACGTCGAATGCAGATTTGGTTAGTCTGCCGGCGCGCGCTATGGAAATATGGTTAGCAGCTTCAGACTTGTGCAATACAGGCGAGATTTTCGAAGTTATCGCCCGCGAAAACGGCTATTACTGCCGGCAATCCTTGCGCAACTCAGCGGCGATTCTGATCCCCAGAACCCTCGTTGGTCCGTTCGGCTAACAATCATCGTTGTAGAGGATGAAGAAGTCCGTGCGTTTGGCTACATTGCAGATTCAGCAGATCTCAATAATCGATCCCAGAGTATTTGGGATAGTCCGTCTTCTCGCGATAGCCGATTTTGGGGTGGTAGTAGGTGAAGTGACTGGCGAGATTGAAACATGATAGTTTGCAATAATGTCACCGACAGTTCATCGCCTTCATATGGCAACAGTCAACCTGCAAGGCAAGTACAACCCACCAGAATTTCTGGATGCACGCATTGGTGTCTACGCGTATCTCGTGGTCACGGGTTCTGATGTTGTTCTAATCGATACTGGAGTAGGTATTGGGAATGCTCGAATTGAAAAAGCGTTTGAGCCGCGACGGAATTCTATGGTCCGTGAGCTAGAACGACATGGAGTTAAACCGGCTGCGGTCAATAAATTGGTGAACTCCCACCTGCATTTTGATCACTGTGGCAACAACCAGCTTTTCCATAAGGCGGAAATATTTGTTCAGAAGGCGGAACTTGATATCGCTAGAACAACCACTCATACCGTGAGGG
Organism: uncultured Pseudomonadales bacterium; assembly: GCA_964519335.1. Classification (GTDB taxonomy): domain Bacteria; phylum Pseudomonadota; class Gammaproteobacteria; order Pseudomonadales; family Azotimanducaceae; genus JALZVT01. Next base: position 13,635 of record CAZFIA010000078.1, read on the forward strand.
AATGGTTCGACTACCAAGGTGCGCAAATTGTCTCAGTTGACGGTGACTTAGAAATCAGCGAAGGGATCAAGATACTATCGACCCCTGGACATACACCAGGCCATCAATCGGTTTTGGTTGAGACGGGTGATGGTCAGGTTCTCATTGCGGCACAAGCGGCCTACAGTGCGGATGAGTATCAACGTGGTGGTGATCCAGAAATCCAGGCACACGAGGGTTTTCAGAATCAATACCTTGAGTCTATCGAGCGACTCAAGTCACTTGGCGCAGGGCAGGTGTACTTTAGTCATGAATCTTAAACCCTGTTCGATTTTCCAGTCTTCCCAACCCTGGCTCAGGTAAAAACCGTAGGCTCTCAACTTGGGATTGATGTCAGTTGTTAGCCAGATTTTTTCGCAGCCCTTCGATGCAAGCCAGTTTTCGACATTTCTTAGCAACTCTGCCCCAACGCCTTTACCTTCATGCTGAGGCAGAATTGCCATCACCGTAAGTTCGGCCTTTTCGAAGTCTCCCATTGCGAACCCACCGACCTGACCATCTTCTTCGAACAGCCAGCCTTTGTGCGAGCCCTTGATTGCGATTTCAATCGATTCTGGTGTTACTCCAATACGGGCGAGTTCTTCCACCGTCATTGCGTTCTCCCTTGTTTGAGGGCGCACAACAAAAAGGTCTGGGATATCACTCGCGACGATTTCTCTTATCATTGTTTGTTCTCGATTTCGTTGTCCAACGACTCCTTGGTGGGGTGCTTATCTGTCCTGAGTGGTTGTATAGACATAGCGACGCCAGTGCGCATAATCACAACTCCTATTAAACGGGGACTCCAAAAAAGATGAGAATTTTATTCATTGTCTTTGTGCTATCAATGACAGTGAGCTCTCATGCCAGTGATATGTTCTTGATCAAATCAGAGCTAAGCCAAGGAAGCGAGCTGTTAGGTGCACCTTCTATTGCAGTTGAAGCTGGGATTCCAGCAAAAGTTAAGGTAGGTGACTTATACGAGCTTACCTTCCTCGCTACTCCGTATGAACCAGGGTCTGTTTTGATCTCGGCGAACATCATAATCGCGGGAGAAGATAACTTTCCCTCGTTGTTCTTAGACCTGGATCAGCACGCAAGTATTCGTTTTGGTGATACTAGGCTAGAGCTCGCAGTCAGTCGGTGGTTCGCGCCCGATTAAGATGTTATCCCCTTTAGAAAAGTGAGCGCTGAGTATGCCTTTAGTTTGAGGGCAGTATCTGCGCTTACATCGGTAGCGCTCGGCTAGAAACGCTTCATCAGAAAGGTGCATTTATCGGCAGCAGCAACCACCTGTCCATCTTCGCGCTCATACCGATATCTATCGATGTATTCCTCTACCAGAGTATCGATGTATCCTAACCGTCGATAGAGAGATAGTGCTCGTGTGTTCGTGAGGGCTACGCCCAAACCTGCTGCGGTAAGCCCGTGCGACGCTATCTCTTGTTCCATAACACCTATCAGAGTGGTGCCAAATCCGCACGATTGAAACTCTGGGTCGATTCCCAGTCGAAAGAGTTCAGGGAGATTGGGATTGAGTAGCAGGGCTTCCTTCGGTCGAGGTCCCTTCCAATGTATGAACCCGCTGCCGATAAGGCGGTCGGCTGAAAAGCCAAGATACAGCGAATGTACACCCCGCTCTTGGTCGGCTAATTCGGTTTTAAGTGATCTTTGGTAGGCGTTGTGTATTGATGAATCAAAGTCCCCGCTGTCATCCATTCTTGCCAGACGCCAGATTATTTCGGTCATGATTCTGTACTCCTTAGTTAAGGACAGCTCTCAAAATATCGATCACAATACCCCGATGGCAGATAAAACGATTATCGATGTTACCCGAGACCTTTTAGATCTGAGCCAGTTTGAGGTGGTGGTATGTGCAGGAGGAGGTAACCGCTGTTGGTGGCAGGCAGGATTATTGCAAGTTCTCGGAGATCACGGCTTCAGTCCGCCGTCGGCACTTGTGGGTACAAGTGCGGGTGCCGCAATTGCGACTGCCTGGGTAACGCGGAGCATTGATCGCGCCCTCGAATCCTGCAAACGACTTTATAGCAACAATGCGCGCGTCTTCCGATGGCGTCCAAAGGTGACTGAAGCCCGGTTTGCTCAAACGCTGATATATCCCGAGTGGATTAGATCGGTTCTTGATGGCCCAGGCTTTGACTCTTTATCCGGATCGTCGACCAGGCTCTCTATCGCGGTTACAAGATCATCGCGATGGCTCGGACCTGGCCTATCGATTGGTCTGGCAACGCTATTTTATATGGCAGAAAAAGTCTTCGGCGGAAAGTTACACCCGACGAAACTGGCACGCCTTGGACTATCGCATGAGTTCTTTCTGCTCCAGGAATTAAACGATCTTAGGGCAGCGCAGAATTTGCTGATCGCTGCGGCCGCTGCGCCGCCATTCATCCCTGGGCAATCCATTGGAAATCAGAAAGCGTTTGACGGGGGGTATCTCGATAGCATGCCTATCAACCCGCTGTTAGAGCAGAGTAGGACGCTGGTTCTTATGACGCGTCACCGGCCTGAGCTGCCTACAAGATTCGAGCACAAAGGGCGCACTTATTGGCAACCAAGCGCTCCTGTACCTGTTTCTACCTGGGACTGCACGCCTTCGGCGACAGTTGACCAGGCTTTTCAGCTGGGCTGCGTAGATGCGAGCGATGCCTTAGCTAAGTTGAGCGCATAAGCAGGTTAGTTTAGGGCCGACATTGCAACCCTTAGATTGCAATGTCGTACTTTGTGTAATTGCTCAACACACTTTCTATGGTATCAGGCCCATACCGGTAGTCTTCTTGGACATCAGCAAATGGTGCATACCGAAAGCGGCGCTCGTGTGGACGAGCCTGGTGTCGGGCGTCGAGCGCGACTTGCACAACGGCCGAACGGCGGCGGATGTGTTCCTCATCGAAAATTTTCGTTTTACCTTTGTTCTCGTCAAGCGCGAGGCTGAGTCCGCTAGCGACGCCGAGCACTGATGAGTGCGGATAGAAGCCGAACGTTATGGATATGCGTGGATCGGCAGAAGTATTGGCAAACGAACCATGCAGCATCTGGCGATTTACGATGGTCACGTCGCCGGCGTTGGTTACCAAAGGGATGGCGTCAGGGAGTCGCTCACCGTTTTTGTTGGATGCCACGCGGGCTGTGATGTCGACGCGCCCTGCGGTGTGACTGCCGGGAACGATCCAGAGTGCGTTGGCCGGCGTTGTTGGATACAGCTGGACCTGAAAGTTGAAGCCGTGGATGCCGGGGTACCATTCAGGATGATCCCAGTGGGTTGCCCCGTCTTGATGCCATGACACCGAGCCACCCACGCCAGGTTTCTTCACGAATATGGAGTCGTTGTAGGGTACAAAGTCTGGCCCGTTGATAGCTTCGGCAATACTCAATAGATCGGGATGCCCGTACAGGCGAAGCGCAGCGGGCATGGAAGTGCACATCTGCGTAACAAGATGCACGACATGGTCTGGAACATCCGCATCGGGCTGGGGTTCGATCATCTTGGTGGGATGGCGTCCACCCAGTAGTTTTGTGCCTCCCCACGGATCGGAGAGTGGCTTTATGAAAACGTAGGGTGTTGTGTGGTAATCCAAGCCCAAAGCGGGTCGACCCTGCGCATCGGTGTCGGAGTCGGGCGGTGAAGGCGCTCGCTGGATAGTGTCTTCAACCGCATCGCGAAGCTCGGTTGTTTCGTCTGAGTCGATGGCGCCTTCGAATATGTAGAAGCCGTGCGTCTCAAAGTCGCGAAGTATGTCTGGGTGGAGGCGATTGTTTGCGTCGTAGCGGACTGGGCCTCGACAGCCGAAGGCTCCGGCTGCCGTGGCCCGTTCAGATACGTAATCCTGCATCGCTGCAGCGTGCTCGTCTCTTGATAGTTCAGAGTGGGGCATTTTCAACTCTAAGCGTTATAGATTCTTCCAGCTCAGGGATGGGTGTTTGTTTAGTGACTATCACGCGTTCGATATCTTCGATTGGCCCTTCGCTGGTCCAGAATACGCGATCTCTAAAGATCACCGCCGGGCAGGCAGTGAGTGGGTCTGTGAATCTGCTTGCTTCGCCGACTGTCAGGTGCAGCTCGCCGGGATTGGGTTGTGAGTCCATTTGAACTTCAAGTGTGCCCATACTGCAGCCATTTACAGAAATTGCTCCACTAACGGCGAGCTGTCCAGCCGACCGAACGGCTGACCATTCGAATGGCCCCGTCATCACTGCGGTCGTTACTTGAGCGACACTTCGCCTAAAGAATGGATCTTCTGGGTCGAATTCTCGGACTATGAAGCCTGTTGTTGGAGCGCTAGAGTTGAAATCAAAAGACCCGTCGTTAAAGCTCAGCAAAAACGCAGAGAATGTGGCGATTTCGTTGGGTTCCAGACTTAGTTCTAGTCCTGGATTAGCCCGCGAGGTATCTAAACAGTCACCGCTTGAATTTGTACGACAGAGCAGAGATTCGTCCCCAATTCCGCCATCTATTGAGACAATAAGATTGAGTGGTGCAGGCGAAGTGTTGACCATGGCCAATGCCATCACGCCCGCGCCACAAGGTGAGGGTTCTGCTAGTCGATGCAGTATTGCACTACAGGGTTGGCCTTGAATCTGATTGTTCAGAACCACTCGATTCTCTTCGTCCGGTGTTGCCAGCGCTAACAATACCCTGGGCGTGCCTGCGCTTAACGACAGATCGTTTACACCGGCAACTTGAGTGGCCCCTTGGTGTGTTTCGCAATCGAAAGTGAATGCAAGTCGCTGTTCGGGAATATACTCGCCGCTCTGCAGTTCTAGGGTAAAGACAAAAGATTGGCTGCCACGCGAAGCGATATCTACCGGTTGGTCCTGCTCGCCAATGATCTGATTTGTGTTGGGGTCTGTTGCCCAGAAGCGCAGCGTGAACGGCAGCTGGTTGCTTAGTGCAATACGACACAACTGTGCGTCTATGTCGGTGTCGTTGATGATGGTCGCGAAGAACCGAAGTTCACTATCCTCGCCTGGCCGGAACTCCAGACGTCCAACCTCGTTGGGGATGATGGCTGCGTGAAGTTCGCCGGC
>CAZFIA010000079.1:0-18599 GCA_964519335.1 uncultured Pseudomonadales bacterium
CTACCGCTACCCACTATCTCCATTTTGCTGGTTTCCATAACCAGCTGGTTTTTGGTTTCAAGCTTGCCATCTGTGGCCTTGAACTTCACCAGCGCACAGTTTAGCTCCGTGGTGGGATCAGACTTCGCAAAAGGGTTTATTTTGTTCAGCACTTCAAGCAGCAGATCGGAGCCAGCAAGCTCTACAAAGTCATTCAAGAGTTTTGCATCTTCCACCATCAGCTGAATATCACCGTTCAACCCGGCCGCTAAATCTGCTGCGCTGTTGCCACTACTAGTCAAAGCAATGCCAACCTCAAGCGCGCCACCGGAGAGTTGGTCTTGAGGTACAAATCCAAACGCTTCAAGCGAGATTCCCTGCACATCCAGTTCAAAGCCGGCGTCAACAGCATCTGAATCGGTAGTTTTGGACAGCGTGGCGCCCCCCGTAAATCCCCCGTCACCCAGGGTGGCCTGCAACGGCGATAGCTCCAGCGCCCCATCCTTGTTTAGCGCGCGAACTGCGAAGTCCATAAAGCGGGCATCTTCCAGGCGCAACTCCTTGGCTTTCAGCTGTGCATCAATCTCCGCACTATCTAACCAACTCCAATCAATAGCAGTGGTAGCAAACAGGCGCTCTTTGTCATCGTCTTTATCTTTATCGTTGTCGCTAGCTGAGGGCTCATCGGCCACCTCACCGCCTGATACCTCTTCAGCAATCACTTCTGCAACTGCGCCTTCTTCAGCATTGTTGTCAGCACCCTCTCCGCCATCAGCTGGGGTTAACGGCACATAGAGTCGTTCGGCCAAGAGGTTTGCGTGCAGCACGGGTGCATCTGCCAGCGTGAAATCCAGCTCGCCCGCCAGCGCGTTGGCAGGCGTTTCAACCACAAGTTCTGTTAACGCTAGTTGTACTGGATTAGCAGCGTAGTTCAGCGAGGTCTGAATAGTCGCTGGAAACAGGTCGTCGCTTGCATAGGGGGCAAGTTCTATCGCGTCAGGCAAACCTGTACTGGCAACGCTCGCTTCGCCGGTAACCGCCGAGAAGTCGGCTGCATACTGGCCGGCAAAGGTGAGGCTGGAAGCGCCAAACTGTACTTGAACATCAGCATCGCGCATCGTCCCAGCAAGGCCTACTTCACCATCAACTTGAAAATCTACGGGTTGTTCGAGCGGAGCGCCAAGATAGCTACCCGCAAACTCTTCTAACTGAATGGTCTCACCACCTGCAGCCAGCACTGCCGAGCCCGATAAAGCCTGCACCTCGTGCTGCGCACCAGCAACATTGGCAGACACTGCTCCCGTGCTGATCGCCAACGCCACCGCACCACCCGGTCGAGTAAGTGCGGCTTCAATGTGGGCATCCAGTGTTAAAGGCGAATCACTCGTAGAATCCAGCGCTGTCGCATCAAGTACCAGATCAAGCCGTTGATTCTCGTTTTCCGAGATAACACCCGTCACCGCATAGGTTGCGCTGTCAATCGTGGTCTGAGCCGATAGATTAACCACCCCATCTGCGCGCTCGGCATTGAGCTCCGCGGTAAGTGAAGTATCACCACTCAAATTAACCTTGTTTATCTGTACATTGGAGAAGGTAAGAAACTGCGCGATATCCGGTATCGTGAGCGTCCCTGCGGGCTCCTCTTGAACGGGGGCTGAAGCAATCAACTCAACATCCGCTTGCTGTGCTTCTATTCTCCAGAAAGGTTGCTCTTGCCACCAGGCAGAAGGGTTCAAGCTCGCTACGGCTCCAACTAAATGCACGCTCGTGCCCGTGCCCTGTAACTGTAGATCGGGCACATCAAGTGCAGGGGGTAGAAGATCAATATCAATTTCTGGCGCTTCGAGCTGCCAATCATCTTGCACACCGTTGTAGGCGCTAATCAGCCACTGGGGTTGATAGGCCAACACAGCCAAAACCAACGCCAAAAAAAGCAGCACCAACAAAATGAGCCAGCCCAGTGATTTGAAAAACAGTCTCACGGACAAGCTCCAGCGTTAAAGTAAAATTGACGAACCCATAATACCCCTTGTTAGGGCGCCTAGGCCTCGTTTGCTTTGGTGAGCCCAGCCCCGCCTATGCCAACCGGCGCACTTCGACCGCCCGATCGGGCTTTGCCAACAACCTCACGCAACGTGAACGCTGCCGCAAGCTGTTCCTCGGTAGATTCCGGGCCCAGCTCGCCTACGCGCAAGTATTGGCCGCGATCCGCAGCAAGACGAAAATCTACTAACAGACCCGCTGCCTCATCGACCAACCCTGTTGCACCAAAGCCGTGCCCTTCATTGGTTTGTGCCGCAGTGGTCGCTTGATAACCCATGCGATGCAGAAGCTTCGGACTCGCCCGCTGCAACACCTCTTGCCGCACAGATAACATCCAGTTTTCTTGCTGTCTCAAAAAGGGTTTCTGCATACCGTTTAGCATCACGATGCGCGGTGTTTTGGTGTGGTTGATACCCGTGCCATGCAGCAGTCGGCCATCAGTAATCACCATCGTGCCAGCCCTTGCGTCTACGTTTATCGCGGGCGGTAATTTACCAACAGGCTTATTCATACGAACAGCTTCTGACAATGCCAGGTGGCTGCCGGGAATAACCAGCGTTCCGCCGTTGGTCTCATCTATATCTGAAATCGCGGTAAGGATGTTTATAGACATCGGGCTCGAGGAATCCAGCGCGTTGTTTTGATCTTGATGCAGAGCCTGGGGTACTCCGCCCTCAAGCGATATCGATGCAATGAGTGAGGTGCAAATGAAATCCGCACCTAATGATTCTGCGACAAGTTGCTCAACCAATGGTCCACCTTGAACCCAATCGGAATGCTGCTCGATTAGCCCCTCAAAACAGCGCCCTTTGTTAACACAGCAGTTTAGGTTTTGACCGCTAGGCGTTCGCTGGGCAATTCCTGCACGGCGTTCGCCCTCTGCTTGTTCGGTAACTCGCTCGCGAATGATTCGCACCTGCTCTGGAGACAACGCGTCTTCGATTTTGCAGTAGCCCCACTTCATGAAGTCGCTGCGTAGCACGTCTATATCTTTGCTCGCTTGCGGCAGGTTCTCGTGTTGCCAGTGCACGTGTTTGGAACCCGTAGTAGTGTCGTAGTAGGCGCCTTTTCTAAACTCCCACTCTCCCCACTCAGAGCCTCGCTTGGGCGGTACAAAATAGATGTCTGGATTGTTTTCCAGCACCGACTTCATGGGCTCGCGAGAAGATCGCTCTGCGTAATACATCTGCGATTCGGGAGCCGACCTCACAGCGATATGAGCGGCATCAAATTCTTCGGGGACAGACGGCACGGTTTTGACTCCTCATCTTTGGGGCTTACACTTATTACCATGAAACTCGAAACTCTGCTTCCATTAGGCAAGGTTGACCCTGGCCTGCGAGCCTCCGACCAACCCCTGGACATTTCTGCAGTTGCCGACCAGGCTAGGCTGCTCGAGGAGATTGGCTACGAAAGCCTCATCACCGAAGAAACCAAAGACGATCCATTTATTATCATGGGGTTAGCCGCCCAGGCAACACACAAGCTACGCTTGGGAACCGGCGTCGCCATAGCGTTTCCCCGCTCTCCGGCCATCACCGCCATGAGCGCGTGGACGCTGCAAAAACTATCGAAGGGCCGGTTTACTCTGGGGCTAGGAACCCAGGTTCGAGGTCATATTCGGCGCCGCTACGGCATGGAGTGGTCGCCACCAGGGCCCTGGATACAGGAGTACATCGAAGCCGTCAGAGCCTTCTGGACCTGCTGGCAAAACGACACACCACTAGACTTCCAGGGCCAGCACTACCAACTCAATCTAATGGTGCCGTTGTTTAACCCAGGCCCCATAGACCATCCGCAAATACCGGTGCACCTCGCGGCGGTTAAGCCAGTGCTGAGCCGAATCTCTGGCGCTGTAGCAGACGGGCTGAGACCGCACCCGGTATGTACGCCATCCTACATAAAGGAAGTTATGTATCCAGCGGTGCAACGAGGCGCAAGACAAACGGGTAGAACGCTTGATCACTTTGATGTTTGCATGAAGCCGCTGGTTGCGACGGCGCGCACAGACGAAGAACTGGCGAAAAAAGTAGAAGACGCCCGCGCACGCATCGCGTTTTACGCCTCTACTCCTGCCTACAGTATGGCGTTTGAACACCTGGGGCTCGAATCGATAGCGCAACAGGCGCAACAACTGTCAAAAGCTCAGAATTGGGATGCCCTGCCTGCTCTCATATCCGACTCTGTGCTAGATGAGTTCGCGGTGATAGGTAACTACACCGATATTGCGAGGCGACTTATCGACCGCTGGGCAGATACCGTGACACATATCGAGTTTTCAATCGCCGTGAACACCGACAACGATAAAAGCGACTTAAAGCAGATTGCAGAACAGCTTCAAACAACGACAGAAGAGAAGGCGCGAAACTCAATCGCTACCTAGAGCCGCTTACACCGCCACCATCAAGCCAACCGCCATCATCCCCATACCGACAATCAACCCAGGGGTCTTAATGGTTCCTGGCGACTCAAGCCGATCATTGAGAGCCTGCTTGAAATCATCGCCTTGTTGCGTGCGCCAGGCGATCGGCATCTCGAAGTAGCTTGCGTTCACCGCCCGACCTACCGCTGTGGCAAGCAGAACGGCGCTCATCCACGAATTCAAAGGAACCAGGGTTAAAACGCCTATCACCAGCAACCAGCTGCCAGTGAGTCCACCCCAGGTCATCCACAGTGCCTGGCGCGGCGAATTTTTCTTGGGGTTAAACCCCAGAAAGAAATAGTAGTCAGACGGCGCATCGGCAATCTTGATCGTCGAGCCTGATAGAGCGGCACCCGCGTAGTGCCCCCACTCGTGAAAGATGGAAGACAGCACCATGCCCGCAATGAACGCCGCGGCGACTCCTGTGGCAAGGGCGATAGACAAACCGCTGCTGGTTGCCCAGGTGTGAGCCGCTCCATACAGAGTCAGGCTTGCGACAGCAGCTACACCGTAAATTGCCGCATGCTTTTTTAGGTTGGCAGTATTCTTAGTGCTCTGGCTTGCTTGGTCAGTCGCTTCGGCCATGCTATACCCCCGCTTAGTTGAGTGAAGTCGATTGAAGTTGAGTTCAATCTCACGAGACTATCACGAGCTTGCCTCAGGCGTCCGGACGGTTCTGAGGTAAGATAAGCCACCCTCACCAGAGATTCCCAAGCCATGAATTTTGAAGTCCCCAAGCTACCCTACCCAAAAGACGCACTGGCACCCCACATATCCCAGCGGACCGTCGAGATCCACTATGAGAAACACCACAAGGGGTACATGAAAAAACTGGACGCCGCCCTCGAGGCTTCCGATGAACGGCGCGATCTCTCGCTTGAGGAACTGGTGAAAACCTCCAGCGGCAAAGTATTCAACTGCGCCGCTCAGGTGTGGAACCACAGTTTTTATTGGAACAGTCTGAATCCAAACCCGACAACGCCCAGCAAAGAGCTCATGGCTGCAATCAATAAGAGCTTCGATTCGTTTGATGCTTTAAAGAGCGAACTCAAGAGCGTTGCTGCCGGTGAGTTTGGCTCAGGCTGGGGTTGGTTGATTAGACGTAATGGGTCCGGCGAGCTCGCTGTTACCAGCACCACAGATGCAGAGAACCCGCTTCCGGGAGACATTACTCCCTTACTCACCCTCGACGTATGGGAGCACGCCTACTATCTGGACTATCAGAATGAGCGGGCGCGCTACCTGGATGCACTAATCGAGCATCTGCTGAATTGGGACTTCGCGAGCAGTAACCTGGCCGCACCCTAATGCAGGACGCCTAGTACCTCGAAGAACGGAATCCGCGACGGCTACCAAAACGGCTACCTCGGGAAAAGCCTCTGGAGCCCTTCAAGCTGCGGCCAGACCGAAAAGAGTTACCGTAGTAATACTTTTTGCTGCGGTACTTCTTGCCCGAATAGCCATACTTCGAGTAACCGTATTTAGAATAGCCGTAGCCTGAAAAACCCCGGCGCGAGAAGCCGAGTGAACCATAGCTTAGTGAGCGCTTGTAGCCGCGAAAGCCAACCGTCTGTGCCTGTACACCATCAGCGCCATCAAACACTACCGCGTCCTGTAGGTGATCTGGAGAATGATAGGAAGCCTGAGCCCCTAGCGCTATAAAGCCACTACACACCAGCGCGAGCCCTGCCTGACGCAGAGTTTTTGCGGTGATCCCCAGTTTCTGAATGGGTGATTGCTTAGTAGACATATCGAACCTCCTGGCTTCGTGTGCGTTTAGTCGACTCAAGTCGAACTCGATCGACCCTGCCCAGAGTTAGAGCGCTAGAACCAAAACGGTTCAAAATAATTCACTTTCTTCTTCCCATAAGCCTACTTTTATGCTGAGTGAAGAGGAATCAACGAATAGACTCAGCCACTAGTGCAGCTTTTCAGGTGGAACAAGGCCCCTCAATGGTGTTGCCTCTAAGGGAATGACGAGTTCGATGATTTCTCCATCACGGAAAACGCTGAGCTTGGCGCTGCCATCCGCGGACATGTCATCAGAATCCCCGGCAGCTATTTTCTTAGACATCGCGCGTGTCTCTGCGCTGTCATCAAGCATCATCCCAGAGTGAATAGGTACGCCAGCGAGCGACAACAGAACATCACCCCCAATGAGCAGATCCAGACCCGCTATTCGGGCCGGCACGCGGCTTGCTCGCAGCCCCGCTGCATCAGCCGGCGAGTTAGCGGCTACCTTCTGCACAAGAAATCCAGATTTCCCAGGCACATTCAGTATTTCTGCGACAACCGGCGGCAGGTCGATGCCGCTCATACCGGACCAAAGCGCCCGCTCTTCGAATAGCGACTTAATAACCTCGTTAATCGTCACGGCAAAGCCCAGTCCTTCAGATCCACCCGAGCGGGTTTGGATATAGCTAACAATGCCAATGACCTGGCCCTTGGTATTAAACATGGGACCGCCAGAGTTTCCCGTGTTGATGGCGGCATCGGTTTGAAATACCTCAGCACGAACAGCTGCTCTCTGATCTTCTCTGTTGTCGTGACGCCGCGAGATATGACCCACAGAAAAACTGTGTGATAAACCTAGAGGTGCGCCTATGACAAAAATCTGATCACCAATGGAGACATCATCAGAGTCCCCAAGCTTTGCGGGTTTGATGCCGTCTGGCACTCGTTCGAGCGCGAGTAGTGCAACATCCATCTCGGGATTGGAGCCAATCACAGCGGCTTTAACTATAGTACCGTCGACAAAATGCGCAGTCACGCTGTCAGCGGTTTGCACAACGTGTGCGGCGGTTAGTACATGGCCATCGTCATCGATAAGAACGCCAGAGCCCAATCCCGCTGTACCCACTTCGTTGGCCCGACCACGCTGGTCAACCTGTCCCCCAACGCCCCGACCCTCGGTGTAGAGCAGCACAACGCTAGGATCGGTTTTCTTTACCTGCTTTCGAAAGTCGTGGGCCTGAACGTCTACAGCAGCCAATGCAAACGCGGCAACAATAGTCACAACCACGGGCCGGACTAACAATTTTGACAACATGGAGAAAAACCTCCGCATAGAGCTCATACCTGATCGTATTTTTCGGGGCATACTACTAAAATTCGCTCAGGCCGTCTTAGAGCACGCAGGTGAGAAACCATGAAGATCGGAATCAAAGGTAGACCAATTGCCATAGCTACCGGCATAACAGAGGTTTCCCGTTGTGCTTTGCTTCTGTGTCTCACACTGCTAAGTCCATTGTCATTACACGCGAGTACTTATGAGTCACACAGTACTCTTTGGTGTGACCAGAGCACGGTGGACGCGGCATTCTACGAGATCGGCGACGATCTAATTCTCGCAAACCATAGAGGCGAACTAAGGGGTCCGCACTTACTGGCCCTGTCGGGTGGTGGTTCACGGGGCGCCTGGGGTGCTGGTTTTCTTGTTGGCTGGCAGTCACAGCTGGAAAAAACCCAGAGCTTTGATCTAGTAACCGGAGTAAGCGTAGGCGCACTCCTGTCGACTTACGCCTACATTGGTGATTACGACGGCATGAAGGCCGTTATGGAGAACATTCGCAGTCGCGATGTCTATCGTAAACGCATCCCGGTACTCTGGCCGCTATTGGCGCCGTCGAAGTATGCCAACGGCCGCCTGCATGAGACGCTAAAAAGAACCATTGGGCCCGAACAATTACGCGCGGTAAGCGAACGTCTCGAGCCTGGGCTGTTGTGCGTGGCAACAGTAGAAATGCGCACCGGCTCTCTGGTCAAGTGGAACATGACCGGCATTGCCGAAAAATTTGTAGCCTCTAAAACAGATGAGGAACGAGCCTCTTGGCTTGATCTCTACCATAAGGTTTTGGTGGCCGCCACATCGGTCCCCGGAGCGTTCCCCCCGCAAAAAATTGTGATGCCAGAGTTTGCATCCGATATCCCTCTTCCGTTCAGTCAATCGAGCTGGCATGTTGACGCGGGCGTTCGAACCCAGGTGTTTGGAGACGTCGGTAAAAGCGAGCTTCTGCAGCTTTATTCTAACTTTCTCAATTCGGCGGGTGACATGGGAACAGGTGAGCAGCTACCTCCCGCAGAAGTTTATATGGTGATCAATAACGCCAATCAAGTAGATGACGATTGGACACCGCCCAAGCGCGCTTTTCTGCCTCTGGCAAAGCTTGCAACACGATCAGTGGAACTCATTCTCAATCAAACCGCGCAGGGTAGTCGTGAAAGACTCATCGAAGGTGTTCGCCATCAATTGGGGGAACCGGGAGAAGGCCAATGGCACCTGCACATAGCAACTATGTCTGCCGCTGAGCTGCTTAATTGCGGCGCACTGAATTTCTCTTGTGCCGGAGACTATTTTCGCGAAGGCGAAACGCGGGGTAAGGCCTCCGACTGGAACGAAACCAGCGCAACAACTCAATCAGCAGAGAGATAGCCAAGCGCTTCTCTCACCGCGCGAACCGCGGGTGTTGGCGCGTTGCGCGCAACCGTTGCCATCACCATGCAAAGCTCTATTCCGGTAGCGAAGGTAGATGCCACTAAGGCTGAGCGTTTGTCGCTGAGCACCGGCCGGTCAAGCAACGACTTCGGACCCAACGTCACCACATCGCTACTGGCAGCCAACGCAACACAGGCCGACAGACTGTTGAGGCGATAGCGCGGCGCAACCGGCGGATCGGTCTGTTTGGCAAGCGCTGAAAAAAGCTGATTCTCATTGAAGTAACGACTAGGAATCGCCAACGGAAAAGACAAGAGCTCCGTCAGAGAGTTTGCATTTTGTGCGGGATGATTTCGACGATGAAAAAACACTAGCGGCTCGTCGCTGACAGACTCCATACGCAATGATCTCGCGTGAGGGGACTGAGCAAGGTTAGCCTTGTCGCCCACCACAAGATCACATTGCCCGGTAGCTAAATCTCTATAAACATCAGAGCTGCCAACAATCACCTCGACATCGAGACCAGGATGCGATTCTGCAAGCCTCGCCAGGGCATCGACAATGAGTGTTTCAGCAGCGAGCGCGATAGCGCCGACACGGATAGCACCGAGCTCACCGCCAGCCAGGAGCCGAGCTTGTTCATCAAACGCACCGGCAGATCTTAGCGTTGCTTCGGCGTACTCAATGAGCTGACGCGCACCGTCCGTGGGTTCAACCGCGCGCGTGGTTCTATTAAACAGCCGCATGTCGAGCTGGCTTTCGAGTAGCTGCACACGTTTGGTAACAGAGCTCTGGGCGACACCCAGCATTTCTCCGGCAGAGCGAAAACTCTGATTGCGATAGACCGCCACAAAATTCTGCAGAAGCCGCAAATCACTCATCGTCGCATGCACTCCAGTTATTCCATTTGGGAAACAATACAGACTTATTGATCTGATAACATTTATCGAGACGCACGGATACAACGAACTTTCAGTTATGGAGGGAAGCCAGTAGTGGACGAACAGGTCATGCAGAGCAGAATTTTTCGCCGTGGCCAACTGTTTGACTACCTAGAACCTGGCGACCGGTTTCTTGCGGCAGATTCAGAGCCTGAATTGAGCTACGGCGTGATCGGTTGCGGCATGATGGGCCAGGAGCACATGCGCAATGCAACCCTTGTCGGGCGGGCCCGCATCGGCGGTGTTTTCGACCCTGCACCGAGAAGCGTTAAGCACGCCCTCAAAACCATCGATGACGGACGCCAAATAGAGCCCGGCAATAACGCAACGCCTGAGCCTACTGTGTACGCTTCCCTGGAAGAAGCCTGCGCCGACCCCGCAACCGATGCCCTGATTATTGCGACACCCAACTACACACACCTCGAAGTTCTGCGTGTCGCCACTAAATACGCCAAAGCAATATTTCTTGAAAAACCAATTGCGACGACGATCGCAGATGCATCAGAAGTGTGCGAATTGGCCCGGTCGCACAGCCACACCGTTCGATTCGGTTTGCAGTACCGATACAAGGCGGTTTACGCAGAGGCAATAAAGGAAATCTTGCAACTCAATGCGGTTGGGCAAGTGCACAGCGTTAACATGCTTGAGCATCGGTTCCCATTTCTCGACAAGGTGGGTCAATGGAACAAATTCAATGCAACCACTGGAGGCACGTTGGTCGAGAAGTGCTGCCACTACTTCGATCTCATAAATCTTTTTGCTGGCGGCCGCCCCACCCAGGTCTACGCTGCGGGCAATCAAGCGGTAAACTTCCGAGATTTCTCCTACAAGAATCAACCCGCAGATGGAATTGATCAAGCCCAGGTCACCATAAACTACGACAACGGTGTAATCGGCAGTTTTTCTCTTTGTATGTTTGCACCCGGCTCCCGGGAAGAACTGGTTGTTTGCGGTGACCAGGGACGGCTGGTTGCTTCAGAAGAAGCGCTTCTGGGTGAGCAGAACAAAAACCGATTGGAGCTGTGGCGCGGTGAAAATGGAGCCTCTATTCAAAGCACCCCCACTTACCCTTCTTATGTCGCGCGGGCCGGGCATCACGGCTCAACGTTTTACGAACATGTGGCTTTCGCCGACGAAGTCGCAGCAGTTACTAACGCAGCACCCAATCTAGAAGACGGGTTTTGGTCGGTGGTAGTTGGGGCAGCAGCCCAGGCGTCTATTGAGCGCAAAGAAGCCGTGTCTATCGAAGAGTTGCTGTCATGGGCGTAGAAGTCAGCTGGTTTTCAGCACTCTGTGACGACGACTATCGCTTTCTCGGCGTTCATGATCCGGCGCTTAAGTCTTCCTGGTCGCACTGCGCCTCGATTACCAGCAACGCAGATAAGCTCGGCTACGACGGCATTCTACTGCCCTCGGGCTACGAACTTGGCATCGATTCAGTGGCATTTGCCGCCGGTATGGCACCGCTTCTTACGCAACTGCAACTGCTGGTGGCTGTGCGCTGCGGAGAATTGTGGGTACCGCAATTAGCGCGCCAACTCGCCACTTTGGATCAGATGCTCAAGGGTCGTCTCGCCATCAACATTATTTCGTCCGATATACCCGGCGAAACGCTGGAGTCGATTCCACGCTACCAGCGCACCAGAGAAACCATGACCGCACTGCGAAGTCTTCTCAACGGCGAATCGGTAAGCGCGGACGGACAATTCTTGTCACTGAATGTAGATCCACCCAACGCCCGTACCTTGAGTGGCAAATCGCCGCTATTTTACTTCGGCGGACTTTCTGAACCCGCACGAGAGGTCGCCGCCGAGTGTTCAGACGTGTTTCTGATGTGGCCTGGCACACTGCCTGAAATAAAAACTATTCTCGACGATATGACGAAACGAGCCGATCAGTTCAACAGACAGTTAAGGTACGGCTACAGGGTTCACGTGATCGTTAGAGAAACCGAGGGACAGGCCGTTGATGCATCACGCTTGCTGCTGTCGCGCCTCGACGAGCAAGAAGGCGCGCGTATCCGCGCCCAATCTCTGGACAGCAAATCAACCGGCGTTAGAGCCCAGGGTAATCTGCGCGAGAGCGCTGACAGTGACGGATTCGCAGAGGCAAACCTCTGGACCGGGATCGGCCGAGCCCGCAGCGGCTGTGGCGCCGCCATCGTCGGCGATCCAGATCAAGTACTAAATAAACTTAAAGCCTATGAGGACCTTGGCATAGAATCATTCATTCTTTCGGGCTACCCGCACAACGAAGAATGTGATCTGTTTGCGCGCTACGTACTGCCTGAGCTCGACCACGCCCGGTTGAATTGAGTTAAATTAGTTCATCAAGGGATCGCTGCAACTCGCTACGCGGCAACCGTGACCATCGATTCCATCTCCTTGAGCTTCGTATCTACATTCTCTGAACGGTTTGAGCCGAGCTGCACAACCAGGCGATCAACACCCAGATCTCTAAACTCGCGAACCACATCGTCAGTCTTGACACTGCTTGGCGTAATGACAATTTCAAAGTCGTCCCGCGACCGGCCCGCGGCCGCAAGTGCCGCGTTGATGTCGTCGAGAATCGGCGCCGTGAGTTCTGGTGACAGGGCAAAGCCATACCAACCTTGACCGTAGGTGACCGCGCGACGAATCGCTGCTGCACTATGACCTCCAACTATCGTGGGCAGAACTTTTTGCACTGGCTTTGGATCGAGTTTGGCACCAACAACTTCAATGTGATTGCCCTTAAACTGAACAACGTCTTCGGTCCAGAGTTTCTGTATTAGTTCCAGAAATTCATCGCAGCGTTTACCGCGATCGTGCCAGCTATACCCGCAAGCCAGAACTTCTTCCTTGCACCACCCCACGCCAATACCAAAATCCATGCGGCCTTCAGATAACCAATCGAGCGTGGCAAACTCGTTTGCGGTGTACACCGGATTACGCTGGGGTATGAGAGTTATTCCCGTACCAAAGCGCAAGGTAGACGTGACTGCTGCGAGGTAACCGAATGTAGCGACTGTATCGAGCATGCCGCCACCTTTAGGCATGGGAATGCGTCCATCCCGAGATCCTGGATAGGGAAACTCCATCTCATCGAACAACACCACATGCTCGCCTAACCAGATTGATTCAAGCCCGGCCGACTCTGCACGGCGGCCGAAGTCGCCGATCATTTTTGCGGTTGCGCGGGGCGAGGTTAGATTTCCAAATACGCCAATTTTCATAGGTTCTCTCCTGATTTTTAATTCTATGCTTCGCAGCTTATCGAGGTGGCGGCAACACCTGCATCTGCTGTAGACGAGCGATCCATTCGACAAACATGTCTTCGCTGTCAACACAATCTGCAAACCCAGCCTGCCGCAGCTTTATCGTGCTTAGCTGCGTACTCGGCATAGGGGCGCTGTTACCCGCGTTAAAAAACAGATCTGCGTAGATAAGCGAATCTCCTGCAAACGCTTCAAGCCCAGGCGCCTGCAAACCGTACTCTGCTACCAACTGGTTCCACCGGCCTGACTGTCCCGGCAATGACTCTTGAAGAAACTGTGGCGCGGGCTCACCAGCAATCAGACCGAAGCACTGAGCCAGGCGCGGCCAAATTTCACTGGCAACAAACACATCTCCATTGGTGACATTGAAGGTTTCGTCAGCGGCCTCGGCATTCACCTTACCTATTGTGTCTTCTGCTAGCGGGACAGCACTCACCGCCCAGCCGAAGGCCCGTGCGAGTAATCGTGCATCCACCACGTCGATAGGACCGCAAACGCCGCCCGGCCAACCAAATCCACGACTTTTAGCATCGCTCGACGCTGCGCACAGGGCACCGTAGAGCCCAATGGCAGCCAACACATTCATCGGCGCCCCAAACGCATGGCCTATAATCAGCGGTGGTCGCCAGACGGTTAAACTCCACGAGGCACTTGCCCGTTGTTGCTTCAGCCAATCTTCCTGTAGCCAATAGAAATTAGCGTGCTCAACGCGCGGAGCTCGCTCTTTGCCGGGCACACTCATGGGACGAACGTGCGCGCCATAGGCCTTGGTGCCCTGCAACAGACTGACGTGTTGTAAATTCTTAGCGGCCGCTTGCAGCGGCATCATTAGATTCTTGAGCATCTGCAGATTAGTCTGCATTTGGTCGTTCTCAACCCAGCCCGCGAGTAGACCCGGTTTCTCATAGAGCGCCGCATAGATCACATGAGTGACTATATGCAGTGACTTTGCAACTCGGTCGCAAGCTTGTGTGTTTTGCAGATCTAACTCTATGTGCTCGATACCAGGCAGATCTGGAGCCCGACGCGATATGCCAATGGCTCGCCACCCGGGAAGCTGATTGAAGTGCTCAAGCGCGGCGCGACCAACGATGCCGCTAGCACCCACCACCAGCATAACCGGTGAACGTGAAGAGGTTTCCACCGCAGCTACCCAGCTTTGTGCGGCTTGAAATAGGGAACATGGATGCTGTCGCTGCGTTGCTCAAATATCACCTCAACCGGCATGCCAAAATCAATCTGCTCGGCAGTACATTCTCTAAGTACAGACAGCATTGTTGGCCCCTCGTTGAGTTCAACTAACACACTGAGAAACGGCACCTCGTCAACAAAGCCGGGTGCACCCGGTGCTACAACCGTACTCCAGCTGCGAACACTTCCCAGGCCCGATACTTTTTTCCAGTTCACATTCTGCGAGAAGCAGCCCGAACAGAGTTTTCGGGGCGGATACTGAACATGAGAACAGTCCTGGCACTGCTGCAGACGCAGCTCTCCCTCGGCACAACCCACCCAAAAAGGTTCGGTTTCTGGTGTGGGTCGGGGAATAGGTTTATCGCTCATAACGTAGCCTCCGCACCAAGAATCAACGTGGCATGGCTGGAAAGAACTCCACCCTGGCCGTGCACCAGACCCACCTCTGCATTCGGCACCTGGCGCGCATCACCGTCACCCCGCAGTTGAGTCACCGCTTCGGTAAGCGCAAACATTGAACCGGGATGCCCCGTGTGGGAATGCGAAAGCAATCCACCGTGCGTGTTTACAGGAATGCTACCACCAAGCTCGATATTGCCATTCTCAACAAAACCACCGCCCTCGCCCTTGGGACAAAATCCAAGATCCTCAAGTTCCATTAGCACAACCGGCGTAAAGCAGTCATAGACCTGCGCGAAATCCATATCCGAAAGCGCGAGCTCAGCCATTTCTAGTGCTCGTGGGCCTGACTCACTCGCAGCGGTCGTTGTGAGGGAACGTGCGTGGAAAAAATGTTCGTGCCAGTGCGCCTCACCACACCCGAGGAAAAACACGGGTTTGTTTGGAAAGTCTTTGGCGCGTTCGGCAGCAACCACAACAACGGCGCCACCGCCGTCAGACCAGAGTGAACAATCAAGCGCATGCAGAGGGTCTGCGACCACGCGAGAGTTCATCACATCTGCAATAGTCATCGGCTCGCGCATTTCTGCAGCCGGGTTAAGACTCGCGTGCGCCCGGGCGGAGACGGCAACCTGCGCAAGCTGCTCAGAGGTGGTCCCAAACTCATGCATGTGAGCACGCCCCGCCATTGCATAACCATTGGTAAGTGGCACACCGTAAGGCAACTCGAACTGCGGGTTCATTGTGGTGGTCATCTTCGCACCGGTCTCAGCACCGGTCATGCCCGTTCTCGGGTTGTCGCCATGGGTGATCAGCACCGTGTCGCATACCCCGGTGACTATCGCGCTCGCTGCACGTTGCACGGCAGTTAGCGTAGTTGCGCCTCCGGCATTGAGGGTCATGCAGAAGCGTGGAAATATCTGCATATACTCTGAGAACATCTCAGCGTGATAGAGATGTGGTTCTACCCAGGGATTGCAGGTGATTAGCCCGTCTACCTGGCTCTTCTCGAGCCCCGCATCAACAAGCGCCCGTCGGGCTGCCTCGGCGCAAAGTTCGGTTGATCCCTGGCCAGGCAGCGCGCCAACCTCAGTCTCGCCCATACCAACGATGGCAACACTACCGCGTAGCGACATGGTCATACTGAATTCCCTCCCGAAATACCTTCTTAGAATAGTCTGATACGGGGGCGGATTGAACCGCCTGAACGGCTTTGTTCCGGGGTCGGCTAGGCTGGGCTCGATTGACGGGTAAGCGGCAGTCGCCATAGCGCAGTGAGCGCGACCGCATAACACACCAACAGTGCTGCGTAGGCAGGCGCGTAGCTACCCGTCCAGTCAAACACAAGATTGGCGAAAGGCAATCCAATGATGTTGAAGGGCATGATCAGAGGCGACATGGCACCCATTACCCTCGAGAACGATAATCGGCCATGTATTTCGCCGATCAAAACCGCCCAGAGTGTTGCCATGCCGCCGTAGCCTAATCCAAAAAACAGGCCACTCAATACCAACGTGAAGTAATTGTCGGCGACCAGCAAACAACAGACACCTAACGATTGGAAAAAAAACGAACAGGCAACCACCAGCTTGGTGTTAAACCGATCTGCCAACGCACCAAACAAGGGCTTTGCGAATGCACCAAGCAGGGTCGCCCAGGACACAACCCCCGCCGCGTGCATAGAACTCAATCCCAAATCAGTTCCATACGCAGGCAAGGTGATAAGAACCACACCTATCGACAGAAAGCTCGGCCCAACAATAAACGCAAGCAACCATATGCTTCGATCACGCAGTGCACGGCCCACGGTCCAAACCTCGTT
Source organism: uncultured Pseudomonadales bacterium (assembly GCA_964519335.1). Taxonomy (GTDB): domain Bacteria; phylum Pseudomonadota; class Gammaproteobacteria; order Pseudomonadales; family Azotimanducaceae; genus JALZVT01. Next base: position 16,489 of record CAZFIA010000079.1, read on the forward strand.
CTCCTTATCTGCCTCTTGCTTTTGCAGGTCGTTATCTGGGGCGATGCCATCAGGGTGTTCACCAACCTCCTCCGGTGTTTTTGTCGCAAACATGAGAATTAGCGGCACCAGCAGAAGCGGAATGGCAATCGCGTAGATACGAAAGGTAAATACCAGGCCGCCCTGCAACACCAGCCAGGTAGTGAGCGGCACAACAACTGCACCAGAGATGGTGAGTCCAAACTGGGAGATACCCAGCGCCTTACCGCGATTCTTATCGAACCAGTTAGCAACCAGCGTATTGCTAGGGAGTGACCCTAACAAGCACTGACCTGTCGAAACGATAAGGCCAAAGGCGATATAGACGTGCCAAAGCTCTGATGCCCAGGACAGAAGCCAGAATCCAACTGACATCAACGCACAGCCTGTCAGCAGCAGCCCTCGTATTGAGCGTTCTGCCAAAGCGCGACCAATGAAGGGCCCAGAAAGCCCCACTACGACGCTCTGTAGAGTCAACGCCAGAGACACCGGGGTTCGGGTGGTGTCGAGCAGAACTGATAGATCTTTTAGGTACACGCCAAAGGCATAGTAAGACGTGCCCATCGCAACAAACTGCAACGCGAAGGTGAAGCCTACAATCGTCATGCCGGGCCGAAAATGCCAGAACCTGTGCGACCTTTCGGTCACAGCTGTCCCGTCTGTGTTAGTGGATTCCAAAAAAGGGTTCCGTCGAATAGGCGAATTTGATCCGCCATTAGGACAGAGAACGGCTGGTTGCGCCATGAACTTTAGGCGATTTGCTTAGTAGTGGTACTCAATTGGGGCGGGAACCCCCGACCAAAATTAGATACGCCGCGCCACGATAACGCTGAATCGAACGTTGAAAGTTCCCGGGGAAGATTCAATGGCCACCAACTGCCCGAAGAGCTCTCCTGGGTCCTCGACGGACATTGACCAAATAGTCCCGGAAGAGCTACTTACCGCCCACTGTCCTTCAGATTTCCAGCCTTGATTTCTGATTTGTTCGCCCAAAAAACTCACCAACGCCTCGCGCCCCGCTCCGTACTCAACCATCGCGTAACTGACGTACTCTTTATCGTCACCGCCTGACCCAAATCGACGGCCGGTTGCATCCAGCGGCAAGTTCAAATCGGGCAAGAACCGTTCCAGCAACCTGAAATCTATAGGATCAAGCGCGCTCGATTGTAGTTCGGCGCAGGAGTTAGCCTGATGTTCAGAGTTAACTGATAGCTCTAGCAACGAACCGATTTTCGAATTTCGTGTAGAGACTGTCAAAACTTCGGTCCCACCTTCCTGACAGGCCGTAACAATATTTTGTCTAAACTCGGAGGCGAAGCCGCCGCCGAAGAAACTTCTGATAGGTTTTACCCGCCACCCGCTTTTCTCAAGCATTTTGATACCGGTCGCAAGCCCAACAGCTTTGTCTCCCTCTACCTTAAAGACAACCCGCGATTGCTGATTCCATAGATGGCTACTCGATTGACTTCCAACGAGCGTGAGGGTCTTCGGAAGATCAAGATTGCTGAAAATATCTGGTAAATCCAGGCGGTAGATCGGCGCCGTAGCCTGGTACACATAGGTGCCAAATGCTTCGCGGAATTCCGGATCGACACAAGAGTAAGGATCTAGATCCTCTTTGGCGATCGCCCATCCGGAAAACGAAACAGAAAAAACCGTCAAAGCACAGACAAAACGTCGAATAGCAAATTTCACGTTGATCCCTCCTAGTTTCCTTTGCTGGAAGCAGGTTAGCTCAAATTCACGGTATATTGCAGCTGCACCGTCCTACCCTCTCCAATCAACCAAGGAACCCTCGTGCAGAGATTATTGACCCTACTTCCGACCTTACTGATAACCCTGTTATGCGGCTGTACGGCCAATAATCCCGGTCAGACTAGCCCTTCAATCTCAAGCTCAGAAATTAGCACTGATACAAGCCAGAGTTTTGTCACCTGGCTAGATAACGAATACACCCAAAGTCTCGATTTCAGCCCGCTTGCCAAAACCAGATTGGGGCTAAAGGAAGACTACGGTGAGCTCGATGATGTGTCTGAAACCGGACTGGATAAGCGCCTAAGTTGGCGCAAAGATTCAGTCACCCGGATGCAGGC